>NZ_LJHO01000050.1:0-1071 GCF_001295765.1 Novosphingobium sp. AAP1 | reverse complement strand
GCCCGAATGGGGTACGCCCGTCCTGCCGACCCTGTCGCCACGCACGTTCTGGCGCCGAGGCCAGCGCGGCCTGCGTCGGATGACCAAGCGCCAGCGCGCGATCTTCGCGGCTGTGCGCTTCGAGGGCGCCAGCTATGCCGAACTGGCCCAGCGTCATGGCATCACCGTCGAGCAGGTGCAGGCCGAGCTGGCCAAGGCCCTCTCCACGCTGACCCGTGCGGTCTATGGGCACTGGTGGCAGCGCTGGTGGCCGTGGTGAAAAATTCAGGCCGCCCGATGACTTGCCATCGGGCGGCCGTCGCGACAGGGTGCCGCTATCATGCGCAGCGATCTCGACCATCTTCCCGCCAACAAGCAGCGCGAGCTGGAACGCGTGGTGCAGATCGTCTTCGAGGAATTCGAGGACGCGCTGGCCCTGGCCTCGCACGAGTGGAAGAAGAAGGGCCGCATTCTCAAGGTCATTCTCTATGGCAGCTATGCGCGCGGCGGCTGGGTCGACGAGCCGCACACCGCCAAGGGCTACCAGTCAGACTATGACCTCCTCATCATCGTCAACGACAAGCGCCTGACCGACCGGGTCAAGTACTGGGCCAAGGTCGATGATCGGCTGATGCGCGAGTACGGCATTGCCGGCACGATCAAGACCCCGGTCAATTTCATCGTCCACACCCTGCAGGAGGTGAACGACGGGCTGGCCCATGGGCGCTACTTCTTCATGGATGTGGCCCGCGATGGCATCGCGCTTTACCAGAGCGATGACACCGAACTGCACCAGCCCAAGCCCAAGACGCCGCATGCCGCACTCATGATGGCGAAGGAGTATTTTGAGGAGTGGTTTCCGGCATCGATGCGCAAGTTCAAGCTTGCCAAAGACGCGAAAGATCAGGCCTTCAATAAGGAGGCTGCCTTTCTATTGCATCAGACGACAGAAAGCTTGCTGCACTGCGTCCTTTTGGTCGTGACCTTCTACACGCCCCATATGCACAATCTAGCGTTCCTGCGCACACAGGCCGAGCGGCTGGACGTCCGGCTGGTCCACGTCTGGCCCAGCGACAACCGCAAGCAGCGAGC
>NZ_LJHO01000005.1:0-270956 GCF_001295765.1 Novosphingobium sp. AAP1 | reverse complement strand
CTAAGAAGAAGCTGGACCCCGGATCAAGTCCGGGGTGACGAAGACTGTGAGGTATTTTAAACACCTTAAATCAAATGCCTAACGTCACCCCGGACTTGATCCGGGGTCCAGCTTTATCCCTCAATACCCCGCCCGAACCAGGCGCGCGTGATTCTCAGAATGATTGCACACGAAGCCACGAAGCCACGAAGAAGCCCCTTCTCTTCGTGTCTTCGTGGCTTTGTGTGGAAATTTGGAAAAAGAGCGGCCCCGACGATAGGGCGCATCAGTTCCAAAAGCGTGACGCCTCGCGAAGTGGACTGAAACGTCCGAGATTGGTGGATCGCTGTTCCTCGCTGCTATCGACCGATGGCGTAAAGTTGGCTTAACATCGTGGCGACGTCGCTATCTCGATCCGGATTACTGGGAAGCCCAATTCGATCGCAGACTATAGCTGTCAAATGATTGGCGATTTCGTCGGTCGGCGCATCGGTTTCGAGCAGCTTCAGCACTTGAAGCGCGTACATGTCGTATTCGTCGGAGGCTCCCTCGATACCGCGCACGCCGATCGGATCCCAAGCCCAGTGCAAAATGATTTGGATCATTTGAAGGTCTGCGATGCTGCTCATTGCGCGTTTCTGCGCCACGTATCGAACATCTGCAACTGGGCGAGCCCAGCCCTCACCCGTGCGGCTGCGGCCCCAGTGCCGGATCGAGATCGCGTGGCCGCGTCAGGTCAACCAGCCGCGCGCAACCCGCGTCCACATCCGCCCAGCGCGCCACGTCCAATTCCAACACGGCGAAAGTGGCGGTCGGGAACTTGGCCTCCACCACATCGCGCAAGGGGCTTGATCCATCATCGGGCACCAGATCGAAGATCAGGTCTTCCAGGCCCGGATTGTGGCCGATCATCAGCACGCTGCCCGGATCGCCGGGCAATTCGCGCAGCAAGTCCATCAGCGTGGCCGAGCTGGCGAGGTAGATGCGCCGGTCCCATTCCACCGGAAACACGCGGTTCCACGCCTTGCTGGCCCATTCGATGGTTTCGGCCACGCGCACCGCCGGCGAGGCGATCACGCGGTCAAAGCGGCGGCCGCTGTCGCGCACATGCTCGCCCATGGCGAGCGCGCCGCGCTGGCCGCGTTCGTTGAGCGGACGGTCGAAATCGCGGGCGCGGGCGTCGCTCCAGTCAGACTTGGCATGGCGGAACAGGGCGAGCGTCTTCACGGCGAACTTTCGACTTTCGATGCCAACACCGCCTCATCAACACGGCCGGCGATGGATTGTAAAGCCTGCTCCAGGCTGACCCGGCGCACTGGCGTGCCTTCGGGGAAGGCAGACAGCAGGCGCGATGGGAAGGCAGAGGAGAGGACCACGAAATGGCCCTTGTCATCGGCCGAGCGGATCAGGCGGCCGAATGCCTGGGCCAGGCGCGCGCGAATGATGCGGTCATCGTGCCCCTGCGCGCCGCCCTCTTCGCGCGGGGCGGCCATGCGCCGGGCGCGGTGCAGGATCGATGGCTTGGGCCAGGGCACCTGCTCCATCACTACCAGGCGCAGCGACTGGCCCGGCACATCGACCCCGTCGCGCAGCGCGTCGGTGCCGAGCAACGAGGCGCGCGGATCGTCGCGAAAGATATCCACCAGCGTGCCGGTATCGATCGGATCGACATGCTGGGCATAGAGCGGCAGCCCGGCGCGCGCCAGGCGATCGGCAATGCGCCCATGCACCGCGCGCAAGCGGCGGATCGCGGTGAACAGGCCCAGCACGCCGCCGCCGCTCGCCTCGATCAGGCGGGCATAGGCGCCCGCCAGCGCGGCGATATCGCCCCGCGGCACGTCGGTCACGATCAGCACCTGCGCCTGGTTGGGATAGTCGAACGGGCTCTTGGCGGCGAAGAGTTCGGGCTGCACCTCCAGCCGCGCGGCACCGCTGCGGGTGATCGCCCCGCTCCAGTCGCCGCCATCGGTCAGCGTGGCCGAGGTCATCAGCACGCCATGGGCCGGCGCCAGCACGACTTCGGCAAAGGGCTTCATCGGATCGAGATGGTGGCGGTGCAGCCCCATGTCCCATTCCCGGCCATCAGAGCGATCGAGGGCCAGCCAGTCCACATAATCGGGATCGGCCGGCCCGCCCAGCCGCCCGAGCAGCGCGATCCAACCCGCGAGCAGGTCGGTGCGCCACTGGATGGCACTGCGTGCGCCCTCGATCCGCGCGCGCGCCTGGCCGTCGAGCCAGTCGGGCCCTTCCTCCACGATCGCTTCCAGGCGCAGGGTCAGGCGCAGCAGCGGCTGGCGCAGGTCTTCCAGCGCTTCGAGCGCGGCGGCGGCGGCTTCCAGCATCGGGCCATCGAGTTGCGCCGCTTCGGTTTCCAGGCCATAGCCGGCCTCGGTGCCGCCGCTTTCATCGCGGGCGAGCACGGTGGCGCGTACGGCGGCAAGCAGACGCTCCACCGGGCCATCGGGCGTGCCTTCGCCAATCCGCGCCAGCCAGCCGTCACCGGGCAAAAGCTCAGCGGCCTCGCGCGCCTGGGTGATCGCCGTGGCGCCACCTTCGTCATAGCTGGCGACATCGGCCAGCCGCGCCGAAAGCCCGCGCCGCCGCCCGCGTGACTTGCCTTCCGGGCCGATCACCCAGCGGCGCAGCTCGATCGCCTCGGCCCCGGTCAGCGCCGCGCCAAACGTGCTGTCGGCCGCATCGAACACGTGGTGTCCTTCGTCGAACACGATGCGCGTGGGGCGCTGCGCGACATCGCGGCCGCGTGCGGCGTTGACCATGACCAGCGCGTGGTTGGCCACCACCAGCTCTGCCTCGGCACTGGCGCGCGCGGCACGTTCGATGAAGCATTTGCGATAATGCGGGCAGCCGGCATAGACGCATTCGCCGCGCTGGTCGGTCAGGGCGGCGATGCCGCGCTTGCGGAACAGCGTGCCCAGCCAGCCGGGCAGATCGCCGCCGATCATGTCACCATCCTGGCTATAGGCCGCCCAGCGCGCCACGAGATGCGCGAGGATCGCCGGCCGCCCGGTAAAGCCGCCCTGCAAGGCGTCTTCCAGATTGAGCAGGCACAGATAGTTTTCGCGCCCCTTGCGCACCACCACCGGAGGCGGCGCCTTGCTGCCCGGCGGCGGCATGGCAAAGGCACGCGCACTTTCGCGGCGCAGCTGCCGTTGCAGCGCCTTGGTATAGGTGGAAACCCAGACCGTACCGCCCGATTGCTGCGTCCACAGCGATGCCGGCGCCAGATAGCCCAGCGTCTTACCGGTGCCGGTGCCGGCCTGGGCCAGCACCACGTGCGGCTGCCGCGCCCCCCGGCGCGGCGCAAACATCTGCGCCGCCTCGCGCGCAAAGGCGCGCTGGCCTGGCCGGTCTTCCGCCCCGGCACCGGTCAGCGTGGCGAGCCGCGTCTCCACCGCCTGCGGATCGAGCACGACTTGCGCGGGCTGCGGCCGCTCGCCCGCCTCGTCCCATTCCGGCAGGCGGGAAAACAGCCAGCGCTCGGCGCGTTCGGGCCGGGCGATCTGCCCGGTGAGCAGCGTGGCCCAGGGCCAGCGCAGCTTGATCATGGATTGCAGCGCGCTCCACGCCCCTTCCCGCTCTGGCCAATCGGCCGCAGCAGTGGTGGCCAGCAAGGCCTGCGCCGCCTGCTGCAACAGCAGCGGGACATCGGCGTCTCCGGCCGGCTGCGGCAGGCCCAGCGCATTGGCCAGCCCCTTGGGCGTGGGTACCACGAATCGCGCAGGATGGACGAAGGCATAGAGCTCGAGCAGATCGAGGCCCGACAGATCGGGATAGCCCAGCCGGCTTGCCACCAGCGGCGCATTGAGCATCAGCAGCGGCGTATCGGCCGCCGCCACGATCGCCTCACCCTTGCCCACCGTGCGGGTGGAGGGGAACAGATCCACCCCGCGCAGCCAGCAGCCGCTGTGGCTGGCATGGACTGCGGGCAGATCGAGCGCCGGCGGGGCGGGATTGCCCGGGTCTGGAGCAGCAGGGACAGCCATGCCCGAACCTGTGAACGAAAATGGAACGAGGGGCAAGCATACACCCGTGCCCCACCCCCTCCACTTAAACAATCCGCGCCGGCGCCGTTTTTGCTGGCGAACCGGATGGGAACCGCCGGATCGTCACTCAACCCATAGTGGAGAATGGGAAAATGGCAGTCATCAACACCAATATCGCGGCGCTTCGTGCCGCCAACGCCTCTATCACCGCGTCGCAACAGACCGGCGTTGCGATGCAGCGCCTGTCGACCGGCAAGCGCATCAACAGCGCCAAGGACGATGCCGCGGGCCTGGCCATCACCACCACCATGACCGCGCAGATCCAGGGCATGCAGCAGGGCGTGCGCAACGCCAACGACGGCATCTCGATGGCGCAGACCGCCGATGGCGCGCTCAACGAAGTGACCGCGATGCTCCAGCGCATCCGCGAACTGGCGGTCCAGTCCAAGTCGGCCACCTACCAGGATTCCGATCGCACCGCGATGCAGTCGGAAGTGGGCAACCTCACCGCCCAGATTTCAGACGTGCTCAACAACACCCTGTTCAACGGCAACAACGTGTTCAAGGTGATGACCAGCACCCCCGCCACCGATGGCAGCGACGATCTCACGCTCGATATCCAGGCCGGCGCCAACACCACCAACGTGGTCACGCTGCGCTCCAAGGCGTTCGACGGCCAGATCCTGTTCGGCTCGGGCGCATCGACCTATGATGCTACGTCCACCACCCAGGCGCTGGACGTGAGCGATTCAGCCAAGGCTTCGACCACGATGGACAACATTGACTCCGCCCTGGCGCAGGTGACGGCCGTGCGTGCCGAATTCGGTGCCGGTCAGAACCGTCTGCAATCGGTGGTCAACAACCTGACCGACAACGTCACCAACCTGTCCGATGCGCGCAGCCGCATTCTCGATACCGATTATTCTGCTGAAACCACCGCCATGGCCAAGGCGCAGATCCTCGCCCAGGCATCGACCGCGATGATCTCGCAGGCCAACCAGAACCAGCAGAATGTCCTGACGCTCCTGAAGTAAGTCCCCCATCCACACCCGCTTCGGGAGCCTCCACGGAAATGCGGTACAGCCCACCCCCGGGCTGTGCCGCATTTTCGCATGGAACCGCCGCATCAACCGCCCCAAATGCCTTGCCTTCGCGCGCGGCAGGCGCGAAAGGGCGGGAACCATGACCCAAACCGAACTCACCACCGCCGCCCAAGTGTCGAAGTCCTGGCCGTTCGAGGAAGCGCGCAAGCTGGTCAAGCGCTATCCCGGCGGGAAACGCGACGGCGCGGGCGAGCTGGTGCCGGTGCTGTTCGAAACCGGCTATGGTCCCTCGGGCCTGCCGCATATCGGCACCTTCCAGGAAGTGTTGCGCACCACGCTGGTGCGCCGCGCCTATGAAGTGCTGACCGGTGGCCACCCCACGCGCCTGGTCGCCTTTTCCGACGACATGGATGGGCTGCGCAAGGTGCCCGACAACGTGCCCAACAAGGACCTCCTCACCGCGCACCTGCAGGAGCCGTTGAGCCGCATTCCCGATCCGTTCGGCAAGTACGAAAGCTTTGCCCACCACAACAACGCGATGCTGCGCGAATTCCTCGATCGCTTCAGCTTCGACTATGAATTCGTCTCGGGCGCCGAACGCTACAATTCGGGCGCTTTCGACGAAGCGCTCAAGAGCGTGCTGCGCCACTTTGACGCCATCATGGGCATCATGCTGCCCACCCTGCGCGAGGAACGCCGCAAGACCTATTCGCCGGTCCTGCCAATCTCGCCCAGCAATGGCCAGGTGCTGCAGGTGCCGATCGAGGTGGTCGATGCCGAAAGCGGCATGATCCGCTTTACCGACGTGACCGGCGAGGTGGTCGAGCAATCAATCCTGGGCGGCAAGTCCAAGCTGCAGTGGAAGGTCGATTGGGCGATGCGCTGGGTGGCGCTGGGCGTCGATTACGAGATGTGCGGCAAGGACCTGACCGACAGCGTGACGCAATCGGGCCGCATCGCCCAGGTGCTCGGCGGCCGCCGCCCCGAAGGCCTGATCTACGAACTGTTCCTGGACGAGAAGGGCGAAAAGATCTCGAAGTCCAAGGGCAATGGCCTGACCATCGAGCAATGGCTCGATTACGGCAGCGAGGAATCCCTCGGCTTTTACTTGTTCCGCGAACCCAAGAGCGCAAAGTCGCTGCACGTGGGCATCATCCCCCGCGCGGTCGATGAATACTGGCAGTTCCGCGAAAAGCTGCCCAGCCAGCCGGTGGAGCAGCAACTGGGCAACCCGGTGTGGCACCTGCTGCGCACCAATGGCGAACAATCTGGCGCGGGCGACAAGCTGCCGGTGACTTATGGCCTGCTGCTCAACCTCGTCGGCGTGCTGGGCGCCCATGCCACGCGCGAACAGGTGTGGTCATACCTTGCCAACTATGTCGACAATGCCGATCCGGCCGCCCATCCCGCGCTCGACGCGCTGGTGACGCGGGCGCTGGCTTACAACCGGGATTTCATCGCGCCCACGCTGGTGCGGCGCAAGCCCGAGGCTGGCGAGGCAGCGGCGCTGGCCGCCCTCGACGAAGAACTCGCCGCGACGAGCGACGATGCCACGGCCGAGGAATTGCAGAATATCGTCTATGAAATCGGCAAGGACCCACACTACGGCTTCGAAACCCTGCGTGACTGGTTCAAGGCGCTGTATGAGACGCTGCTGGGCTCTGCCCAGGGCCCGCGCATGGGCAGCTTCATCGCGCTGTATGGTGTAGGCAATACGCGCAAGTTGATTGCTGAGGCGCTGGCAGAGGGCTGACACGCCCTCCCCAAGCCCCTCCCGCAAGCGGGAGGGGAGATAGCTGTTTCCCCCTCCCGCTTGCGGGAGGGGGCCAGGGGGAGGGAATGTTATCCCGCCCCCAACAGCATTACGGCATCAGCACGGCATTGATCACGTGCACCACGCCGTTGGACTGCGGCACATCGGCGATCGTCACCGTGGCCTTGCCGCCCTTGGCGTCGGTCAGGACGACATTGCTGCCATCGAGCATGGCGGTCAGCGGTTCGCCTTCCACCGTGGTCAGCGTGGCAGTGCAGCCGCCGGCCTTGATCTTGGCGATCAGGTCAGCCGCAGTCACCTTGCCGGCCACCACGTGGTAGGTGAGGATCTGGGTTAGCTGCGCCTTGTTTTCAGGCTTGAGCAGCGTGTCCACGGTGCCTGCCGGCAGCGCGGCAAAGGCTTCGTTGGTCGGCGCGAACACGGTGAACGGGCCCTTGCCGTTCAGCGTGTCGACCAGGTCGGCGGCCTTGACGGCGGCGACCAGCGTGGTGTGATCGGACGACTTCGACGCGTTTTCGACGATCGTCTTGGTGCCAACCATCGCGGCGCCACCGACCATCTTCGACGCGGCGGCCTGGGCGGCGGGGGTGAGCGCAAGCGCCAGGCCGGCAGCGGCCAGCGACGCATAGAACTTGCCTTTCAGCATGGGAAACTCTCCACTCGGCATCATTGCCGCCGTTCGAACCAGATCAAACAGGCAGAGTTCCAGCACATGCCCCTGCCCACAAGGGCAACGCGGCGCAAACAAATGAAACGAAGCGGATTTTTAGGGAAAGGCCGCCTTTCCCTTTTGGGCGAAGCACGGCACGCGGCACGGACGCAGCAGCTGCCCGGCCGGGTCAATCGTCTTCGAGCGCCGCCGCCAGACCGCTGCGAATCTGTTCCAGATGCACGCGCAGCCGCGCCACCGCGGCAACCAGCTCGGTTTCCAACGCGGGGCTGGCCTTGCCCATGGGCGCGGTTTCCCGATCCGCTGCCAGCGGTGCAGAGACCGGGCCCTGGTCGGCCTTGTCCAACGCCACAGGCGCGTTGACGCGCAGGTCACCGTCCAGTGCCTGGCGGGCGCCGCGAATGGTATAGCCTTCGTGATTGAGCAGGCGGTCGATCGTGGCCACGAGCGCCACGTCTTCGGCCCGGTAATAGCGCCGGTTACCGGCGCGCGTCAGCGGGCGCAGCATCGGAAACTGCTCTTCCCAATAGCGCAGGACATGCGGCTTCACGCCCAGGAGCCGGGCCACCTCTCCGATCGTGCGCAAGGCATCGGGCGCCTTGCCATCATCAATCACACTTTCGGGAGAAACGAGATGGCCCTTATCCGTCATGTATCCATTCTATCAGGAACCGTCGCTGATGCGATCCTTCAGCATCTGGCTGGCGCGGAAGGTGAGCACGCGCCGTGGCGTGATCGGCACTTCCACCCCGGTCTTGGGGTTACGCCCGATGCGTTCGGCCTTGTCCCGCAACAGGAACGTACCGAAACCGGAAATCTTAACATTCTCGCCTTCGGACAGTGCACCACTCATGTGCTGCAATATGGCCTCGACCATTTCGAGCGAATCCGCCCGCGAAAGACCGACCCGACGATTGATGCTCTCGGCCAGATCGGCCCGTGTCAGCGTACCAACAGAACGCATGGTTGTTTTACCCCCCGGTAAAAAAATCCCTTCCCGTCCCATACAATAGCGCGTTTTGCAGGACAGGCAATGCACTCCATTCCGTCAAAGCCCTGATGGATTTTCTGCGCAGCAAAAATCCAGCGATGATCGGACTGTTTCAGATCGTTTCAGGCATCCCCATGCTCCAAAACGGTCGTGAAATCACTTGGCACCACAGTGGCGCGAATCACATGCGGGCGATGCACGCCCCCCAGGTAAACCCGCCGCCCATCGCTTCGAACACCACCAGGTGCCCCTTGGTGATGCGCCCGTCGCGCACGGCGGTGTCAAACGCCAGTGGCACCGAAGCGGCGCTGGTATTGGCGTGCTGGTCCACCGTCACCACCACCTTTTCCGCCGGCAGACCGAGCTTACGCGCGGTGGCATCGAGAATGCGGTAGTTGGCCTGATGCGGCACCACCCAATCGATATCGGCAGAAACATGGCCGGTGTCGGTCAGCACTTCCTGCAGTACCGAGGCGAGATTGGTGACGGCGTGGCGGAACACCTCGCGCCCCTTCATCCGCAGCTTGCCCACCGTGCCCGTGGTAGAGGCACCACCATCGACATAGAGTAGCTGGTTGTGGGCGCCATCGGCATGGAGGCGGGTGGCCAGAACGCCCGGCGCCGCCGCGTCAGCCGGATCGACTTCGCGCGCTTCGAGCACCATGGCGCCGGCGCCATCGCCAAACAGCACGCAGGTGGTGCGGTCTTCCCAATCGAGAATGCGGCTGAAGGTTTCCGCGCCAATCACCAGGGCGCGGCGCGCCATGCCGGTGCGCAGCATGGCATCGGCCGTACCCATCGCATAGAGAAAGCCCGAGCAGACCGCCGCGACGTCAAATGCCATGCCGCCATTGCAGCCCAGCGCCTGCTGCACGATCGTGGCCGTGGCGGGAAAGGTCTGATCCGGCGTGGCCGTGGCCAGCACGATCAGGTCGATGCTGGCAGGTTCGATCCCCGCAGCCTCGATCGCGCGGCGCGCGGCGAGGATGGCGAGCGAGGACGTGGTTTCGCCCTCCCCCGCGATATAGCGATTGCGAATGCCCGTGCGCTCCACGATCCATTCGTCGGTGGTATCCACCATCTGCGCCATTTCAGCATTGGAAACGGCACGTTGCGGCAGAGCGGAACCGCTGCCGGTAATAACCGAGCGCAGAGTCACAGCGCGGTTTCACCTTCCGTGTTGGCCGCACGGCGCCGGGCCGGCTGGCGAATCGTATCGGGATCGACCGCAGCCACGTCGGCCGCGATACGCTCGATCAGGTTTTCCTCCAGGAGGCGCGCGGTCACGGCGACGGCATTGGCCACCCCCATGGCCGATGCGCTGCCATGGCTTTTCACCACCACGCCATTGAGGCCGAGGAAAACCGCCCCGTTGTGGTTGTTGGGATCGAGATGATGCTTGAGCGTTTCGGTCGCCGGGCGCGAGATCAGGAAGCCTAGCTTGGACCGCAGCGACGAGGCGAAGCTGCGACGCAGCAGATCGCCCACGAAGCGGGCGGCGCCTTCCATCGCTTTCAACGCGATATTGCCGGAGAACCCATCGGTGACGACCACGTCGAAATCGCCGCGCGAGACCTTGTCCGCCTCGGCAAAGCCATCGAACGTCAGCGCGAGCGAGGCAGCGGCCTGCTTGAGCAGGGCGGCGGCATCGCGCAGGTTTTCGGTGCCCTTGGTTTCTTCGGTGCCGATGTTGAGCAGGCGCACGCGCGGACTGTCGAGCCCGTGGACGATGCGCGCATAGGCTGCGCCCATGATGGCGAACTGGAACAGATTGCGGGCATCGCAATCGGTGTTCGCGCCCAGGTCGAGCATGATGACATCGTGCGTGCCCAGCGTGGGCAGGAGGGCAGCCAGTGCCGGGCGATCGATGCCAGGCATGGTGCGCAGCGCCAGCTTGGCCATGGCCATAAGCGCGCCGGTATTGCCGCTGCTCACCGCAGCGCCAGCCTCGCCACGCTTCACCGCATCGATGGCCAATCCCATCGACGTGGTGCGTGCGCGGCGCAGGGCTTGGGTGGGCCGTTCATCGCCGGCCACCGCTTCGGGCGCGTGGAGGATTTCCGACGCGCTGCGAAGGTTGGGATGATGGTCAAGGGCTTGAGCGATCTTCGCCTCGTCCCCGACCAGCAGGAACTTGAAGCGATCGTGACGCCGACGCGCAAGCGCGGCGCCTTCGATCATCACGCGCACACCTTCGTCACCGCCCATCGCATCGACGGCGATTCTGGGCAGGCTCATGATCCGATCATCCCTCCGTCAGATCGGCTCAGGCGCCGACGGCGATGATTTCGCGACCGTTGTAGTGACCGCAAGCGTTGCACAGCATGTGCGGGCGCTTGAGTTCACCGCAGTTCGAGCATTCGTGGAATGCTTCTGCCTTCAGCGCATCGTGGCTGCGGCGCATGCCCCGGCGGGACGGGGAGGTCTTTCTTTTTGGGACGGCCATTTCGGCACCTGTTCCTGAAAATTACAACGATTGCGGGCGCGATAGGGAAAACCGTGCCACCGCACAACCCCGCATCTCACGACGAAGGGTTCATACGGCTTCCGTTCTGGATTAGAGCGGGTGGACCGGCATCGCCTATCACGGGCGAAGGCCGCGCCTATACGGATTTTCTGGTGCTTTGCAAGCATGGCCTCGTCGCAAAGGCGGCATTTGGCCCATGCACCGGCGCAGAAAACCTGGGCAGAACATGCGAGAGGGGAAAATACGCGATGCCGATCATCCTGCCCATCACCCTGGTTTCCGCCGGGGCGGCGGCGATTCTCAATTTCTGGCTGATGGTGCGCATCGGCATGGTGCGGCGCGAAGCCAAGATCGCGCTGGGCGATGGCGGCCATCCGCCGCTGGTCGCGCGCATGCGCGCCCAGGCCAACTTCATCGAAAGCGCCCCGATCGTGCTGGTCCTATCGGGCCTGGTGGAACTGGCGCGGCCGGGCAGCCCGTGGCTGCTCGGCGTCATGGGCATCTATATGCTGGGCCGCGTTGCCCATGGCGTGGGCATGGATGGCAAGCAGCCTTCGCGCCTGCGCATGATCGGCGCGCTGACCACGATTCTCGCGCTGCTTGGCCTTGCCGTCTGGGCGATTTCCATCGCGGCCGACGCCTGAAAAACCTGCGGGCCTGATTCGCTACGAATCAGGCCCGCCTCGTTCAGGCGAGCGCGGCATCCCCCACCCAGGGGTTGCTCGCGCGTTCATGGCCAAATGTGCTGCGCGGGCCGTGGCCGGGATTGAACATCACGTCGTCGCCCAGCGGCCACAGCCGCCCGGTGATCGAGGCGACCAGATCGTCAAAGTTGCCGAGCGGGAAATCCCAGCGGCCAATGCCGCCCTGGAACAGCACGTCGCCCACCACGGCAAAGCGCGAGGGCTGGTGGAAGAACACCACGTGGCCCGGCGTGTGCCCCGGGCAATGCAGCACATCGAGCGTCAGATTGCCCACCGTGACCGTATCGCCCTGGTCGAGCCAGCGCGTCGGCGTGAAGATTTCCGCCGGCACGCCCCAGCGCCCGCTATCCTCGGCCAGCTTGGCGATCCAGAACAGGTCCGCCTCGTGCGGCCCTTCGATCGGCACGCCGAGGTCGCGCGCCAGCTGCGCCGCGCCGCCGCAGTGATCGAGGTGCCCATGGGTGATCAGCAGCTTTTCCACT
This sequence comes from Novosphingobium sp. AAP1, assembly GCF_001295765.1. Taxonomy (NCBI): domain Bacteria; kingdom Pseudomonadati; phylum Pseudomonadota; class Alphaproteobacteria; order Sphingomonadales; family Sphingomonadaceae; genus Novosphingobium; species Novosphingobium sp. AAP1. The sequence goes on along the minus strand of NZ_LJHO01000005.1, from coordinate 258,842 downwards.
GTCACGCCAGCCTTGGCCACCAGGGCCTTGATCCGGTCGAGATCGCCACCCGGATCGATCACCGCCGCCTTCATCGTGGCCGTGCACCACAACAGCGTGCAGTTCTGCTGCAACGGCGTAACAGGCAGAATCGCCACTTGCATGGGCGGCAGGGTGCTGGATGGGGTCTGGTTCATGCCCCTGAAATGGCCAGCGCGCCGGCAAATGGCAAGCCATTGGCGCGCCGCACCTTCAGATCTTGCCGCCCTTCCACACCACGCGGCCGACCACGTCCACATCGGCCATGGGGCGTTCCATACGGGGATAGGCGGGGTTGTCGCTGATCACGCGGATCATGCCCGCCGCGCCTGCTTCCAATCGCTTGACCAGCAGCACATCGTCCACGCGGATCACGTGGATGCCGGCGCGCAGGGGGCGCGGGGTGCGGTCGACCAGGATTTCGTCGCTGTCGCGCAGCGTCGGCTCCATCGAGTCGCCTTCCACCTCGATCACGCTGAGCATGGCCGGATCGAGGCCCTGCGCCTTGAGCCAGCGGCTGGAAAAGCGCAGCCGGCCGACCGGCACTTCATCGGCCGTCAGCGCCCCTGCCCCGGCCGAAGCGCCCAGCGCCAGGCGGGGAATGTCAGCCCATTCGGCCTGGGTTCGCGGCGTGGAAAGACCGACGCCATCCTGCCGCAGCGCCGCGGGCACATGCACCGCCGGATCGGGCGCGCCCAGTTCCGCCTCGTCCACGCCAAAGAACCGCGCCAAGGTGCCGCGATCGATCTCTTCCAGCTTGCGCGGCGAACCCTTGCGCACGAATTGCTGAAGATAGCTAGCATTGCGCCCGATCAGCCCGGACAGCGCCGAGAGCGAAACCCCCCGCGCGGCAGCCAGTTCGACCAGCCGCGCCCGCGCCGGATCGAGCGGTTCGCCGCCACCTTTGCCTATCGTGCCAGCGCTTTCGACAGATTCCAGAGACTTCGCCATGGTGCGTCCAAACTCGAAGGATTTTTCCTAGACACTAAGCCTATCCAGCGGTTTATAGGATTTTTATCGGGATTTGTCCACAGGACTACACCGGAATCCGAGGAAATTTCATGTCGCGATTCAAGCCATGTCCTTAACCATCCAGACCAGCCTGCATGGCCGCGACAGTGGCAAAAGTGCCAAAGAACATTTCATGAACATATTGGGTTTTCAACACAAAGGATTGCTTCCCATGCTGCGCAATCACGATGCTTTCAGCCCCGGCAATGCCCCTCGCCCGCGCCGAGTCGCGCCAGGCCTGGCGCCGCGCGTGGTGCGCAGCGTGCTGGCGCTGGCCGGGCGTAACGCGCAACTGATCGATCACCGCGAACGCCCCTGGGCCAGCGTAACCTTTTCCGGCGCGCGCCACACCGTGATCCTGCGCTATACCGGCTGGGAAGCGTGCGACGATGGCGAGGCGCTGATCGCCGCCCTGCCCGATCACGAATTCACCGTGCCCGGCGCCGTGGTGGCCGATGTGACCGTGGTGCGCACCGACGAGGCCGTGCTGCCGCAGCGCACGCTGGAGGTGGAGCTGGAACTGCTGCTGCTCGATCAGGGGTGATTGGTGTGGCGCGCGCGGGCTTCGACAGGCTCAGCCCGAACGGGAGAGAGAGAGTTTCTTTTCATCCCCGTTCGCCCTGAGCTTGTCGAAGGGCCTTTTTAACCCAAGCGCCAGTCCCAGCCGAGTGGGTCGCCATCCATCGCGTCCACGCCCTGGGCCGCCAGTTCATCGCGCAAGGTGTCGCTGCGGGCAAAGTCCTTGGCGGCGCGGGCTTCGTGGCGGGCAGCGATGCGCTGGGCGATCTCGTCCTCGGTGATCGTGGCCGCCTTGGGCCGCAGGCGCAGGGCGGTGCGATCGAGCGTGAGCAGGTTGAGGCCCAACACGCTGTCGAACGCCGCAATCGCCGCCAGCTTGAGCGCCGGGTCGATCTTCTTGAGCGCCACCGCCTCGTCCAGCACGGTGAGCGCCACGGCGGTGTTGAGATCATCGCTGATCGCGGCGTCGAAGCGCTCCACCAGCGGCGCCAGCTTGGCATGGCTGCGCCAGGCGCTGGTATCGACGCCTTCTTCCGCGCGCTCTTTGAGCTGGGCCACGGCCATGACCATGCGCTTCAATCGCGTCAGCGCCGCGCCCAGCCCTTCCCAGGAAAACTCCAGCTCGCTGCGATAGTGTGCCTGAAGGCACATCAGGCGATAGGCGAGCGGGTGATAGCCCCGGTCGATCAAGAGTTGCAGGCGCAGGAACTCGCCCGAGGACTTGCTCATCTTGCCAGAGCGTTCGACCAGGAAATTGTTGTGCATCCACATGCGCGCGCCCGAATTGGCCGGGTCGGTGAGGCTGCCGGCGCAGCAGAACGCTTGGTTTTGCGCGATTTCGTTGGGGTGGTGGATCTCGCGGTGGTCGATACCGCCGGTGTGGATATCGAACGGAAAGCCCAGCAGCTTGCCCGACATGACCGAGCATTCCAGGTGCCAGCCCGGTGCGCCGCGCCCCCACGGGCTGTCCCACTCCATCTGGCGGGTCTCGCCCGGCGGTGTCTTGCGCCAGATCGCGAAATCGGCCTGGTGGCGCTTGCCCTCGACCTGTTCGATCCGCCCTTCGCCCTCGTCGGTCGCAGCGCGGGCGAGCTTGCCATAGTCGGCCACGGTGGAGACATCGAAATAGAGCCCGCCGGGCAACTCGTAGCAGTGCTTGTCGGCAATGCTTTGGGCAAATTCGATCATCGCCGGCACATAATCGGTGGCGATCGACCAGTGCGCCGGCTGGCGAATGCCCAGCGCGTCGATATCAGCCCAATAGGCCTGGGTATAATGGCGGGCGATGTCCCAGATCGACTGCGCATTGGCGCGCGCGGCCTTTTCCAGCTTGTCCTCGCCGGCATCGGCATCGTCAGTCAGGTGGCCCACGTCGGTAATGTTGATGACGTGGGTAAGCGCATATCCCTTCCACGACAGCGTGCGGCCCAGCACATCGGCAAAGACATAGGCGCGCATGTTGCCGATGTGGGGATAGTTATAGACCGTCGGCCCGCAGGAATAGACCCGCGCTTCGCCAGGATGGACCGGCACGAACGGTTCGAGCGCGCGGGTAAGGCTGTTGAACAGCATGAGCGGGGCGGATTGGTCGGTCATGCCGCGCGCTTTGCCCCGCGTGGGGGTGTGCGGTCAAGGTTGGGGTGGTGGGAGGGATGCGACAGCGCCCTTCGACAGGCTCAGGGCGAACGGGGGAGGCATAATACCCCCAAGACCCCGTTCGGGCTGAGCTTGTCGAAGCCCGTTGCAGGTGAGCGCAGTGCCAGCGCCCTTCGACAGGCTCAGGGCGAACGGAATATTGAAGTCAGGTTGCTGGAAAGCCCGGCAACCCAGCCCTCAATCCACCTCGAACAGGTCGGCCAGCTGTTCCACGATCGTGCCGCCCAGTTGCTCCACGTCCATGATCGTCACGGCGCGGCGGTAATAGCGGGTCACGTCGTGGCCGATGCCGATGGCGACCAGTTGCACCGGGCTCTGCTTTTCGATCCAGTCGATCACCCGGCGCAGGTGCTGTTCGAGGTAACCGGCGTGGTTGACCGAGAGCGTGCTGTCGTCCACCGGCGCGCCATCGGAAATCACCATCAGGATGCGGCGATCCTCTTGCCGGGCGAGCATGCGGGTGTGCGCCCAGAGCAGCGCCTCGCCGTCGATGTTTTCCTTGAGCAGGCCTTCGCGCATCATCAGGCCCAGGTTCTTGCGCGCGCGGCGCCAGGGCTCGTCAGCCTTCTTGTAAACAATGTGGCGCAAGTCGTTGAGACGGCCGGGATGCGCCGGCTTGCCACCCGCCAGCCACGCCTCGCGCGATTGGCCGCCCTTCCAGGCGCGGGTGGTAAATCCGAGCACTTCGGTTTTCACGCCGCAGCGTTCCAGCGTGCGCGCCAGGATATCGGCGCTGATCGCCGCGATCGAGATCGGCCGCCCGCGCATCGAGCCGGAATTGTCGATCAGCAAGGTCACGACGGTGTCCTTAAACTCGACTTCGCGCTCGATCTTGTACGACAGCGAATGGCCCGGCGCGATCACCACGCGGGCCAGCCGCGCGGCATCGAGCAGGCCTTCCTCCTGGTCGAAATCCCAGCTGCGGTTCTGCGCGGCCATCAGGCGGCGCTGCAGGCGGTTGGCCAGGCGCGTCACCACACTTTGCAGGCCCTTCATCTGGTTGTCGAGATAGGCGCGCAAACGCGTCAGCTCTTCCTCGTCACACAGGTCGGTGGCGGCAATCACTTCGTCGAAACGGGTGGTATAGGTCTTGTAGTCGAAATCCTCGGGCAGGTCGGTCCACGGACGGTTGGGCCGGGTGGGCAGCATGCCTTCCTCGCCCTCGTCGGCCATGTCGGCGTCGGCGGCATCATCGGGGCGATCGGCCTCTTCCTGCTGATCGCCATCGCCTTCCCCGTCAGAGGTATCGCCGGCCTGCTCGACCGGTTGCTGGTCATCCGCGCTGGACTCGGACTCTTCGGGCTTTTCGGTGCCGTCGTCCTGTTCGTCCTCGCTGTCTTCGTCCTCGTTCTCGTTCTGCTCGGGCGCAGAGGCCTGGGTGAGATCGAGATGGCCGAGCATCGAGAGCGCCAGCTTCTGGAACGCCTTCTGGTCTTCCAGGCTGCCAGCCAGGCTTGCCATGTCGTCGCCGGCCTTGGCCTCGATCCAGCTGCGCACCATGTCGGTGCCAAGCTTGGCCAGCGCCGGGATTGGCGCGCCGGTAAGCTTTTCGCGCAGCAGCAACGAAAGCGCGGTGGGCAGCGGCACTTCTTCGGGCTTGGTCGCGCGGCTGATCGGATCGGCGCTGACCCGCTGCGCGGTCACGGCATCGAGATTGCCGCGCATGCCCTGATATCCGTCAGAGCCGAGCACTTCGTAGCGCACCCGCTCCACCGCGTCATAACAGGCGCGGGCGAGCATTTCCGCCGGCGCGCCGGCATTGTGCAGCGCATCGTTGTGATAGCGCAGGCGCAGCGCCATGGAATCGGCGGCGCCACGCGCCTGGGCCACCTGCTCTGCCGGCAAGGCGCGGCCGGGCATGGGCACGCGCATCAGCTTGCCGGTCTGGCTGGCCTGGTCCGATGTCCATGCCACTTCCACTTCGGGCTGTTCCGCCAAGGCGCGGGACGTGCCGGTGAGAACGGAGCGGAAGGTATCGAGCGGGGATTCGGCAGCCAAGAATCAATCCAGTTTTGCAAATCGCGCCCCGGCCACAGAAACCGGGGCGCGTGTGTTCATCAACCGATAGATTGGCCGGTCTTGGCCCAATCCGCAAGGAACCCTTCGATGCCCTTTTCGGTCAGGACATGCTTGAACAGGCCCTTGATCACCGCCGGCGGTGCGGTGATCACGTCGGCGCCGATGCGCGCGCTTTCCAGAATGTGGATGCCATGGCGGATCGAGGCGACGAGGATTTCGGTCTCGTAGGCATAGTTGTCATAGATCAGGCGGATGTCGCGGATCAGGTCCATGCCGTCAAAGCCGTTGTCATCGTGGCGGCCGACGAAGGGCGAGACGAACGTCGCGCCGGCCTTGGCCGCAAGCAGCGCCTGGTTGGCCGAGAAGCACAGCGTGACGTTGACCATCGTGCCATCGGCGGTCAGCTTCTTGCAGGTCTTGAGGCCGTCGATCGTCAGCGGCACCTTGATGCACACGTTGTCGGCGATCTTGCGCAGGATTTCGGCCTCGCGCATCATCCCGGCGTGATCGAGCGCGACCACTTCGGCCGAAACCGGCCCGTGCGTGAGGTGGCAGATTTCCTTGGTCACCTCGATGAAGTCGCGGCCCGACTTGGCGATCAGGCTGGGGTTGGTGGTCACGCCATCGAGAAGCCCGGTGGCGGCCAGATCGGCGATTTCGGCGGTATCGGCCGTGTCGACAAAGAACTTCATGAGGGATTGTCCTGCGCAAGGGTTATGATTTGATAATGGCGTTAACACCATAACGGCGAATCTGGCGCGGGCTATAGGGCAGCCCCATCGCGCTGTCAGGCCTGCTTGTGCGCCATACCCCGATCAACGTTGGCGCAAAGGCCGCGTTCCCCATTTGCCCCATGCGCCCGGCTGCCTATATGCACGGGGTGATGAGCCAGCCCCCGCCGCGCAGCCAATCCCGCCGCATCCGTTGCGTGGTGTTCAACGCCGCGCTGGGGCCGCTCGACTACAAGGTGCCCGCACATCTCGATGTGGTGCCGGGCCAGGTGGTGGTCTGCCCGCTGGGGCCGCGCCAGATTCTGGGCGTGGTATGGGAAGAAGACCGCCTGCCCAGTGCCGACGTGCCCGAACACAAGCTGCGCCCGATCCTGGGCGTGGTGCCGGTGCCGCCGCTCGGCGCGCCGCTGCGCCGCCTGATCGAATGGTGCGCCGATTACTACATGGCCCCGCTTTCGGCCGTGGCGCGCATGGCGCTGTCGAGCACGGCGGCGCTGCAAGGCGGCAGCACAGTTACCGAATATCGCCTGTCCGGGCGCGAGCCGGGCCGGCTGACACCGCAACGCGCGCAGGCGATGGACCTGTTGATCGACCAGCAGGCGACGATCCGCGAACTTGCCGAAATTGCCGAGGTTTCCGACGGGGTGCTGCGCGGCATGGTCAATGCCGGCCTGCTCGAACCCGTCACGGTCGATGCCGACCGGCCCTACCCCGCCGCCGATCCGCGCCATGCCGTGCCGGAATTGACCCCCACCCAGGCGCAGGTCGCCGGGCGGCTGGTAGAGGCCGTGGCGGCGCGGCGTTTCGTCACGTTCCTGCTCGACGGGGTGACCGGATCGGGCAAGACCGAGACTTATGCCGAGGCGATTGCCGCCGCGCTGGAACAGGGGCGCCAGGTGCTGGTGCTGCTGCCCGAAATCGCGCTGACGCAAAGTTTCCTCGCCCGGTTCGAGGCGCGCTTTGGCGTGGAGCCGGTCACCTGGCATTCCTCGCTCAAATCGTCGGAACGGCGCCGGGCCTGGCGGGCGGTGGCGCAGGGGCGCGCGCAAGTGGTAGTGGGCGCGCGGTCGGCACTGTTCCTGCCCTTTGCCGCGCTGGGCCTGATCGTGGTGGACGAAGCCCACGAGATCTCGTTCAAGCAGGACGACGGCGTGCGCTACAACGCGCGCGATGTGGCGGTGATGCGCGGCTATTTCGAAAGCATCCCGGTGGTGCTGGCCAGCGCCACCCCCGCGCTGGAAAGCCTGCATATGGCCGCGAGCGGGCGCTATGAACGGCTGGTGTTGCCCAGCCGCTTTGGCGGCGCCGGCCTGCCCGATATCCGCATTCTCGACTTGCGCGAACAAGCGCCGGAGCGCGGCCACTGGCTGGCCCCGCCGCTGGTGGAGGGCCTGCGCGAGCGGCTGGCCAAGGGTGAGCAGAGCCTGCTGTTTCTCAACCGGCGCGGCTATGCCCCGCTGACGCTGTGCCGCACCTGCGGCTATCGCTTCCAGTGCCCCAATTGCTCGGCGTGGCTGGTCGAACACCGCCTGTCGCAGCGCCTCGCCTGCCATCATTGCGGCCACGAGGTGCCAACGCCCCGCGCCTGCCCCGAATGCGGCGAGCCCGATTGCCTGGTCGCCTGCGGCCCGGGGGTGGAGCGCATTGCCGACGAAGTGGCCACGATCCTGCCCGAGGCGCGCGTGGCGCTTGTCACTTCGGACACGTTGACGAGTGCGGCCAAGGCGGCCGAATTCGTGGCCCAGGCAGAGAACAAGGCCATCGACGTGATCGTGGGAACGCAACTGGTAACAAAGGGCTATCACTTCCCCGACCTAACCCTGGTGGGGGTGGTCGATGCCGACATGGGCCTGGAAGGCGGCGACTTGCGCGCCGCCGAGCGCACCTATCAACAGGTGGCGCAGGTTGCCGGCCGCGCTGGCCGGGGGGAAAAGCCCGGTGAAGTGCTGATCCAGACGCGCCACCCCGATGCCCCGGTGATCGCCGCGCTGGCCAGTGGCGATCGCGACGCGTTCTATGCGGCCGAGACAGAGGCCCGGCGCGAAGCCCACGCCCCGCCGTTCGGCCGCTGGGCCGCGATCATCGTGTCGAGCGAGGACGAGGCCGAAGCGCGCGATGCCGCCCGCGCCATTGGCGGCACCGCGCCGCGCCTTGACGATGTGATGATCCTTGGCCCCGCGCCCGCCCCGCTTTCGCTGCTGCGCGGGCGTTATCGCTATCGCCTGCTGGTCAATGCCCGCCGATCGAGCGAGGTGCAGAAAGTGATCCGCCAGTGGCTGGAGCCGTTCCGCTTTCCCCAAGGGGTAAGGGTGGCGGTGGATATCGATCCCTACAGCTTCGTTTGAGCGATCATGAGCAACGGCCCCGTCCTTGTCCCCGTGCTGGGGGACCAGCTTTCCCATGGCCTGTCGAGCCTGGCTGATCGCACGCCCGAAGACACCGTGGTGCTGATGATGGAGGTGTGGGACGAGACGCAATATGTGCGCCACCACAAGGCCAAGATCGCGCTGATCTTTTCGGCAATGCGCCATTTCGCCCGGGAACTGCGCGATACCGGCTTCACCGTCGATTACGTAAAACTGGATGATCCCGGCAACACCGGCAGTTTCACGGCGGAGGTACAGCGCGCGATCCGGCGCCATGCCCCGCGCGGCGTGCAGATCACCGAACCGGGCGAATGGCGCGTGCGCGAGATGATCACGGCCTGGCGCGATACGCTGGGCGTGCGGCTGCGGGTGCTGCCCGATACCCGCTTTGTCTGCCCGCTACCCGATTTCTTCCAGTGGGCCGCCGGGCGCAAGCAATGGCGCATGGAGTATTTCTATCGCGAGATGCGCCGCAAGACCGGCCTGTTGATGGACGGCGACAAGCCGGCGGGCGGCAAATGGAACTTCGACGCGGAAAACCGCGGCGGCCCCGACGCGGAGTGCCGCCCGCCCGCCGTCTCGCACTTTGCCCCCGATGCCATCACGCAAGAGGTGATTGCCCTGGTCGAGGCGCGCTTTGCCGGGCATTTCGGCAGCCTCGATCACTTTGCCTGGCCGGTTACGGCGGCACAGGCCGCCCATGCCTTTGACCGCTTCCTGAAAACGCGGCTGCCGCTGTTCGGCCGCTATCAGGATGCGATGATGGCCGGCACCGACACGATGTATCACGCGGTGATCAGCCCGGCGCTCAACATCGGGCTGATCGATCCGGTGGAGATGTGCCGCCGCGCCGAGACCGAATGGCGCGAAGGCCGCGCCCCGATCGAGGCAGTCGAAGGCTTCATCCGCCAGGTCATCGGCTGGCGCGAATATGTGCGCGGCATCTATTGGCTGACCATGCCCGATCTGAGCAAAGCCAACCAGCTGGGCGCCACGCGGCCCCTGCCCGAATTCTGGTGGACCGGCGAAACCGACATGGCCTGCGTGGCCGATTGCGTGCGCGCCACGCACAAGAATGCCTATGCCCACCATATCCAGCGGCTGATGGTCATGGGCAATTTCGCACTGCTTGCCGGGCTGTCTCCGCAAGACGTGGCCGACTGGTTCCTGGTGGTTTACGCCGATGCCTTTGAATGGGTGGAACTGCCCAACGTGGCCGGCATGGCGCTGTTTGCCGATGGCGGCAAGCTGGCGTCGAAACCCTATGCCGCCAGCGGCGCCTATATCGACCGGATGAGCAACTATTGTGGCGATTGCCGCTATGACGTGAAGCGCAAGGTGGGCGACGGCGCCTGCCCGTTCAACGCGCTCTACTGGGATTTCCTCGCCCGCAACGAGGAACGCCTGGCCGGCAACCCGCGCCTCGCCAACCCCTACGCCACCTGGCGACGCATGAGCGCCGACAAGCAGGCCGAATACCGCGACAGCGCCGCTGCCTTCCTCGAAACGCTGGAACCGGCAAAGAAAGGCTGGGCACGCGCGTAAGGCGCAGCGCCGAACAATTCCTGCGCGACGTGCCCGGTTGTCATGCCTAAGATCGCGCTGCTGCGCTGGCATGGGGGCCAGGTTGCCGCGTGAGGGAGTACAAGCATGACAAAAGCGCTGTTGCTGGGCGGTGCGCTGCTGCTGCTGGGATGCGGCAGCACGGGGGTTATGGCGCGCCCGGCAAATGCCGATGGTGTTCCAGCCGGCGCGCAGGCGCTGATCCGCCATTTCCACATGGAAAACATCCCGCACGAAGGGCCGTGGTTCATCCAGACCTTCAAAAGCAAGGATGAAGTCGGCGGCGCACTCGCTGATCGCTATCCCGGCACGCGCTGGGCTTATACCGCAACCTACCTGATCCTCACCCAGCGTGACTTTTCCGCCATGCACCGGCTCGCCACCGACGAGATGTGGCACTTCTACGGCGGCAATCCGGCCCAGTTGCTGCTGCTCTACCCCGATGGCCATGGCGAGGTCAAAATCTGGGGCAGCAATGTTCTGGCGGGCCAGGAGCCGCAGATCCTGGTGCCGCGCGGCACCTGGATGGGGGCGATCCCGATCGGCGCGCCCCGCAGCGCCTACAGTTTTGGCGCCAACACCCTGGCGCCCGGCTTTGAATATGCCGATTATGAGGCCGGAAAGCGGGCCGATCTCTTGGTGCGATACCCGGCATTTGCCAAACAGATCAGAAAACTGACGCGCGACGATGCCCCTGGCAAAAGCGCAGCCGAAGCGCCGGCGCCCGCCACCCCCGCCGCAAATCCGGTATCGTTGCAGGAACTGGTCGGCCGCACCGCGCCGCAGCACGCAGACCAGATCAGCGCGGCCCGCTTTGTCATCGCCGCTGGACGCGCCATGCCCAGCATGATGACCAAGGAAGGGCACGAAGTGATGTTCGTCACCAGTGGCGAAGGCAGCGTCCAGATCGGCAGTGCCGTGCAACCTCTCAAAACCGGCTCGGTGGTCTATCTACCGCCACAGGTGCCGCACCGCATTACGGCCACCGCGCGCCTCACGTTCTATGTGGCGGCCACGCCGGCCTGGCGCCCCGCCGATACGGTGATCCTCGCCCCTTAAGACCGCTCACGCTCCAGCAGCTGGCGCTTGATCTCCAGGCCATAGGCATAGCCGCCCAGGGTGCCGTCCGATCGCACGACGCGGTGGCAGGGGATCAGCACCGCGACGTTGTTGGCACCATTGGCACTGCCGGTGGCGCGCATCGCGCCGGGCTTGCCGACGGCGGCGGCGATCTGAGCATAGCTGCGGGTTTCGCCCGGCGGGATCGCCTGCAACTGCCGCCACACCGACTCCTGAAAGGCGGTGCCGGCCACATCGAGCGGGATATGGTCGGCCCGCCCCGGCACTTCCACCGCATCGACCACGGCATCGAGCAGCGCGGCAAAGTCTGCCCCGCCCGCGATCAGAGTCGCCTTAGGAAAGCGGGCGCGCAAGGCGTCCTCCCCTTCGCCAAACGACAGGCGGCAAACGCCCTTGTCGGTGGCGGCCACCAGCATCGGCCCAAGCGAGGTGGCCACCTGCGCCCAGCGGATCGTCACGCCCGCCCCGCCATTGCGCCAGGCCGATGGCGCCATGCCCAGCCGGTCGCTTTCGGCATAAAAGCGCGAGGGCGCGCCATAGCCGGCCTCGTGGATCGCCTCGGTCACGCTATCGGCACCGGCCAGCACATCGCCCATGCGCCGCTGGCGCAGCGCGCGGGCATAGGCGGCCGGGGAAAGCCCGGTGTGGCTGGTGAACAGCTTCTGGAAATGGGCGGGGGAATAGCCGGCCTGCGCCGCCAGGGCATCGAGCGTGGGCGCAGTCTCGGCCGCCTTGATCGCGGCGATCGCCCCGGCCACGGCAGCGGCATCGCGCGCCAGGTCATCAGGCCGGCAGCGCAGGCAGGCCCGCAGCCCGGCCGCGCGTGCTTGGGCGCCATCGGCAAAGAAGCGCACATTGCCCCGCGCCGGATGGCGGGCCGCGCACGATGGCCGGCAATAGATCCCGGTGGTCAGCACGCCGGTGACAAACACCCCATCCCACGCCCGGTCGCGCGCCAGCACGGCCTGCCAGCAGGCCTGGGGATCGAGGGGTGGGGTGTTGTTCATGGCCAGTCCTGTGTGTTTTCCTCTGCCCTTCATGCCATCCTTGCCGCCCGCGCGCATCCCGCGCCTTGCGATCAAAGCAAATCCCGGCAATGACCTGCGCCATGTTGCGCCGCCTCATCGCCTCGCTCATCGTTGCCCTTGTCCTGGTGCCGGCCCTGCCGGCGCTGGCCGATCCGGCCGACATCGCCGCCGCCAGCCGTGGCGTCGTGCGTGTCGTGATCGTCCAAACCGAAGGGCGCAGTTCCACCATGATCGGCCATGGCAGCGGCTTTGCCGTCACGCCCGAATATGTCGTCACCAATGCCCACGTGGTAGAGGCGCTGCGCCAGGACGATACCCTGATCGCCGGCATCGTACCGCCGCAGGGGCGCGGCGGCTATGAAGCGCGCGTCGTCGCCTATTCCCCGCGCAACGACCTGGCCCTGCTCAAGATCCAGGGCGGCGGCCGGCTCGCGCCGCTTTCGCTCTATGCCGGCCAGGTGAGCGATGGCGCCGATGTCAGCGCGGTGGGCTATCCCGGCAACGTCGATCTGGCGCAGGGCCTGTCGCTGTCGGATCTGGTCAGCCCCCAGGCGGCGGTAAAGACCCGGGGCTACGTCTCGGCCGGGCGCAGTTCCAAGGAATTCGACACGATCCTGCACACCGCGCCGATCGGTGCGGGCAATTCGGGCGGTCCGCTGCTCGATGCCTGCGGCCGCGTCGTCGGGGTCAACTCGTTCGGCACGGTCAGCGACAACAGCACCGATTCGGCGTTCTATTTCGCCATCTCGATGCGGGAGCTGTCACGCTTCCTGCAGCAGAACAATGTCCAGGCCCACGCCAGCGACCTGCCCTGCACCTCCATCGCCGATCTCGACCGCGCCGACAGCGAACGCGCTGCCAGCGACCAGGCGCGCCAGGCTGCGCAAAACGAAGCGCGCCAGAATGCCCACGCCCGCGCGCTGGAAACCGCGCGCCGCCAGGCCGAGATCGAGATCTTGACCCAGCGCGACAACGGCATGGCGATTGCCGTGCTGCTGCTGGTGGCAACGCTGGGCGCAGGCGGCGCGGCGTTCATCTATGCCCAGCGCGACAACGCCAATGCCACGCGCATCGCCGGCGGCAGCGCGCTGCTGCTGCTGCTGGGCACCGTGGCGGCCTGGGCACTGCGGCCCAGCCTGCTGTCGATCGACAACCGCGCGCAGGATATCGTGGCCGCCGCCAGCGGCACGCCCGATGCCCTGGCGAGCACGGCGGCCGGCGGCAAAGCCGCTACCGGCAAGTTCATCTGCGTGCTAGATCCCCAGCGCAGCCGCGTGACCGTGTCAGACATCACCGATGTGCCGATCACCTGGAGCCAGGACGGCTGCATGAACCAGCGCAGCCAATATGGCCTGGCCGCCGATGGCTGGTCGCGCGTGCTGGTGCCCAATGGCGAGGATACCATCGCGGTTACCCACTTCGATCCCGACAGCCGCAGCTATACCGTCGAACGCTTCCTCATGGGCCTCGATGCCATGAATCAGGCGCGCGATGCCCGGCAAAAGGTGGTGGCCCCGGCCTGCGGCGCCGGAGAGGCCGAAGCCCGCCGCTTTGGCGACGCCCAACAAGCGATCCGCGCACTGCTGCCCGCAGAACCCAATGAACGCATGCGCTACAATTGCCAGCCGGTGCCCTGATCGTTGGCCGCCTCTCCCCCTCCTCTTCAGAGGAGGGGGTCGGGGGTGGCGGAAGGGTAGTGCAAGGCTTCCCACCACCCCCAGCCCCGCCTCCCCCGAATCACCCTCGGCGGGCCAAGCCACCTTTCCCCGCCTACGCCGTCCCACGCGTGAGACGTTTCGACACGCTGATACGCATACGTTTGCGCCTCCATTAACAGGGGCTGCCAACTGGTGACTTGTCATATGGCGGTGACGTTGCTAGGCGCGCCGGGACTGCGGGCCGTCACGTGCATTTTTTGCGCGTCATGCGCCTTGCTTGAAATCCTTGGACGAAGGGGACTGAGGCGCGTGGAGATTTCCAGCGGCATCACGGCCAGCCTGGCGGGGCGTTATGCTTCCGCACTTTATGAGCTGGCAAATGAACAGGGCCTGGTTGCGGCCGTGGAAGGCGATCTTGAGCGCCTGGCTGACGCCCTGCGCGAATCGGCTGATTTCGCCGCGCTGATCCGCAATCCGCAGGTCGCCCGCGAAGACGCCGCCCGTGCGATCGCCGCCGTTGGCCAGGTGCTGGGCGTTTCGCCCCTCACCGCCAACTTCCTCGGCGTGATCGCTGGCAACCGCCGCCTGTCCGCCCTGCCCGATGTGGCGCGCGCCTATGCCGCGATTGCTGCAGCTGCCCGCAACGAAGTGACTGCCCATGTCACCAGCGCGCATCCGCTCGACGACGGCCAGATCGCTGCGCTGTCGGAAAAGCTCGCTGCCCGTGCCGGCAAGTCGATCAAGCTCAAGACTGCGGTCGATCCCGAGATTCTCGGCGGGCTGGTCGTCAAGATCGGCAGCCAGATGATCGACAGCTCGATCCGCACCCGTCTCAATTCGCTCGCCCAGGCCATGAAGGGCTGAAGCCAAAAAGTTTGCACGAAAGGCTGAACGATGGAAATCCGCGCCGCTGAAATCTCTAAGGTCATCAAGGACCAGATCGCCAGCTTCGGCACCGAGGCCCAGGTCTCGGAAGTCGGCTCCGTGCTGTCGGTCGGCGACGGCATCGCCCGCATCCACGGGCTGGATCAGGTCCAGGCCGGCGAAATGGTCGAATTCGCCAACGGCATCAAGGGCATGGCCCTCAACCTCGAAGCCGACAACGTCGGCGTCGTGATCTTCGGCTCTGACGCCGAGATCAAGGAAGGCGACACCGTCAAGCGCACCGGCACGATCGTGGACGTTCCGATCGGCAAGGGTCTGCTGGGCCGCGTGGTCGACGCGCTGGGCAATCCGATCGATGGCAAGGGCCCGATCGAATACACCGAGCGCCGCCGCGTCGAAGTCAAGGCTCCCGGCATCATCCCGCGCAAGTCGGTGCACGAACCCGTGCAGACCGGCCTCAAGGCGATCGACGCCCTGGTGCCCGTGGGCCGTGGCCAGCGCGAACTGATCATCGGTGACCGCCAGACCGGCAAGACCGCCGTCGCGATCGACACCTTCATCAACCAGAAGGCCGTCAACGCCGGTTCGGACGAAGGCAAGAAGCTGTACTGCATCTACGTCGCGATCGGCCAGAAGCGCTCGACCGTGGCCCAGATCGTGCGCCAGCTCGAAGAAAACGGCGCGATGGAATACACCATCGTCGTGGCCGCCACCGCTTCGGAACCGGCCCCGCTGCAGTACCTGGCGCCCTACACCGGCTGCACCATGGGTGAATTCTTCCGCGACAACGGCATGCACGCCGTGATCGTGTACGATGACCTTTCCAAGCAGGCCGTGGCCTATCGCCAGATGTCGCTGCTGCTGCGTCGCCCGCCGGGCCGCGAAGCCTATCCGGGTGACGTGTTCTACCTGCACAGCCGCCTGCTCGAACGCGCCGCCAAGATGAACGACGACAACGGCGCCGGTTCGCTGACCGCCCTGCCGATCATCGAAACCCAGGCCGGTGACGTGTCGGCCTACATCCCGACCAACGTGATCTCGATCACCGACGGCCAGATCTTCCTGGAAACCGGGCTGTTCTACCAGGGCATCCGTCCGGCCATCAACGTCGGCCTCTCTGTGTCGCGCGTGGGCTCCTCGGCCCAGACCAAGGCGATGAAGAAGGTGGCCGGCTCGATCAAGCTGGAGCTGGCGCAGTACCGCGAAATGGCGGCCTTCGCCCAGTTCGGGTCTGACCTCGATGCCTCGACGCAGAAGCTGCTCAACCGCGGTGCGCGCCTGACCGAGCTGCTCAAGCAGCCGCAGTTCTCGCCGCAGGGCTTTGAAGAGCAGACCTGCGTGATCTTTGCCGGCACCCAGGGCTACCTCGACGCCGTGCCGGTCGACCAGGTCACCGAATACGAAGCCGAACTCTTGAGCTTCCTGCGCACGCAGAAGGCCGACCTGCTCGCCGAAATCCGCGACACCAAGGATCTGGGCGACGGCGCCAAGGCCAAGCTCAAGGAAGCGCTCGACGCTTTCGCCAAGCAGTTCGCCTGATAACGCATGATTCATCCCCCCGGTGGGCCAGCACGGCCAGCCGGGGGAGATGAAGTGGAGATAGACGAGTGGCCTCGCTCAAGGAACTCAAGCTGCGGATCAACTCGGTCAAGTCGACCCAGAAGATCACCAAGGCCAAGCAGATGGTCGCCGCGGCCAAGCTGCGCAAGGCGCAGGCCGCTGCCGAGGCCGCGCGCCCCTATGCCGGCCGCCTCGCCGGTGTCATGGCCAGCCTCGCCAGCAAGGTGCAGGTTGGTGAAGGCAGCCCCAAGCTGCTGGCCGGCAATGGCAAGGACCAGGTTCACCTGCTGGTCGTCGCCAATTCCGATCGCGGCCTGTGCGGCGCGTTCAACGCCAACATCGTCAAGGCCGCCAAGGCCAAGGCGCAGGAACTGCTTGCCCAGGGCAAGACGGTGAAGTTCTACCTCGTCGGCCGCAAGGGCCGCGCCCCGATCCGGCGCGATTATCCCAGCGCGATTGCCGGTGGGTTCGACACCACCGTGGTGCGCGAGGCCGGCTTTGCCGAAGCGGAAAAGATCGCCAACGAACTGCTGGCCATGTACGAGGCCGGCCAGTTCGACGTGGCGCACCTGATCTATTCCAAGTTCCGCAGCGCGCTGGTGCAGATCCCCACCACCCAGCAGATCATCCCGGTGCCGGCCCCGACCGTGGCCGTTGCCAACGATGGCGGCGCCGTGGTCGATTACGAACCCGACGAGGAAGCGATCCTCGCTGACCTGCTGCCGCGCTATCTGCGTGTCCAGCTGTTCGGGGCGCTGATTGAGAACATGGCCAGCGAACAGGGCGCCTCGATGACCGCGATGGACAATGCCACGCGCAACGCCGGCGAGCTGATCAAGAAGCTGACCATCCAATACAACCGCAGCCGCCAGGCCGCGATCACCACCGAACTCATCGAAATCATCGCCGGCGCCGAAGCGCTTTGACGACGACCCAGCAGGCAAGGAAAGACTAGAATGGCAACCGCACCTGTCATCACATCGACCGGCAAGATCAGCCAGGTCATCGGCGCCGTCGTCGACGTTCAATTCGACGGCGAACTGCCGGCCATCCTCTCGGCTCTCGAAACCAGCAACAACGGCAACCGCCTGGTGCTGGAAGTGGCGCAGCACCTGGGTGAAAACACCGTGCGCACCATCGCCATGGACTCGACCGAAGGCCTCACCCGTGGCCAGTCGGTGACCAGCACCGGCGCGCAGATCTCGGTGCCGGTCGGCCCCAAGACGCTTGGCCGCATTCTCAACGTCGTGGGTGATCCCATCGACGAACGCGGCCCGGTTGGCGCCACCCAGTTCGCCCCCATCCACGCCAAGGCTCCCGAATTCATCGACCAGTCGACCGAAGCGGCGATCCTGGTCACCGGCATCAAGGTGATCGACCTGCTCGCGCCTTATGCCAAGGGCGGCAAGATCGGCCTGTTCGGCGGCGCCGGCGTGGGCAAGACCGTGCTGATCCAGGAACTGATCAACAACATCGCCAAGGGCCACGGCGGCGTGTCGGTCTTTGCCGGCGTGGGTGAACGCACCCGCGAAGGCAACGACCTCTATCACGAATTCCTCGACGCCGGCGTTATCGCCAAGGACGCCGATGGCAACGCCACCTCGGAAGGTTCCAAGGTTGCGCTGGTCTATGGCCAGATGAACGAACCGCCGGGCGCCCGCGCTCGCGTCGCGCTCTCGGGCCTGACCATGGCCGAATACTTCCGTGACCAGGAAGGCCAGGACGTGCTGTTCTTCGTGGACAACATCTTCCGCTTCACCCAGGCCGGCTCGGAAGTGTCGGCGCTGCTTGGCCGCATTCCCTCGGCCGTGGGTTACCAGCCCACCCTGTCGACCGACATGGGCCAGTTGCAGGAACGCATCACCTCGACCAACAAGGGTTCGATCACCTCGGTCCAGGCGATCTACGTGCCGGCCGACGACTTGACCGACCCTGCGCCGGCCACCTCGTTCGCCCACCTCGACGCCACGACCACGCTGAACCGCGCGATCTCGGAACTCGGCATCTATCCGGCGGTGGACCCGCTCGACTCGACCAGCCGCGTGCTCGAACCGCGCATCGTTGGTGCAGAGCACTACGAAACCGCACGCCGCGTCCAGGAAACCCTGCAGAAGTACAAGTCGCTGCAGGACATCATCGCCATCTTGGGCATGGACGAACTGTCGGAAGAAGATAAGCTGACCGTGGCCCGCGCCCGCAAGATCCAGCGCTTCCTTTCGCAGCCGTTCCACGTGGCCGAAGTGTTCACCGGCATCCCCGGCAAGTTCGTCCAGCTCGAAGACACCGTCCGCTCGTTCAAGGCGGTGGTTGACGGCGAATACGATCACCTGCCCGAAGCCGCGTTCTACATGGTTGGCGGCATCGACGAAGCCGTTGAAAAGGCCAAGAAGCTGGCTGCCGAAGCCTGATATAAAGCACCCCCCTCCCGCACGCGGGAGGGGTCGGGGGAGGGCCTGTAGGGGCGCCCTCCTTCGGAACCGGCAAACAGCCCCTCCCCCAGCCCCTCCCGCCCGCGGTAGGGGCGTGTAGAGACGGCCCATGCTCCACTTTGAACTCGTCACCCCGGCTCGCCTCGTCCGCTCGGAAGCGGTGTGGCAGGTTGTCGTTCCCGGCACCGAAGGCGAATTCGGCGTTCTCGAAGGCCACGCGCCGTTCATGTCCACGGTCAAGGACGGCACGATCAAGGTCTATCGCACGCAGGGCGGCCAGCCGGAAGAAATCCGCGTGCAAGGCGGCTTTGCCGAAGTGAACGCCAAGGGCCTCACGGTTCTGGCCGAACACGTCGAAGGCTGACGCACGCATCCCACGGATGTGCAAACGGGCCGGTGCCTTTGGGGCGCCGGCCCGTTTTGCGTTTCAGGCGTGCAGCTTGGCAAACATGTCGGCAAAGGTCAGCCGGGTGTCGATCCAGTCATAGACGCGCATGGGCCGCCCATCCGGCCGGGGCAGGTAGGCACCCTGGCCATCCAGCCGCGGCGTGGGCGCCAGGTGATAGCGGCACGATGCACTGTCGGGCTCGAACGCGCTTTGCAGGGCTGTCAGCGTCACCAGCGGGCTATCGCCCAGGGCATAGGTCTCGCCAAGATTGAGCCCCATTGGCACGACGGCCCGGCGCGTCCGCGCCAGCTGTGCCACCAGCCACGCGCCGACCGGGCCGCTTTGCCCCAGCAGGCGCAGTTCGGCCAGACTGACCAGCATCTGGCGATAGGCATTGCGCGGCACCTGCCAGATGGGAATGGCGCTTTCGCCAAACACGTACTGCGCCGCTGCCGGATCGATGGTGAAGTTGTATTCCGCCTGCGCTCCGCCCGGCGGCGGCGCGGCCCCCTCGTGCTCGCTGCCCCCGATCCAGACCAGCGTCATACGCGGCGCAATGCGCGGCTCGGCCCGCAACGCGGCGGTCAGATCGGTCAGCCCGGCGCCGGCCGTGTAGAACAACGGAGTCTTGGTATCGCTGCGCATTGCTTCCGCCACGATGGCGGCAACCGCCTGCGCCGAATCACGCCGATCGGCCCGTCCCAGAGCCCCTTCGGCACCGCGCACTACGGGCACGCGCCCGGTGATGCCCATCACGTCGAGCAGTTCACGCGCCTTGGCCGCAGCCTTGTCGGCCTGATGCCCATCGTCGGGCTCGGCGTCCCGGGGCGAATGCAGGTGCGACCCGACGATGAGGCGCACGTCGGCCGAAGGGCTGCGCAGCGCATGGGCCAGCGCGAACAGGCCGTCGGGATCGCCCGCGAGGTCGTTGTCCACAATCACCCGCATGCGCGGCGGCGAATCGGGCAAGATTTCCTCGGCGCGAGCCACAAGCGGGAACATCGGTAGGGCGGAGAGGCCCAACAGGGCGGCGCGGCGTGACAGGTCCATCGAACAATCACAGCACTTTGGGCAGCCCTGTCAACCGAGCGCGGCACAGGCTTTTTTGATAGGCACGCGAACTTTTTTGCAAATTCACGTTTGTGAACTTTTCAACAGAGTGAATTTAAGGCATGGAATGTGCCGACAAAGCCCGAGGGAGAGATACCTGTCATGACCCAAAACCTGGCCAACGTGATTGGCGCGCAAGCCAACCTGGTCGATTTCCTGCGTAACCAGCAGGTCGGCCCCAACGTCTATCCCGGCGTGCCTGCCGAATATTCCAACTGGCGGGCGGAGCAGTGGGCATGGGGCCACACCGCTGTGCTGTATAACCAGTCGTACCACATGGTGGACCTGGCCGTGCGCGGGCCCGACGCGTTCAAGATGCTGGAATACCTGGGCATCAACACTTTCAAGAACTTCCAGCCCGATCGCGCCAAGCAGTTCGTGCCGGTTACCCCCGATGGCTATGTCATCGGCGACGTGATCCTGTTCTACCTGGACGAGAACGAGTTCAACCTGGTTGGCCGCGCACCCACGATCGAATGGGTGGAATACCATGCCGCCACCGGCAACTGGAACGTGACGGTGGAGCGCGACGAGCGCTGGGCGATGCGCAGCGATGGCAAGCGCAACAGCTATCGCTTCCAGATCCAGGGCCCCAACGCGATGAAGATCATCGAGAAGGCCACGGGCAAGACCCCGCCCGAACTCAAGTTCTTCCACATGACCCGCATGACCATCGGCGGCAAGGACGTGCGCGCCCTGCGCCATGGCATGGCCGGCCAGCCGGGCTTTGAACTGTTCGGTCCGTGGGAAGACTATGGCGCGGTGCATGCCGCGCTGGTCGAAGCCGGCAAGGAATTCGGCATGGCCCTGGTCGGTGGCCGCGCCTATTCGTCCAACACGCTGGAATCGGGCTGGATCCCCTCCCCGCTGCCGGCGATCTACACCGGCGAGGCGCTGGCGCCCTACCGCGAATGGCTCTCGGCCAATTCCTATGAAGCCAAGTGCTCGGTCGGCGGCAGCTATGTGCCCGAAACCGTCGAAGGCTATTACACCACGCCGTGGGACCTGGGCTATGGCCCGTTCGTCAAGTTCGACCACGATTTCATCGGCCGCGCCGCGCTGGAAAAGATGCACGCCGCCGGCAACCACCGCACCAAGGTGACCCTGGCGCTCGACAACGAAGACGTGATGCGCGTGCAGTCTTCGGCGCTGAGCAAGGGTGATCGCGCCAAGTTCATGGAATATCCCAGCGCGGTCTATGCCATGCATCCGTTCGATCAGGTGCTCAAGGACGGGCAGCGGGTCGGCCTGTCGACCTGGATCGGCTATTCAGCCAACGAGGGCAAGTTCCTGACCCTGGCGATGATGGACAAGGGCCACGAAACCATCGGCGGCGAAGTCAGCCTGCTGTGGGGCGAGCCCCATGGCGGCACCACCAAGCCCACCGTAGAGCCGCACGTGCAGACCGAAATCAAGGCCGTGGTCAGCCCCGTGCCCTATTCCGAAGTGGCGCGCGACGCCTATGCCGAGGGCTGGCGCACGCAAAAGTAAGCGCGAGGGAGCGATCCCTGGTGCGGGCGCCGGCCTCCTCCCGACGGAGGCCGGCGCTTTCTTTTGGGCGGATATTTTGTTTGCCTTGCTAACAATTCATGGCATGATCGTGGCAACCAAGGAGAGGATGCCGCCATGGCACAAGACAACAAGATCACGTTCTACGACCTGGCCCTGTCCACCGGCGCGACGATCAGTCCGTTTGTCTGGGCCACCAAATATGCCCTGAAACACAAGGGCTTTGATCTGGATGTCGTGCCCGGCGGCTTTACTGGCATTCTCGAACGCACCGGCGGCAAGACCGAGCGTCTGCCTGCGATCGTCGACGATGGCACCTGGGTGCTCGATAGCTGGGGCATCGTCGAATACCTCGACAAGACCTATCCCGATCGCCCGCTGCTGATCCCGCATGAAAGCGTGGCGGCCACGCTCAAGGCGCTGGACCACTGGTTCTGGGGCGCGGCAGTGGGGCCGTGGATGCGCTGCTTCTGCGCCGATTATCGCGATCTTTCGGTGCCGCAGGATCACGAATACATCACCCATTCGCGCGAAAAGATGCTGGGCCGCAAGCTGGAAGAAATCCAGGCCGGCCGCGAAGACCGCCTGGCCGGCATTTCCGCCGCGCTGGAGCCGCTGCGCTCTGCCCTGGGGCAGCACGCCTGGCTGGGCGGCAGCAGCCCCAACTATGCCGATTACCGCATCCTGGGCGGCTTCCTGTTCACCGCTTCGGTGTGCAAGACCCCGGTCCTGGCCAACGATGACCCGCTGCGCGACTGGCTCGATCGCTGCCTCGATCTCTATGGCGGCCTGGGCCGCCATCCTGGCCTGTTCCCGCTGTTCGGCCTGGTCGAGCGCGAGGGCGACGTGCCGGCGTTCACCCGCCAGGGCGGGCTTGGCGGCATCTACAAGCGCAACACTGGCCCTGCTTCCACCCAGGCGGAAACGCAGAAGATCACGCAAGGCATGAAGCAGCCGGCCTAACGCTTGCGCTTCGTCCCCCGGGTCATCAGGTCTGGCTTGGGGGGCGGGCGCCAGCCGGGCGGCGGGGTCATGGCTTGTTGGCTGGTGCCCAGCCCCATCGCGCCGGGTGCCTGGCGGTTGATGCCGGTGGTGTCAGACCGGGCGGCTTCGTCGGCACTGGCACCGCCCCGCATCAGAATGATGATATCGCGCAGCCGCCGCGCTTCCTCGAAATCGAGCGCGGCCACGGCGGCCTCCATCTGCGCGGTCAGGGTCTGAATCGTTTCGGCCATAATGCGACAATGCGCGAGCGGCGCGGAAAGTGCCATCCCGGCTGTGCGCACCGGCCAAAGGGCAACTGGCCGGGGTTGGTCGGGTGTGCCAGTGTGCGTGGCGTGAGGTTTCGCACCACCCCCACCCCCCTCCTCTGAAGAAGAGGGGGCTTCGTCCGGTTCTCCCCCTCCTCTTGAGAGGAGGGGGTCGGGGGGTGGTGCTGGGCCTGACGCAACGCCCCAAGGGAAACCGCCCGCCATGCGCCTGCCATTGCTCCTCGCCACTGCCATGTTCTTCGCCAGCCCGGCCTATGCCTATGACGTGGCGGAAAAATCGCTCGACGTGCTGCGGGCCGATCTCGATGCCGGGCGCGTGACCTCGGCCGAGCTGGTCACCGCCTATGAGGCGCGCATTGCCCGGTTCGATCCCACGCTGCATGCGGTGATCGCGCTCAATCCCCAGGCGCTGGAGCAGGCGCGCCAAGCCGATGCCGGGCGGCGCGCGCATGCCACCCATCTGCAGCTGGAAGGCATTCCCATCCTGATCAAGGACAATATCGAAAGCGCCGATCCGGTGGCGACCACGGCGGGCAGCCTGGCGCTGGCCGGCAATGTAACCGGCCGCGATGCGCCGCTGGTGGCGCGGCTGCGCGCGGCGGGCGCGATCATCCTGGGCAAGACCAACCTTTCCGAATGGGCCAATATCCGCTCCAACCATTCGATCAGCGGCTGGAGCGCCACGGGCGGCCAGGCGCGCAATCCCTACGATCCGCGCCGCAGCACCTGCGGATCGAGCGCGGGTTCGGGCGCGGCGGCAGCGGCGAGCTTTGCCGCAGCGGCGGTAGGCACCGAAACCGATGGCTCGATCACCTGCCCTTCGGCCATCAATGGCCTGGTCGGCTTCAAGCCCACGGTGGGCCTGGTCTCGCGCACCCATGTCGTGCCGATCAGCCATAGCCAGGACACGCCCGGCCCGATGGCGCGCAGCGTGCGCGATGCCGCGCTGCTGCTGGGTGGCATGGCCGGCAGCGACCCGGCCGATCCCGCCACGGCGCGGGCCGACAGCCTGGGCCACGATTTCACGCGTGGCCTTACGCCCGATGCCCTGAAAGGCGCGCGGATCGGCGTGATGCGCTTTGCCGCCGGGTTCCATCCCGAAACCGATGCCCTGTTCGACCGCGCGCTGGCCACGCTGCGCGCCGCCGGCGCCACGCTCGTGGAGATCAAGGCACCGCCGCCCGCCACCGATGGCGTGGGCGAGCGCGAGCAGCTGGTGCTCTCCACCGAGCTCAAGGCCGATATGGCAACCTACCTCGCCTCCACCGATCCGGCCAAGGTGCCCAGCCGCACGCTGGCCGATCTGATCGCGTTCAACCGCACGCATGGGGCGCAGGAACTGGCGCTGTTCGGGCAGGACTATTTCGAAGAGGCGGAGCAAACCAAGGGCCTGGCCGATCCCGCCTATATCAAGGCGGCGGCCGAGGCGAAGGCCAAGGCCGGCCCCGAGGGGATTGACCGCATGCTGGCCGACAACCACGTGACCGCGCTGGTCGCCCCCACGCTCGGCCCGGCCTGGCTGATCGACCCGGTGCTGAAAGACAATTTCGTCGGCGGCGGCGCGGGCGGCCTGGCGGCGGTGGCCGGCTATCCCCACCTCACCGTGCCGATGGGCGCGGTATCCGGGCTGCCGGTGGGCCTCTCGTTCGTGGGCACGGCGTGGGACGATGCCCGGCTCCTCGCCTATGGCTATGCCTTTGAACAGGCCGCTCACGCCCGCCAAGCGCCGGTGCTGCCGCCACGCTGAGGAACGGCGCCGACGCAGACACGTTGCCCCCGTAACAACAGGGGCACAGCATGAGAGCATGGATCATTGCCGCCGTGGCGCTCGCCGCCACGCCGGCCGCCGCACAGGATACCGGCACGCCCGATGAAGTGGCGCAGGACAGCACGCACCACCCCACCCTGCGCGATCTGTGCAGCGACCGGCCGGGCCTCAACACCCCGGCCTGCACGGTCGATCCCGGCCGGCTCCAGGTGGAAGTGGGCCTGGGCGACTGGACGCTGGACCGCCAGGCCGACCAGCGCATCGACACCATCACCAGCGGCGACGTGCTGCTGCGCTATGGCGTAACCCCCACCACCGAACTGCGGCTGGGCTGGACCGCCTTTGGCCACGTGCGCACCCGCGACATTCCCACCGGCAGCATCGACACCGCGCAGGGCGTGGGCGACGTGACGCTGGGCGTGAAACAGAACCTGCGCCACCCCGCCGAAGGCAAGACCGGCCTCGCCATCGCGGCGCTGCCGTTCGTCACCCTGCCCACCGGCCATGCCGAAGTGGGCGCGGGCGACTGGAGCGCCGGGCTGATCGTGCCGACCAGCTACAAGATCAACGACACCGTCTCGCTGGAACTCTCCCCCGAAGTGGACGCGGCGGTGAACGAAAGCGGCCAGGGCCGCCACCTCGCCTATGGCACGGCGATGGGCGTGCAGGTGCACCTGTCCAAGACCATCCGCCTGACCCCGGAACTGCAATTCCTGCGCGACCAGGACCCGGAACACCATGCAACGATGAGCCGCGCGGCACTATCGTTCGACGTGCAGCCGGCGAAGATGCTGCAACTCGATGTGCAGGCAGTGGCGGGGTTGAATAGGGATACGCCGGATGTGGAACTGGCGTTTGGGGTTACGCGGAAGTTTTGAGGGGCACATCACCGAGCTCCCCCTACCGGAGAGCTTTTGCGGTCGACGTTAGCGGACGTTCTGGATGGACGGGGCGCCCTCAGTTTCCCTTATTCATATTTAGCCCAGCGACGGCATTTTACCTGAAATTGCGATTTTATATTGCCATTCTGCATATTTCTTGCATGTAAGCACCAATATACCGTTTTTCTGAGCGGAGAGAGACCAAACGTGCCTATATTTAATTTGTTCAGTAAGCGGCAGAGTGATGCCGCTAAGGCGGGTCAATCTGACGTTTATCGGTACGACTTTGTTCCAAGCAAATTTCGCGTCCAACTTCTTAATTTGGCGCAAAAATCTTTTGGTCAAGATCGGCACTACCGCCAAGGGATCGGTCACGTCAGCAATCCGAATTGGGTTTGGATAGATGAAACCTATTGTCATGAGAAGGGAATAAATCCGCTCGGTGGAAACGAGCATATGCCCAATCAAATACGCGAAGCATTTAAGAAATTAAATAATGAAGACGCGCTTGATATGGTTGAGCTTATTATTTTTAGAATTTCAAAAACAGAACAATTATCCAATCCCTATCAGAAAAAACATGATATTTCTGACAAAAAAGTGGATGAAGTTAATTACCGCCTACGCGAGGCTGGCATGGGCTATCAGTTTGAGAATGGCCAACTTTCCCGCGTCGACAGCCAATTTATTCACTCTGAGGCGGTCAAGCCCGCGCTAACTCTGCTTTCGAGGCCAGGATACGAGGGTGTGCAGGAAGAGTTCCTGAATGCTCACTCGCATTACCGCGCCGGGAAAAGTAAAGAGGCTGTAGCCATGGCAGCGAATGCTCTTGAGAGCACGTTTAAAGCAATATTTGATAAAAAGGGATGGGCATACAATAAGGGATCAAGAATCAGCGACCTTATGAAGATAGCACGCACGAACAACCTATGGCCTAATTATCTGGACAATAGCTTCGATCAATTAGCCGCAACGCTACAATCAGGACTTCCAAAGATTAGGGACAATGATGCATCTCATGGCCAAGGTCCTACGCCAAAAGATGTTCCCGATTATTTGGCCGCATACGCACTGCATTTGGCCGCAAGCAAGATCGTATTACTCGTATCGGCAGCCGATTACACCAATTGAAAATTGGCAATTCGTTCGCATAATTTTCTCAATAGAGTTTTATTATTAATTTAACACCTCAGGGACGAGCACGCAGGTGTGCTATCAATGTTCGAGAGAAAGTTAGACAGATACCCTCACCCCACTGCCCCAGCCGCGCGCCTAAGCGCACTGCGCACCCGCGCCGCCAGCGCTTCGTCAAAGCGCACTTCCGGCACGGCCACGCTCAGCACGCCGACCATCTGGCCGTCGCTCAGCACTGGCACGGCAGTGCCGCAGATGCCCAGGGTGGCTTCGTGGCAGGCGGTGCTGATGCCTTCCTCGCGGATGTGGGCGAGGTCGGCGCGCAGGTCTTCGTCGCGGACGCGGGTGTGTTCGGTCATGGCGAGGCGCGTGCTTTCGGCGAAGTAGCGGTGCAGGTCTGCGTCTGACAGCCAGGCGAGGATGACTTTGCCCGCCGCCAGGCAGTGCAGCGGGCGGCGCGCGCCCGGTTCGATGGCATAGCGCAGGGTCTGGTCGCTCGCTTCGGTGACCACGGCTTCCACTTCCCAGCCGACGCGGACCATGAAGCTGGCGGTTTCGTTGAGCTCCACCTTGAGCGCGCGGACCAGCGGGGCCATGCGGTCGGCGAGCGGCAGCGCCGCCGGAGCGACGCGCAGCCGCTCCAGCCCGGGGCCGGGCAGATAGCGCCGCCCTTCCCGCGCCAGGTATTGCCGCTCTACCAGCGTGGCGAGCAGGTAGGACAGGCTCGACACCGGAATGCCCAGCGCCTGCGCCACATCCTGCGCCACCACGCCGCCGGCATGGGCCACGACGAATTCGATCACGTCGAGCGTGCGCAGCGCCGATTTGACCGGGGCGGAAGTGGACGGGGCAGAGGCCATGGGTGGGGTGGTCCTTTGTTCGGGGCGGCTTTGGCGTTTGCGCTTGGCTTCGCACCACCCCCCAACCCCCTCCTCTGAAGAGGAGGGGGCTTTTTGTTTTTGGTTAGGGTTGGAAGAGGAGGGTGCCGCGTCTTTCGGAAAAGCGCCAGCCTTGGGGGGTGCGCACGAAGCGATCGTGGAACGAGCCGACCAGCGGAGCGGGCGCGCCGGTGAACAGCAGCATGGCACTGGTGCCGCGCGCGGTGTCGGCGCTTTCCACGTCAATCACCACGTTGCTGCACACGTGCCGGGTGGTGCGCGGCGGGCGGGCGCGGAAGGCGGCGAGGATCGCGTCTTGCCCCACGATCGGCGCATCGGGCGCGGTCGGCCGCGTCATCAGGCCATCGGGGGCATAGAGCGCGGCGGCCTCTTCCCAGCGCGCCTCGTCATTGAGATTGGCGTAGAGCGCGATGAGGCGGGCGCAATCAGCCTCGATCGCGCGGCGCTCGTCTTCGGTCAGTGCGCCAGTCACAGGCGCGCTCCGGCGATATCGGCGCCCTCGCGCAGGGACTTGAGCTTGCGCCAGGTGACGATCGGATCGATCTTGCCATAGCCGGCAAAGGTGCCGAAGCCGCAATCGGTGCTGGCCACCACGCGATCGGGGCCGACGATGGCGGCAAAGCGCTCGATGCGCTGCGCCACCAGTTCGGGATGCTCGATATAGTTGGAGCAGGTGTCGATCAGGCCGGGCGCCAGCACCTTGGTATCGGGCACCTTGGCACCGGCCCAGACTTTCCATTCATGCTCGTGGCGGGGATTGGCCGCCTCGAACAGCACGGTGGAGGGCCGCGCCTTGAGGACGATATCGATCACCCGTTCAAGCGGGATATCGTGATCGTGCGGGCCTTCGTAATTGCCCCAGCACACGTGCATGCGCATCTTTTCGGGCGGAATGTTGGCCGTGGCGGCATTCAGCGCCTCGACATTGGCGGCGGCCACTTTCAGGAAGTCCGCCTCGCTCATGTCCTGGTAGCCGGTATGGCGCGACATGGCGAGATCGGGGCAATCGAGTTGCAGGAAGAACCCGGCGTTGACGATCGTCTCGTATTCCTCGCGCATGGCATCGGCGAGGTCGGCCAGATAGGCTTCGTGGCTGGGATAGTGGCGGTTGACCTGGAACGCGGTGATCAGGCCCGGCGAGGCCGCGTTCATGAAGCCCTGCGTATCGGGCCCACCATGGGCGTCGAGCGCGGCGCGGAAGCGGCGGATATCGTCATGCAGCGGTTCGAGCGTGACCAGCTTGACCGGCCCGATGCACGAGGCGCGCACGAACTCCTGACTGCCCATGATCGCCGAAAGCTTCTTGGCCAGGCCCGGCACTTCGGCCAGGTCAGCCGCCGGCTTGCGATCGATGTGCCCGCCAAAGCCTGACAGCCGCTCGATCATGTAGGTGGAATAGCCCACCTTGCCCAGTTCGCCATCGCTGACGATCGACACGCCCGCGTCCACCTGGTGGCGCACGGCATCCTTCACCGCCGCGCCGACCTTGGCATCGAAATCGGCAGCGTCATAAGGCTTGCCGGCATCGCGGGCGAGCAGCAGCGGCGTGAGTTCCTCGCCCCGCGGCAGGCTGCCGACATGGGTGGTCTTGATATGGGCCACGGGGCCTCTCCCTTGCGCTATTTCACGGTTGTGAAGATTTCATAGCGGCTCACCCACGCCTTGCAAGGCCGATTGCGTGGGGCCGGCGCGATCCTGCGCCGGGCGGCGGCCGGTGAGGCGCAAGTAGAAGCGCGAGAAATAGGATGGATCTTCAAAGCCCAGCTCGGCGGCCACCTGGGCGGCGGTGGCGTTGGTATAGCGCAGCAGGCGATGCGCCTCGCGCGCCAGGCGGCGGTGGACCACGTCCATGGGGGAACAGCCCAGCCGCGCCGCGGTGAGGCGCGAGAGGGTGCGCGGCGTGGTGCCGAGCGCGCTGGCATAGAACGCCAGGTCGCGATGGCTGCGAAAGTGCACCTCTACCAGTTGGGCAAAGCGATCGAGCCGCGTGTCGGGCGCCGGGCCGGCATCGGGCGCACCTTGCGCCACGCAGCGCGCCAGGGTTTCGGCCATGGCCAGAAGCAGCGGATCGCCGGTGGTGTGATCGGCTTGAAGGGCGAGCATTTCGGCCGCGAGCCAGGCCGCGCGGCGCGCCGGCGCCCCCTCGAGCGGGGCGGCCTGCCCCTGGGTCAGCGCGCGGCGCAGCGGATCGGCCGGCGCCGGCGCGCGGGCGAGGAAATCGGCACCGAGCGTGACGACATGGCCCACCACATCGGCGGCAAAGCGGAAGCCGTGCACCACGCCGGCCGGCACGATCACCGCCAGGGGACCGGCGAGCGCCTGTTCCACCCCATCAAACGTGATCCGCGCCTGTCCGCTGTGCACCAGCAGCACTTGCACGAAATCGGCATGGCGATGGGGCCTGATTTCCCAATCGTGCAAGGAAGAGCGCGCGGCAATGGTTTCGATATGGGCAAATCCGGCGGCGATCCCACCCTGCTGCCCGCCATGCTGCTCACCGTAGAGGGCATAGCTGGGAATGCGCAGGCTGATCATCGCTTGTCCTGAAAGTGCCATCTTATGTCAGCCCCATGCATTCCCGCATGGCCCTGCCGATGTCAAGAAAGCAGGGCATGGCAGCCCCGCCCGATGGGCCGCCACGGGAGAGACACGCGCGATGAAAACCCAAGTTGCGATCATTGGTGCCGGCCCCGCCGGGCTGTTGCTGGGCCACCTGCTGCGTGCCGAAGGCATCGAATGCGTGGTGGTGGAACGCCAGACCGGTGACTATGTGCTGGGCCGCATTCGCGCCGGCGTGCTGGAAGCAATCACCGTCAACCTGATGGAGCGGCTGGGCCTGGATGCCCGGCTCAAGGCCGAGGGCCTGGTGGAAGAAGGCTTCAACCTGGCCGATGGTGAGCGCCTGATCCGCATCGACGTGGCCAACCTCACGGGCCAGACCGTGACCGTCTATGGCCAGACCGAAGTGACGCGCGACCTGATGGATGCCGCGCCCGAACGCGGGTTGCCGGTGCTCTATGGCGCCAGCGACGTGGCGCTGCACGCGATCGAGAGCGACGCGCCCTACCTCACCTTCACCCACGACGGCCGCGAACAGCGCCTGGACGCACGCTTCATCGTTGGCTGCGATGGTTTCCATGGCCCCTCGCGCAAGGCCATTCCCGCCAGCGTGGCGCGCGAATACGAGCGGGTCTATCCGTTCGGCTGGCTGGGCATCCTGGCCGACGTGCCGCCGTGCAACCACGAGCTGATCTATGCCAACCACGAGCGCGGCTTTGCCCTGGCCTCGATGCGCAGCCACACCCGCAGCCGCTATTACGTGGACGTGCCGCTGACCGAAAAGATCGAGGACTGGAGCGACGCGCGCATCTGGGACGAACTCGCCATTCGCCTGGGCCCCGATGCCGCCGCGCAGATGACGCGCGGCCCCTCGATCGAAAAGTCGATCGCGCCGCTGCGCTCCTATGTGTTCGAGCCGATGCGCCATGGCAGCCTGCTGCTGTGCGGCGATGCCGCGCACATCGTGCCGCCCACCGGCGCCAAGGGCCTGAACCTGGCGGCGAGCGACGTGCACTATGCCGCCCAGGCCCTGAGCGGCTTTTTCAAGCACAACGATGCCGATGCGATCGCCGGCTATTCGGCCAAGGCGCTGGCGCGGGTGTGGAAATCGGAACGCTTCAGCTGGTCCTTGACCAAGCTGATGCACCGCTTCCCCGAAGACGGCCCGTTTGAGCGGGCAATGCAGGTGGCCGAGCTGGACTATATCTCCACCAGCCGCGCCGCGCAGACCAGCATTGCCGAAAACTATGTAGGCCTGCCGGTCTGACCGAGGTTCCGACGCGGGGTGGCTGGCCTCTCTCCGCCACCCCGCGCCGGACAAACATGACCATCGCGACACGAATTTTCCCCGGAATGTGACAGATCGCCGCCTATCGTCACAAGGCCGTCACATACCATGGACACAAGGCCACTGTTGTTTCCCCCCAACAGGCAGGCCCATGCGCCAGATCGACATTCTGCTGACCAACCCGCTGGACGGCGGCCTTGACCCCTTCGCCCATGGCGATCTCAAGGTGGTGTTTCACCCTTGGCACGGGTCGGGCCCCCTGCCCCTGCTCGACGGGCGGCCATGGGCGTTCGTCGACTGGCTGCTGCCCGAGCTTTCTGGCCTGGAACTGTGCCGCCGCCTGCGCGCCGACATGCAGACCGAAGCCGCCCATGTGACCATGGTGCTGGAAGAAGACGATGCCGAGGCCAAGCGCCGCGCGCTGCGCGCCGGGGCAGATGACTATATCCTCGGCCCGATCGACCGTGGCACCGTGCTGGATCGCGTGCTGTCGGTGCAGTTGCCCGAACGTGAGGCCGTGGCGCGCACGCTGCGCCTGGGCGAACTGAGCCTGGACCTGACAGCCCTACAGGCGCGGTGGAAGGACAAGGCAATTGCCCTGATGCCCAATGAACTGCGCCTGCTGCGCTATCTGATGGAACAGCCGGGCCAGGTGTTTTCGCGCCAGCAGCTGATTGCCGCGCTGGGCAAGCAGGGCCAGCCGATCGACGAGCGCACCGTGGATGCCTGGGTCAGCCGTCTGCGCCGGGCGCTGCGCGATGCCGGCGCGGGCTATCCGCTGCGCACCGTGCGCGCATTGGGATATGTGCTGGACAAGCCGTGATGGTCGGGGGCTTTGCCGCCGGTGAGCGGGGGCGGATTATCTGATCACGCTTCCGTTCGGGCTGAGCTTGTCGAAGCCGCCCGGCACCGCTGTGCAAGGCTTCGCACCACCCCCAAACCCCCTCCTCTGAAGAGGAGGGGGCTTTTTGCGGGGCTTGGCTTAGAACTTCGCGCCGGCGCGGATGCCGATCGTGCGCGGCTGGTTCGGCACGATGTAGACGCGGTTGTAGCACGAACCGCAGGCGACATAGCGTGACAGCTGGCCGCGTTCGTCGAACACGTTGGTCGCGAACAGTTCGAGCGAGTACTTGTCCCACTCGCTGCCGATGGCCAGGTTGAACTGCGTGAACGCATCGAGGCGTCCGAGCAGCTGCGCAGGATTGATGGTTTTGCCTGTGCCAGCCTGGATCACCGCCGTGCGCAGATCGGACGCGGCCGAGCTTTGATAGGTGGCATTGATCTGGCCATAGACCTTGGCTGCACCGACCGGCACGCTGTAGCGCGCCGTGCTGGCCAGCTTCCACTGCGGGGTGATCGGCAGGCGCGTGCCAGCCGGGGCAGCAATCATGTTGCCATCGCCGGTGCAGGTGTAGGTGGGGTCATCGATCGCGCACAGGTTCTTGCGCATCTTGGCGTCGGTGTAAGCGCCGCCGAAGTTGAACGAGAAGCCGCCCTTGACCACGTTGGCATCGAATTCCACGCCGCGAATGCGGGCGTCGGGGCCGTTGTGAATTTCGGTGAAGCTGTTGGCGCCGAGGTACGAGAACTGGAAGTTCTTCCAGTTCTGCTGATAGACCGCCACGTTGAAACGCAGCAGGCCATCGAACAGCGTGGTCTTGAGGCCCAGCTCGAAGTTGGTCAGGTAATCGGGCTTGTAGGCTGCCACGTCGGCGCGGCGGTTGATGCCGCCCGGGCGGAACCCGCGCGAAACCGTGGCATAGGCCGTGATGTCGCGATCGGGCTTCCACGTCAGGTTGAAGCGGTAGGTGCCGCCATCGCCCTTGGCGCGCTTGGGCACGACCGAGCCGTTCACGTAATCACCCAGGTTGGTGCACGGGCTGTCACCCACCGCCGGCGGCAGCAGGGTGATGTTGGTTTCGTCGGCCAGCTGCGCATTGCGCAGAGTGAGACCATCGGAGGTGTAGCAGCCCGCCACGCCAGTGCGGCTGGAGCCGGCGGCGTTGGGCGGCGGGTTGCCATCGGCACCCTGGTAGAACGCCGGATTGCGACCGAAACCGAAGAAGCCGATCAGCGAGTTGTCATACTTGAAATAACGGCCGCCTGCCGTTGCCGTCAGATTGGGCAGAATGTCGTAGCTGACTTCCCCGAACGCGGCATAGTCCTTGTCGACGCGGTGCTGCTGCGTCAGCCACAGCGTGCCGGGCTTGCCATTGACCGAGAGCAGATCGGCCAGACCGGCGACCTGGTAATCCTGGTGGATCAGGTTCGACTGGCGCTGATAGAACAGGCCGCCCACGAAGCGCAGCGGCTCGCTGCTGGGCGAGGCAATGCGCAGTTCCTGGCTCATCTTCTTGAAGTGATCCTGGCCGATCACCTGCTGGATCGGCTTGATCTGGTTGCCGGCATTGTCCTTGTAATAGAAATAGCCGGCCAGGCCGCCGACGCCGGAATAGAGAGAGTCATACGCTTCGGCGTAGTCGGTATAGTCGCTGGACGAGAAGGTCTTGCGATCGAGATAGGCACCGGCATAGGTGAGATCCCAGCTACCGATCTTGCCTTCGATGGTGAGCGAGGCCTGCGCAAAGATATCTCGGCGGTATTCGGGCAGGAAATGCTGCACCTGAAGATCGCCCAGCGAGGTATCATAGCCATAGGAACCGTGGCTGCGCGTGTCCTGGTACATGATCCCGGGCGTGACGGTCCAATTGTCGTCAAGATCGACCTTGAGCAGGGCGCGGCCGCCCGAAATCTCGGTGTCGTTATAGTTCTTCTTGACGAACTGGTTGTTGTTGATGGTGATGCCACCGGGCTGCGGCAGGAAGCTGCGCGTGCCGGGCACGTTGTCGATAAAGCCGGCATCCTTTTCATAGAAGCCGACGATGCGCAGCGCCGCCTTCTGCGACAGCGGGATGTTGACCATCCCTTCCACCTTGCCGCCGGTGCCGCCCTTGTGGACCTTGTTCAGCTCCACATCCATGCGGCCGTAATAGCCCGAGGTATCGGGCTTGTTGGTGATGATGCGGATCGTGCCCGCTTCCGACGAAGCGCCATAAAGCGTGCCCTGCGGGCCGGCGAGGCTTTCGATGCGGGCGATGTCGTAGACATGCACGTCAAGGTTGCCGCCGATCGTGGTCACCGGCTGTTCATCGAGATAGACGCCGACCGAGGGCAGCGAGCCCGAGTGGTTGCCATCCCCGCCCGAAGCGACGCCGCGCATATAGATGATGTTGGTGCCCGGCGTGCCCGAGCTTTGCGCGACGACAGTCGGCAGCTGCTGGGTATAGCCGTTGAAGTTCGAGACGTTGAGCTGGTCAAGCTTTTGCGTGCCCAGTGCCTGGATCGAAATCGGCACGTTCTGCAGGTTTTCCGAACGCTTTTGCGCGGTCACGATGATGACGTTGCCACCGCCTTGATCGGCCGATGCCTGGGGCGCGGCATCCTGCGCCATCGCGATGCTGGCCGGAGCCAGGAGCGCGGTGCTGGTCATCAGCAGAAAACGCGGGAAACCCGCCGTGGCAATACGCATGCTTAACCCACCCTGTTGCAATTCTTGTGCGTTGGGTGTGCGCTGCGACACGATCGTGCGTCAAGCGGTTACAAACTCCACCAATCGATCACAGATGACCGTGGCAGTTTTGCAACGCATTGCCGGTTTCAGACATAAGTTTGCGGCGCGTCAGGATAGGCATCGAGCACCGGCCCCAGCGCGGCCTTGAGCGGATCGAGCCATGGCTCGAACGGCTGCCAGGCCTGGGTGCCTTCGCGGAAAATCGGCTGTCGCACTTGTTCGGAACTGGCGGTGCGCACGGCGCGCTCGGTCTGGTAGAAGGCCAGGCACGCCGGCTCGAACGGCAGGCCGCAGGCGTCGAGCAGCGCGCGCACCTGCGCCTCGGTATCATCGACCATGCGTTCATAGATCACGCGGTGCACGGCGCCGGGCTGCACCGCATCGACATGGGCCATGAGGCGTACGTAATCGGCGTAATAGCGGCCCATGTCCGCCAGATCGTACGAGAAGCCCTGCCCCCGCGCGAAATGCTGCTTGAAGTTGGAAAAGCAGCAACCGAGCGGATGGCGGCGCGCGTCGATGATCCGCGCGCGCGGCAGGATCAGGCGGATCAGCGGCACATGCACCCAGTTGTTGGGCATCTTGTCGATGAACAGCGGCCGGTCGGTGTGGCGCTGGATGCGCGTGCTGTGCAGATAGCTTTCGCCCATCGCGCGCAATTCATCGGGCGCCAGCGTGGCAAGCCCGGCAGGATAATCGG
The DNA here is from genome assembly GCF_001295765.1 of Novosphingobium sp. AAP1. Classification (NCBI taxonomy): domain Bacteria; kingdom Pseudomonadati; phylum Pseudomonadota; class Alphaproteobacteria; order Sphingomonadales; family Sphingomonadaceae; genus Novosphingobium; species Novosphingobium sp. AAP1. The sequence goes on along the minus strand of NZ_LJHO01000005.1, from coordinate 223,241 downwards.
GCACCTTGCGCGCCAGCTGCGCGATATCGGGCAATTCGCTGGTGCCCTCGACCTGGCTGTGGCTGGCCAGGATCTGTTCGACCAGGGTAGAGCCGGCGCGCGGCATGCCCAGGATGAAGATCGGATCGGGCGCATCGCACCCGGCCCCGGCGCGCGCGGCAAACAGGTCTGGCGTGGCCGTGGCGATCATCGCATCGACGGTCGCGGTGGTTTCATCGGCCTTGTAGGGAATGCGGCGGCGGCGCAGCGCATTGCCCGCAGCATAGTGGGCAAAGGCATCGGCCGCCTGCTTGCGATCTTCGAACGCCTTGCCCAGTGCGAAATCGAGGTGCCAGCGATCTTCGGCATCGAGCGCGGGATCGTCGAGCGCCTGCTGCATCGCGACAATATCGGCATCATCAAAGCGCACTGTCTTGAGATTGGCCAGGCTCCACCACGCTTCACCCAGCCCCGGCATCAGCGCCAGGGCACGGCGATAGGCGGCAATGCCATCGGCCTGGCGGCCCACGGTCTTGAGCATGTGCCCATAGCTCATCCAAACGCGCGGCTGATCGGGCGCTTCGGCAAGCACGCGTTCGTAGAGGGCGAGCGCGGCATCGAACGCGCCGATGCGGCCATTGGCGGCGGCAGCGAGATTGGCATGGCCGAGGTTTTCGGGGTCTTCCTGCGTCACTTGCGCCAGCTGATCCAGCGCCTCTGCCGCGCGGTTGGTGCGATAGAGCACCAGCGCCAGATTGGCGCGCGCCGGGGTGAACGCCGGGTCCAGCTCGATCGCGCGGCGCAGCAGGTTTTCCGCATCGGCATAGCGGCCGATGCGGCCGGCCAGTTCGGCAAACAGCCGGATCGCGCGCACATCGAAGGGATCATCCTTGAGCAGCGCACGCAGCAGCGGTTCTGCCCGGGGCAGGTCATTGGCGTTCATCGCTGCGGCGGCAGCGACAAGGCGCGGATCATAGGCGGGGCGCGGGGCCAAGGTCACGGTGCTCATCAGACCGCACAACAAACATGGTGACGCCGCGCGATCAAGCGTTAGTCTCTGTTGCTACCAGACCCCGGAGGATTTTACGGCGTGAACGAGAAAGCAAAACGTGGTCTTGGTTTCTGGATGACGCTGGCCCTGGTGGTGGGCAACCTGATCGGTTCGGGGATTTACCTGCTGCCGGCAACGCTGGCCCCGCTCGGCGCCAACCAGCTGGCTGGATGGATGGTCACGATTGGCGGATCGCTGTGCATGGCCACGGTCTTTGCCCGCCTTTCCGCCCGCCAGCCGCTGCCGGGCGGGCCGTTTGCCTATGTCATGCAGCAATTCGGGCCGGGCGCGGGTTTTGCCGCAGCCTGGGCCTATTGGACGATGCTGTGGGCGGGCAACGGCGCGGTGGCGGTGGCGGTGGTGTCGAACCTCAGCCTGCTGGTGCCGTGGTTGAGCCACACCCCCGGCGCGCCGGCGGCCGTCGCAGTGGGCGCGGTATGGCTGCTGACGGCGGTCAACATTCGCGGCGTGCGCGGCGCGGGCGATGTGCAGGTGATCACCACGGTGCTCAAGCTTGTGCCGCTGGTCGGGCTGATCGGTCTGGCGCTATGGCTGTTCGTCACCGGCACGCCGCATGTGGCGCAGCCGCCCGTGCCGCTTTCGCCCACGCTCATTGCCAGTGCGGCGGGCCTCACCTTCTGGGGGTTCCTCGGGCTGGAATCGGCCACCGTGCCATCGGACAAGGTGGAGAACGCCGGCAGCGTGGTGCCGCGCGCCACCTTGTGGGGCGTGGCGCTGGCCGGCGCGGTGTACCTGGGCATCGCACTGGCGTTCCAGGCCTATATGCCACAGGGCGCAGCGGCGGCCTCCCCCTCGCCCGTCGCGGAATTCCTGGGCCGGCGGCTGGGCGGCGATATTTCGGGCGTAGTGGCGATCTTTGCCGCGATCAGCGCGTTCGGCACGCTCAATGGCTTTATCCTGGTCCAGGGCGAAGTTCCCTGGGCCATGGCGCGCGACGGGCTGTTTCCCGCCTGGTTCGGCAAGGAAACCAAGGCCGGCACGCCGATCAACGCGCATCTGGTGTCGTCGGGCCTGCTGACGGTGATCACGCTGCTCAACTATGGCCGCGACATGGGCAACCTGTTCACCTTCATCGCCTCGATCAGCCTGGCGGCGGGCATGCTGACCTATATCGCCACGATGGCCTCGGCGATGCGCCTGCTACGCGATGAACCCTGGGTGGTAGTGCTGGCCGTGCTGGCCGCAGCATTCAACGTCTGGGCGCTGTGGGGCCTGGGGCTGGAAGCGATTGCCTATGGCCTGGTGCTGGTGGCGCTGGGGCTGCCGGTCTACCTGGCAGTGCGGTGGCGGAAGGGTAAGATGGCGTCAGCCGGGGCTTGATGAGGGGTCCTACTTTTCAATGATTTGCGCGAGACATCTCACCACCCCCAACCCCCTCCTCTGAAGAGGAGGGGGCCTTTTTGTTGCGCGCTTACCGGTGCAGCATTTTCCACAGCAGCGAGCGGTCGCGGATGATTTCGGCCGCAGCATTGTGGCCCGGTGCGCCGGTCACGCCGCCGCCCGGGTGCGTGCCCGATCCGCACATGTAGAGGCCCTTGATCGGGGCGCGATAATCGCCGTGGCCCAGCACCGGGCGCGCGGCCCACAGCTGTTCCAGGCTCATCCGGCCGTGGAAGATATCGCCGCCAATCAGGCCGAATTTGCGTTCCAGATCGAGCGGCGAGTGAATCTGGCGGGCGATGACCGCGTTCTTGAAGTTGGGCGCGTGTTCGGTGATCGTGTTGATCACGTGATCGGCCACGTCCTCGCGCACATCGTCCCAGCTGCGGCCGTCGGGCAACTGCGGGCTGAACTGCTGGCAGAACAGGCTGGCGACATGGGCGCCTTCGGGGGCCAGGGTCTTGTCCACCGTGCTGGGGATCTTGATTTCGACGATCGGCTTTTTCGACCAGCCATGCACGCGCGCATCGTCATAGGCCTGGTCCATATAGTCCATGCCCGGCGCGATGATGATGCCGGCGGTGTGGTGTTCGGCCTGCTGCTTGCCCGGCAGCACGGTGAAATCGGGCAGTTCCGACAGCGCCACGTTCATGCGGAACGTGCCCGAGCCGGTCTTGTACCCGTCCATGGCGCGGGCAAAATCGGGCGCCAGGTCGCTGCGATCGACCAACTGGCGATAGAGCAGCGCGGGGCCGACGTTGGCGGCCACGATCGGGGCATAAAGCTCCTCGCCGCCCGCCAGCTTGACCCCGGCGGCCTTGCCGTTGTTGATCAGAACCTTGTCGACCGGGCTTTCCAGGCTGATTTCCACCCCGGCGAGCGCGCAGGCCTTGGCCATGGCCTGGGTAATCGCGCCCATGCCGCCGACCGCGTGGCCCCAGGCGCCCAGCTTGCCGTTAACCTCGCCAAACACGTGGTGGAGCAGGACATAGGCCGAGCCGGGCGTGGACACGCCGGCAAAATTGCCGACCACGGCATCGAATCCGAAGGCGGACTTGACGTGGTCATCCTCGAACCAGCTATCGAGGAAATCGCGCGCGGAACGGGTGAAGATGTTGAGCAGGTCGCGCTGCGCCACCACGTCCATCTTGGCCAGCGGCCAGCCCTGCTTGGCAGCGGCGGCCAAGGCATGCAGCCCGCCACCCACGTTGGGAGGGCATTGCAGCGAGAGATCGCGCAGCACCTGTGCGACCTTTTCCAGCGCGGCGTCATAGTGCGGGTAGGCCGCCGCATCCTTTTGCGAAAAGCGCGCAAATTCGGCCTGCGTACGCTCCGCGCCGCCACCCAGCTTGAGATAGGTATCGGCAAACGGGAAGAAGTTGCTGATCTGGCGTTCGAGCACGCGATAGCCGTGATCGGCCAGCTTCATGTCGGCAATCACCTGCGGGCGCAGCAGGCTGACGGTGTAGCTGGCGGTGGAATTGCGGAAGCCAGGATGAAATTCCTCGGTCACGCAGGCGCCGCCAACAATGTCGCGCCGCTCCAGCACGCGCACTTTCATGCCGGCCTTGGCGAGGTAGAATGCACAGACCAGGCCGTTGTGGCCGCCGCCGATGATCAGGGCGTCGTAGCGGTTGCTCATCGTGTGGGTTCCTTCGTGGGATCAAAAGATACTGTTGTTGATGGCATCGTCACCCCGGACTTGATCCGGGGTCCAGCTGGAATGCTGGCACAGCGCCGGAAAAGAAGCGGGACCCCGGATCAAGTCCGGGGTGACGACGAAAAGGTTTAGCGCCTGCTCCACCCTTCGGCAGGCTGATGATGCAGCCGTGCCTCGGGAATCAAGGTGCGGATCTTGCGGGCAAAGCTGCGCAGACACACTTCGCTGCGGCCGATCGGACCGGCGCCATAGCGGGCCGATTGCATGCCCTGCTGCACGTTGGTGATCAGCCAGGTATCCTCGGCATTGACCACGCGGTTGATCCGCCAGTTGGCATAGCGCACCAGCTTCATCGTGCGCCGCTGTTCGGGCGGGGTTTCGCTGTCGGGCAAGGCGAAGACCATTTCGCGCAAGGTGCAGGTGGTTGGCGATGTCGGCAGCCACTGCATGAAATCGACCTGATCGGCATAGATGTCGAACGCCATGTTGGGCCACAGCTTGTAATAGAGCCAGCGCCGCTGCGCCACATCGGGCAGATGCGGCACGCGCGGCAGGTGCGTCTGATAGAACCGCTCCCAGAAATGCGGACTGGGCGCATCGACCAGATCGCCCTTCATGCGATCGACCCAGGGCTCTGCCGAAATCTCGTAGGATTTGCCAAAGATGCGCGAGAGGCCGTCGTGCGCCACGGGAATGTGCAGGTTATCCGAATAGTTATCGCCGACGTTCTTCCAGTTCACGGCGCGGCTGCGTTCGCGCACATCGCCCATGCGGCGCATGTCGGCCAGGCGATAGGGCGCCACTTCGGCTTCATAGGGCGCCATCATCTCGGCCACCGAGGGGAAGCCGTGATCCTCCAGCCGCACGAAGACGAAGCCGTGCCACACTTCCAGATCGACCGGCACCAGTCCGTTCTGCGCCAGATCGAGCGCGGGATAATCGCGCTTCATCGGCACACCGGTCAGCCGCCCATCGGTTTCATAGGTCCAGGCGTGATAAGGGCACACCAGCTTGCGCGCGCAGCCCGCTGCGCCATCGACCAGGCGCATGGCGCGGTGGCGGCACAGGTTGTGAAATGCGCGCAGGCCGCCGTCCTCGCCCCGGATGACGATGACGTTCTCGCCGCAATAGGCCAGGCTGCGCCAGGCGCCGGGTTGGTCCAGATCGCTGGCGTGGCACACGATCTGCCATGAGGGGCGAATGATCCGCTCCATCTCCAGCGCGGCAAATTCAGGATCGCGATAGATCCAGCCCGGCAAGCTCCAATCGGCATCGGGATCGGGCGCGGCGCCGTCACCGGCGCATTGCGCCATGGTCAAATGGCGGTGTTCATCAAGGGCAAGATCGGCCATGGGTGACTCCCCGCGTGATTTCTTATTGAACGATCGTACAACAACCATCGGGAAGTGCAAGATGCAAGGTGCCGATCCCCGGCCTGGGCGCGTTCCGCGTGCCGCCACCCCCGCCCGTGCCGCCGCCACAGATCGCGCGCTGCCACGCCGGGCCGAACCCGATGCGCGCCGCCACAGCCTGATCGAGGCGGCGATGCGCGTGCTGGCCCGCGCCGGGGCCAATGGCGCCAGCGTGCGCGCGATTGCACAGGAGGCTGGCGTATCGCCTGGGCTGGTGGGACACTATTTCAGCGGGATCGATGCGCTGATCGCCGAAACCTATACCCACGTCGATGCCATGGTGACGCAGGCACTCAATGCGGCGGTGGCGGCCGCGCCCAGCGATCCACGCGCCCAGCTTGAGGCATTCGTCACCGCCAGCTTTACCGCGCCGATTGCCCAGCCGGCCTTGCTGGCCACGTGGATCGCGTTCTGGAGCCTGGTGACCAGCCAGCCACAGATCGCCCGCCAGCACGACGAGCAATATGCCGGCTATCGCGCCCGGCTGGAGCAGTTGCTGCGCGAGGCCGGCGTGGCCGAGGGTGACTTGCGCCACGCCGCCATTGCGGTGACGGCGTTGGTGGACGGGTTGTGGCTGGAACTGTGCCTGTCGCCGCAGTGCTTTTCCAGCGAGGAAGCCGGGGCGATTGCGCGGCGGTTTCTGGGGACGGTGTGTGGAGATATGGTGGGCGAGTAACGCCCACCAACGTCCAAGCGGGCCCCCGGATCAAGTCCGGGGTGACGTTAAATATCTGCAGTTTAATTATTTCTTCGTCACCCCGGACTTGATCCGGGGTCCCGCTTAGTGTCGTGTCCTAAGTCCTCACCAAAGCGCGCTGAGTTGCTGGGTCAATCTGGCAATTCGTCGGATTTGCTCCCGGCGAGGGAGTTTGCGGATTAATGCCCGCTGCTTTGCTTCTATCGCCATCCTGCGCATGTCTTTCCAAACTTGGAGGACGCGAGGGGAACTGAATGCCCGATAGGTAGGTTGCCCGCCGTTGAGCAACACACGGCGCATCGCCCGAATTTGTGAAATGTGGCGCTGCGCGAACCAATGCGCCTGCGGGCTGTGGCACTTCATAAGTCGCGCGTAGTTCGCTTGCCGGCTAGCCCGGTATTCGTTCCACCTGGGCTCTTGTTCGCGCAACCTCCGGCTCATGTAAATCTTCCTGAGCTACCTCGTTGACAGCTACAGTAGCGCTCTCGCTCCACCATCCCCAACCCCCTCCTCTGAAGAGGAGGGGGCTTTTTGGTCAGATGTTTACTTCGACAGGTCGGTTAACAGGCTGGTGAAGTACACCACGCCGGGCGCGACGTTTGACAGCGGCACGCGTTCATTCAGGCCGTGGGCGAATTCTTCGCTGTCCTTGATCAGCACGGGGCTGGCGCCATAGGCATCCACGCCGTTGACGCGATACCACATCGAGTCCGAGGCGCCCGAGGCCTGGGCCGGGATCACCGCGATGCCGGGATAAGCGAGGTGAATGGCCTTGTTCGCCGCATTGACGAAATCGGGGCGCATCGGGCTGGCCGGTGACGGGGTGGAGCCTTCGGTCACGTCGCTGAACTTGACCACCGGCATGTTAGCCACCTTGGCCAGTTCGGCCATGATGTCTTCGCGCTTGTGGCCGGGGAAGATGCGGCAGTTGATGTTGGCCGTGGCGCGCTGCGGCAGCGCGTTCAAGGCGTGGCCGCCGTTGACCATGGTGGGCACGCAGGTGGTTTCGATGCGGCCAATGAATTCGGGCAAGGACCGCAGCGTGGCGATGGCATCGGCATCGGTGGGGTCGGCCGCGAACGAACGCATCGCGCCGGCAACCTTGGGATCAGGCGTGATCTTGGCGGCGCTTTCGAAGAACGCCTTGGTCAGCGGGCTCTGTTCCGGGGTGAAGTGATAGGCGCCGATATTGACCAGCGCCTGGCTGAGCTGGACAATCGCATTGTCCTTGCGCGGGGCGGAACTGTGGCCGCCGGGGTTGGTCACTTCCAGCTGGAAATCGGCATAGTTCTTTTCCGCGCCGTCCCAGGTCCAGGCCAGCGGCTTGCCGGTATCTTCGGCCAGCATGCCGCCACCACCATCGACGTTGATGACCAGGCCCGCCTGGCCCTTGAGCCGTTCGGCAATCAGGCGGCTGGTCTTCATCGTGGTTTCTTCATCGCCAGAAAAGGCGATGATGATCGTGCGCTTGGGCTTGTAGCCCTTGTGGCGCATCTCGATGAGCGTGGAGACCGCGAGCGCGGCGTTGAACTTCATGTCGAGCGCGCCGCGCCCGAACAGATAGCCGTGTTCGACCACCGGCACGAAGGGATCGCGCTGCCAATCGGCGCGCTTGGCCTCGACCACGTCCATGTGGCCCGACAGCACCAGCGGCTTGAGGCTGGGATCGCTGCCCTTCCAGGTGGCGATCAGATAGGCGGTATCGTCAACGGGCACGATGTCGATGTCGGACGCCGCCCAGCCGGCCTTGACCAGCGCGTCGCGATAGAGTGCCGCCACCTTGGGCGTTTCGTTGCCCGGCCCCTGGACCGAGCGCATGGCGATGCTCTGCTTGGACAGCTCGAGAGTCTGGGCTTCGGCCTCGGCATGGGAATTGCCGGCGGCAAGCGCGGGCGTGCTGGCAAGCGCCACGGCGGCAACGCTCAGAATGGCAGGCGAAACCAGGTGCAACGTCAGTTTCATGTGGGGGGCACTCCTTCTGGGCGCGGAACCTGATACCGATCGGTTTCGCACACAACCTTTTTTGCGATGCCAGATGTGCAAAACCCCGGCGCCCATGGGGCACCGGGGCTTGCGCCTGCCGCAGCAGAGTGTGGATCAGCCCTTGACCTTGGACGTATCGAACGTGCCGAGACCGGGCTTGAAGCTCTTTTCATCGAGGAACTGGCGCGTGGCTTCCTTGCGGGCGGCCACGCCACCATAGCTGTGCAGCGCTTCCTGGGCGCGGATCAGATAGTCTTCGGCGTTTTCATAGGTCATGTCGATCATGCGACGCACGGCCCACTTGGTGGCGCGCAGGGCATGGCCGTCCTTCTTGAGCAGCGCCTCGGCAATCTCGGTCACGCGGGCCTTGAGCTGGGCGTGGGGCACGGATTCGGTAACCAGCCCTTGCGCCGCCGCCTGCGGACCGGTGAGGTTTTCACCCATCATGGCGTGATAGATCGCCTTGCGCAGCGGCATGAGATCGGCCGCCACCTTGGACGCGCCGCCGCCCGGCAGGATGCCCCAGTTGATTTCCGACAGGCCGAACTGCGCATCGTCGGAAGCGACGGCGATATCGCACGCATAGAGCGGGCCATAGCCGCCGCCAAAGCACCAGCCGTTGACCATGGCGATCGTTGGCTTTTCATACCAGCGCAGGCGGTTCCACCAGCGATAGGCTTCGCGCTGCGACTTGCGGATCGCCCACAGGCCCTGCGCTTCGGTTTCGCGGAAGTATTCCTTGAGATCCATGCCGGCCGACCAGGCATCGCCCTCGCCCGACAGCACCAGCACGCCCACGTCATCGCGGAATTCGAGTTCCTCGATCACCTTGAGCATCTGGCGGTTGAGCTTGGGGCTCATGCAGTTGCGCTTTTCCGGGCGATTGAAACGCACCCAGGCGATGCGGTTCTCGATCGTGACGGCAACGGTATCCTCTTCCGCGCGAACGGCCTGTTCGTCTGCCATGCTCTTGTCCTTTCTGGTTATGTTTCGGAAATATGGGAAATTTGAATTTCTCACTTCGTCACCCCGGACTTGATCCGGGGTCCCACTTTGGTGGTCGCAAAGAAAGAAGCGGGATCCCGGGTCAAGCCCGGGATGACGAGGGGATGGAACTGTTAAATCGGGAAGTGACCGGGCTGGGTTTCCATGGTGATCCAGCGCAGTTCGGTGAAGCTGTCGATGCCGGCCTTGCCGCCAAAGCGGCCGTAGCCCGAGGCGCCGACGCCGCCGAAGGGCATCTGTGCTTCATCGTGCACGGTGGGGCCGTTGACGTGGCAGATGCCCGAATGGATCTGGCGCGCCACGCGCAGGCCGCGCGCGGTATCGCGGGTAAAGACCGCGGCCGAGAGGCCATATTCGCTGTCGTTGGCCAGTTCGATGGCATGCGCTTCATCGCGGGCATGGATCACGCCAACCACCGGGCCAAAGCTTTCATCGCGGAACAGCTTCATGTCCTGCGTCACGCCATCGACGACATGGGCGGGCATCAGCACGTTGTGCGTGGTGTCGCCACCGGCCAGCAGCGTGGCGCCATGGTCGAGCGCATCCTGCACCAGGCTTTGGCAGTGGGCCACGGTCTTGGCATCGACCACCGCGCCCAGCGGGGTCTTGCCCTCGCGCGGGTCACCCACGGCCAGGGTTTCGACCTTGGCCTTGAACCGCTTGGCAAATTCGGCGGCGACGGCCTCGACCACGATGATCCGCTCGGTGCTCATGCAGATCTGGCCCTGGTTCATGAAGGCGCCGAACGCAGCGGCCTTGACCGCTTCATCCAGATCAGCATCTTCCAGCACGATCAGGGGCGCCTTGCCGCCCAGTTCGAGCAGGCAGGGCTTGAGATGGCCGGCCGCGCGCGTGGCGATGATCTTGCCCACGGCGGTGGAGCCGGTGAAGTTGATACGCTTGACCTGCGGCGCATCGATCAGCGCGCCAACCACGGCGCCGGCATCGGCCGGGGCATTGGTGACGACCTGCACCACGCCTTCGGGGAAGCCGGCCTCGGCAAAGGCCTCGATGATCAGGGCGTGGGTGCGCGGGCACTGTTCCGATGCCTTGAGGATCACGGCGTTGCCACAGGCCAGCGGCACGGCGATGGCGCGCACGCCCAGGATGATCGGCGCGTTCCACGGGGCGATGCCCAGGATCGTGCCGACCGGTTCGCGCAGCGCCATGGCCAGGCAGCCGGGCTTGTCGGACGGGATCACTTCGCCAGCGATCTGCGTGGTAAGGGCCGCCGCTTCGCGCACCATGCTGGCCGCCAGGCCCAGGTTGAACAGCGCCCAGCCCTTGGTCGCGCCGATTTCGCCCATCATCGCCTCGACAAAGGCATCGGCGCGCGCTTCGAGCGCGCTGGCCGCCTTCATCAGCACGGCGCGGCGGGCATTGGGGCCCAGCGCAGCCCACGCGGGAAAGGCAGCGGCCGCCTTCGCCGTGATCGCGGGAATGTCGGCCGCCTGCATGGCCTGCGCCGAGGAGGCCACCGTACCATCAAGGGGATTGCGCCGTTCGAACTGCATCGTGAGTCTCCCAATTATGTTATGGTTTATAGCAATCATCCCGGGAGCCTGCAACACGGGACTGTCAGCAGTGGCCAAGTCGTGCCCGAAAGGGTAAGCCCCCACCCTGTCATTTCGCCTAGGCGAACGGGCTTAGCAGTTTGCAAATTGCGCATCGCCGCCAACCGGTTGCGGATGTTTCAATCGGCTTTTTCTGTTTATTTCCATAATTTTAACCCTAATCCATGGTTCCATGGGGGAAACAGCGTTTCCTGCAAGCGTGTTAACAATTGCATTCTATGCAACTGTATACCAAATTTTCGCACTTGCGCTTTTGCGCTGCGGCAGACAAAAGGGACGGGCCTTTCAGGCATCCTCTCCCAAACTATCCAAGGGCCGCCCATCTGGTGCGGCCTTTTTTTTCGTCTGGTTTTGCCGAGCAAGGAGCCGCGTATTGTTCCTAGGATCAATGGCGCGCGGGCGGGCAAACGACCATCGTGGCGAGGCCGAGCCGGGGGGCATGTGGCAGCAAAGCCGCATGGTTCAGACCCAAGCCGAAAAAGATAACGAACGCGGATGACGGCGCCATACGGCCCGATCATAAGGGCGACCGGCCCTGGACCGTCACGAGAGGATAAAGCCAAGTGCACGTGAGAGTTGCAAAATCCCGTTCCGTTCTGTTGGCGTCGCTTGCGCCTGCCGCGCTGGTTTCGGCCGCACTCGTGCAGGCCCTGCCGAGTGCAGCCTGGGCGGCCGAGGCACCTGATGCGGGTGATGGCGGCGCGACCATCGTGGTGACGGGTGAAGGCCTGGGGCAAAGCCCGGCGGCTCCGGCCTATGACACCCAGACGATTTCCGCCGCGCAGCTTCAGGCTACGGCATCGGGGCGAATCGATGATGCGCTGCTCTCGGCCGCCGGCGTGCAACAGTTTCGCCGGTCAGACAGCCGCGCGTCCAACCCTTCGGCGCAGGGCATCACGCTGCGCGCGCTGGGTGGCAATGCCACCAGCCGCACGCTGGTGCTGCTCGATGGCGTACCGATGGCCGACCCGTTCTTTGGCTATATCCCGATGACCGCGATCGATCCCGAACGGTTGGCCAGCGTGCGCGTGCAGCGCGGCGGCGGCTCGGGCGCGTTCGGCGCCGGCGCGGTGGCCGGTACCGTGGACATGACCAGTGCGGGGGCGCAGAGCCTGGGCCTGCTCAATGCGCAGGGCATGGTCGATGATCGGGGTGAGACGTCGCTTTCGGCAGCGCTTGCCCCCACGCTCGGCCAGGGCTTTGCCGTCGTCACCGGCCGGTGGGACCGGGGCCAGGGGTTCTGGACCACGCCGGAAAGCCAGCGCGTGCCGGCCAGCGTGCGGGCGCGCTATGACAGTTGGTCAACCGGCGTGCGCGCCGTGGCGCCCTTGACGCCGGACGTCGAATTGCAGGCCCGCGTCGCTGCATTCGAGGACAACCGCACGCTGCGCTTTGCCGGCGCCGACAATGGTATCAGCGGGCAGGACGCCAGCCTGCGCCTGGTGGGCCGTGGGGCGTGGCAGTTCGATGCGCTGGCCTATGTCCAGACGCGCGGTTTCCACGCCGTGACGGTCAGCTCCACCAGCTTCAAGAAGACGCTGGACCAATATGCCACGCCATCCACTGGCCTGGGCGGCAAGCTCGAACTGCGGCCGCCGGTCGGTGGTGGCCACGTGCTCAAGCTCGGCACCGACTGGCGCCGGGCCGAGGGCGAGACCAAGGAAAATGCGCTGTCGGCGGCAACCGGCCTGGTCACCGCGCGGCGCCGCGCCGGCGGGCACACCGACGACGTGGGCTTTTTCATCGAGGACGACTGGACGCTGGGGCCGCTGGTGCTGACCGCCGGCGGGCGCGCCGATCGCTGGGCGATCACCCAGGGCCATTACGAAGAACGCAACGCTGCCGGCACGGTGACCAGCACATCGGCAGCCGATCCGGCCGTTGCCGCGCGCAGCGGCTGGCAGGGCAGCTGGCGCGCTGGCGCGGTGCTCAATGCTGCATCATGGGCGGCGCTGCGCGGCGCGGCCTATACCGGGCTGCGCCTGCCCACGCTCAACGAACTGTATCGTTCGTTCACGCTGGCCGCCCCCAATGGCAATGGCGGCGTGTCGCTGACCACCACCCAGCGCAATCCGACGCTCAGGAACGAGCGCCTGCTGGGCTTTGAAGCAGGCATCGACCTGACCCCGGCCAAGGGCGTGATGCTGTCGGTCACCGCGTTCGACAACAAGGTGAAGGATGCGATCGCCAACGTGACGCTGTCGTCCACCGGCAATACCACGGTGCGCCAGCGCCAGAACGTGGCGGCCGTGCATGCGCGCGGCGTGGAACTGGGCGCCGAGGTGACTGCAGGCACGGTGTCATTCAACGGCAGCCTGGCATGGACCGACGCCAAGGTTGAGGCGCCGGGCACCGCGCTCGATGGCATGCGCCCGGCGCAGACGCCGCGCATTGCCGCCAGCGGCACGCTCGCCTGGCACCCCGCCCCGCACTGGACCGGGGCGCTGACCCTGCGGCACGTGGGCCTGGCCTATGAAGACGATCTGCAAACCGCGCCGCTGCGCGCGGCCACCACGCTCGATGCCTTTGCCCAGGTCCCGCTGACCAGCTGGGCCAGCCTGGTGCTGCGCGGCGAAAACCTGTTCGATACCACGATCGTCACGCGCAATTCGGGCGGCACGATCGATATCGGCACGCCGCGCACGCTGTGGGCCGGCCTGCGAATTGGGATGCGGTAAGCGCGCCGGGCCAGCGCTTTCACGAAAGGCCCTTCGACAGGCTCGGGGCGAACGGGGTTCTGGACTATCAGACCGTTCAGGCTGAGCCTGTCGCAGCCCGGCTGCTGCACATCCAGCCTGCAATCGTATTCTATCCTGCGACGGGCAGACACATGCAGGATTTGCGCCTAGCGTTCCAGCCGTGGGCAGACGCGCAAGGGCAGCGCGCACGGCCTTGGGGGATGGGCTTTTGCACCGGGCGATCATACGCAAGACCAGGGCCGCAGGCGGCCATGACGAAGGCCAGCGGGCCGGCGCGATTTCCACCAATCTGGTGATGGGCAAAACTCTGCGCTTGTCGGCGGGGGCAAGGCTGGCTTACCCCTGGCAACGGGAGGTCGCAGCCGGTGCATGCCAGGCTGCGGCAACAAGCCGCTGGCCGGGGGCCGCGTGTCGCAAGGGGGCGGCGCCGGATCTGCGCGACACGGGGGCAGGAGCCACAGGAAGGCCGGGATAACCGGCCTGGTCCATGTTGCGCCCGCAAGCGCGCAGCACGGCACGGCCCAAGCAGGTGGAGCAATAGCCATGAGCCTCGAAATCACGTCCAAGGTTGCCGAGATCGACGCCCACATCATCGATGTGCTGCGGCACCGCGTGGGCAAGGATGAACGGGCCGCCAAGCCCCACGACTGGTACACCGCCACCTGCCTGGCGCTGCGCGACGTGATCATCGATCGCTGGATGGAATCCACCCGCAAGACCTATGACCAGGGCGGCAAGCGGGTTTACTATCTCAGCCTGGAATTCCTCATCGGCCGGCTGCTGCGCGACGCGCTGTCGAACCTGGGCCTGACGCGCGAAATGGAAAAGGCGCTGGCCAGCCATGGTTTTGACCTGGCCGCGCTGGAAGAGCTGGAACCCGATGCGGCGCTGGGCAACGGCGGCCTTGGCCGCCTGGCTGCCTGCTTCATGGAAAGCCTGGCGAGCCTGGACATAGCCGCCTACGGCTATGGCATCCGCTATGTGAACGGCATGTTCCGCCAGCGCATCGACGATGGCTGGCAGGTGGAACTGCCCGAAACCTGGCTGAGCCACGGCAACCCGTGGGAGTTCGACCGCCGCGAAAGCGCCTATATGATCGGCTTTGGCGGCGAGGTGATCGACAACGGCGATGGCGTGGAATGGCGCCCGCATGAAAAGGTCGAGGCAAGCGCCGTCGATACGCCGGTAGTGGGCTACAAGGGCAAGCGGGTGAACACCCTGCGCCTGTGGACGGCCAACCCGCTCGATCCCATCCGCCTCGACGCGTTCAACGCCGGTGACCACGCTGGCGCACTGGCCGAGCAGGTGCGCGCCGATGCCCTGGTGCGCGTGCTCTATCCGGCCGACAGCACGCCGGCGGGCCAGGAACTGCGCCTGCGCCAGGAATACTTCTTCACCTCCGCCAGTATCCAGGACATCGTGCGCCGCCACGCGCAATACCATGGCGACGTGCGCACCCTGCCCGACAAGGCCGCCATCCAGCTCAACGACACGCACCCCAGCGTGGCCGTGGCCGAGCTGATGCGCATTCTGGTGGATATGTACGGGCTTGAGTTCAACGAGGCCTGGGACGTGACCAAGCGCACGGTGGGCTATACCAACCACACCCTGCTGCCCGAAGCGCTGGAAAGCTGGCCGCTGCCGCTGTTCGAACGCCTGCTGCCGCGCCACATGCAGATCATCTATGCGATCAACAGCCGCGTGTTGCGCGAAGCGCGCAAGGCCGGGCTGGATGACCGTGCGATCGCCGCGATCAGCCTGATCGACGAGGGCGGCGAGCGGCGCGTGCGCATGGCCAACCTGGCCTTCGTGGGCGCGCATTCGATCAACGGCGTGGCCGCGCTGCATACCGAGCTGATGAAGACCACGGTGTTTGCCGATCTTCACGCCCTTTATCCCACGCGCATCAACAACAAGACCAACGGCGTCACCCCGCGCCGCTGGTTGCAGCAGTGCAACCCGCGGCTGGTGGGCGTGATCAAGGACGCAATCGGCGATGCGTTCCTCGACGATGCCGAAAAGCTGTCCGATCTCAACGCGATGGCCGATGACGCGCAGCTTGGCGAACGCATTGCCGAGGTAAAGCGCGCCAACAAGGTGGCGCTGGCCGGGCATATCAAGCAGCTGACCGGCGTCCGTCTCGATCCCGATGCCCTGTTCGACGTGCAGATCAAGCGCATCCACGAATACAAGCGCCAGCTGCTCAACCTGATCGAGACGGTGGCGCTCTATGATCAAATTCGCAGCCACCCGGAACGCGACTGGACCCCGCGCGTAAAGATCTTTGGGGGCAAGGCGGCGTCGAGCTATCACAACGCCAAGCTGGTCATCAAACTGGCCAACGACATTGCCCGCCGCGTCAACTCCGATCCTTCGGTCGGGGGCCTGCTCAAGGTGGTGTTCGTGCCCAACTACAACGTGACCCTGGCCGAACGCATCATCCCTGCCGCCGATCTGTCGGAACAGATTTCCACGGCCGGGATGGAAGCATCGGGCACCGGCAACATGAAGTTCGCGCTTAACGGCGCGCTGACGATCGGCACGCTCGATGGCGCCAACATCGAGATCAAGGACCGGGTCGGCGATGACAACATCGTGATCTTCGGCAAAACCGCCGAGGAAGTGGCGGCGATCCGCGCCGATGGCTATAACCCGCGCGCCGTGATCGAAGGCAGCCGGGAATTGCAGCAGGCGATCTCGGCCATTGCCAGCGGCGTGTTCTCGCCCGACGATCCGCACCGCTATGCCGGGCTGATGGGCGGGCTCTATGACAGCGACTGGTTCCTGGTTGCGGCCGATTTCGACGCCTATCACGCCGCGCAGCGCGGGGTCGACGCGCGCTGGGCCAACCAGCCGGCGTGGCGCGCCAGCGCCATCCGCAACATCGCCAACGTGGGCTGGTTCTCGTCCGATCGCACGATCGGCGAATATGCCCGCGACATCTGGGGAGTGTGACATCCTGAGCCTGCACCCCCCGGCCGAGGCGATTACGGCGCTGCTTGACGGCACCCATGCCGATCCGTTTTCCCTGCTGGGGGTGCATCCCGGCCCGCAAGGTGCCTTTGCCCGCGCCATTCTGCCCGGCGCCGAACGGGCAGAAGCGTTCGCCCTTGACGGCACGCCGCTGGGCGTTCTGAAACGTGTCGATCCGCGCGGCCTGTTCGAAGGGCCAGTGGCCGGGTCACCGCAGCCGGTGCGCTATGCCTGCCAGGCCGGGCAACATAGCTGGCAGGTGACCGATCCCTATTCGTTCGGGCCGGTGCTGGGCCCGGTGGATGATTTCCTGATCGGCCAGGGCACCCACCACCGCCTGTTCGACAAGCTGGGCGCCCACGTGATCGATCACGAAGGCGCACGCGGCGTGCACTTTGCCGTCTGGGCGCCCAATGCCCGGCTGGTGAGCGTGGTGGGCGATTTCAACGATTGGGACGGTGCCCGCCACCCGATGCGTCGCCGCAGCGACACCGGCATCTGGGAACTGTTCCTGCCCGACATCGGCGGTGGGCGGCCCTACAAGTATCGCATCGTGGCGAGCGACGGCACGGTGCAGCCGTACAAGGCCGATCCCTATGCCCTGGCGGCAGAACTGCGCCCGCATACCGCCTCAATCACGCTTGACGCCCCGCCCCACGCCTGGGGCGATGCTGAACACCGCGCGTTCTGGGAAAAGGCCGATCCGCGCCACCAGCCGATCTCGATCTATGAGGTGCACGCCGGATCGTGGCGCAAGCCGGGCGACGGGCGCGAGTTCTACAGCTGGGACGAACTCGCCGACCAGTTGATCCCCTATGCCGTCGACATGGGCTTTACCCATATCGAGTTCCTGCCGGTGTCAGAGCATCCCTATGACCCGAGCTGGGGCTATCAGACCACCGGGCTCTATGCCCCGTCGGCCCGATTTGGCGAGCCGATGGGCTTCGCCCGCTTTGTCGATGGCGCCCACCGCGCCGGGTTGGGCGTGCTGATCGATTGGGTGCCGGCGCATTTTCCCACCGACGCGCATGGCCTGTCGCGGTTCGATGGCACGGCGCTCTATGAACATGAAGACCCGCGCCAAGGGTTCCACCCCGATTGGAACACCGCGATCTACAATTTCGGCCGGCGCGAGGTGCGCGATTTCCTGATCAACAATGCGCTGTTCTGGGCCGAACGCTATCACGTCGACGGGCTGCGCGTGGATGCTGTCGCCTCGATGCTGTACCGCGATTATTCGCGCAAGAGCGGCGAATGGATTCCCAATGCCCAGGGCGGGCGCGAGAACTGGGAAGCGGTCGATTTCCTGCGGGCGATGAACCAGGCGGTCTATGGCACCTGCCCCGGCGTGATGACCATGGCCGAGGAATCGACCAGCTGGCCCGGCGTCACCCAGCCCGCGCTGGACGAAGGCGAGCGGCCGAGCAGCCTGGGCTTCGGCTTCAAGTGGAACATGGGGTTCATGAACGATACCCTGCGCTATATGGCGCGGGACCCGGTGCATCGCCGCTATCACCACAACGAGATCACCTTCGGCCTGGTCTATGCCTTTACCGAAAACTTCGTGCTGCCGATCAGCCATGACGAAGTGGTGCACGGCAAGGGCAGCATGCTGGGCAAGATGGCCGGCGATGACTGGCACAAGTTTGCCAACCTGCGCGCCTATTACGGGATGATGTGGGGCTATCCCGGCAAGAAGCTGTTGTTCATGGGCCAGGAATTTGCCCAGCGCCGCGAATGGAGCGAGGCGCGCGCGCTCGATTGGGACATGCTCGACCATGCTCCCCACGCCGGCATGCAGGCCTGGGTGCGCGATCTGAACCGCGCCTATGCCGCCCTGCCCGCACTGCACGCGCGCGATTGCGAGGGCGAAGGATTTGAATGGCTGGTGGTGGACGATGCGCTGGCCAGCGTGTTTGCCTGGGTGCGCCGCGCGCCCGGCCATGCGCCGGTGGTGGTGGTGGTGGTGTGCAACATGACGCCCGCCTTGCACGACCATTATCGCCTGCCCCTGCCGCACGACGGGGAATGGCGCGAAGTGCTCAACTCTGACGCGGCGCACTATGGCGGCAGCGGCCAGGGCAATGCCGGAAAGATCGTGGCGGAAGACGGGGCGGCGTTTGTCATCCTGCCGCCGCTTTCAACGATGATGTTTGAATATCAGAGCAAGGCCGAATGAACGGCCAGGAGGAACGGATGCGCAAAACCTATGGGCAACCCCTGGCTCGCGATGCCATGGCCTATGTCCTGGCTGGCGGACGCGGCAGCCGGTTGAAGGAACTGACCGACAACCGCGCCAAGCCGGCCGTCTATTTCGGCGGGGTCAGCCGGATCATCGACTTTGCCCTGTCGAACGCGATCAATTCGGGCATTCGCCGCATCGGCGTAGCGACGCAATACAAGGCGCACTCGCTGATCCGGCACATGAACCGCGCGTGGAACTTCATGCGCCCGGAACGCAACGAAAGCTTTGACATCCTGCCCGCCTCGCAGCGCATTTCCGAGCTGTTGTGGTATGAAGGCACGGCCGACGCGGTCTATCAGAACATCGACATCATCCAGGCCCATGCGCCCAAGCACATGGTGATCCTGGCGGGCGACCACATCTACAAGATGGACTACGAATTGATGCTGCAGCAGCACGTCAATTCGGGGGCCGATGTGACCGTGGGCTGCCTGGTGGTGCCCAAGGCCGAGGCGACCGGCTTTGGCGTGATGGGCGTGGACGAAGACAGCGTGATCACCAGCTTTGTCGAAAAGCCGGCCGATCCGCCGACCATCCCCGGCGATCCGGACCATGCCCTGGCATCGATGGGCATCTATGTGTTCGAGACCGAATTCCTGTTCGACCAGTTGCGCCGCGATGCGGCAACGCCAGGCTCGAACCGCGATTTCGGCGGCGATATCATCCCCTACATCGTCAAGCACGGCAAGGCGGTGGCCCACCGCTTCAGTAACAGCTGCATCCGCGCGGCCGACGAGATCGAGGAATACTGGCGCGACGTGGGCACGCTCGACGCCTATTTCGAGGCTAACCTCGACCTGACCGACACGGTGCCCAAGCTCAACATGTACGATCGCGAGTGGCCGATCTGGACCGACCAGATCATCGCCGCCCCGGCCAAGTTCGTGCACGACGAGGAAGGCCGGCGCGGCATGGCGATTTCCTCGCTGATCAGCCAGGATTGCATCGTTTCGGGCGCGCTGGCCAAGCGCAGCCTGCTGTTCACCGGGGTCAAGATGGGGTCATTCTCCAGCGTGGAGGAAGGCGTGATCCTGCCCTATTGCAACATCGGCCGCGGTGCCAAGCTTAGCCGGGTGATCCTGGATTCGGGCGTGCGCATTCCCGAAGGGCTGGTAGTGGGCGAAGATCCCGAACTGGACGCGCGGCGGTTTCGCCGCACCGACAACGGTGTCTGCCTCATCACCAAGGCGATGATCGACAAGCTGGTTTAGCGCCAACAACGGTAACACAACCTGTCGTCGCCCCGAACTTGATCCGGGGCCCCGCTTCTTTCCGCTTGTTCCGGCAAAGGCCGCAAGCTGGACCTCGGAACAGGTCCGGGGGTGACGAAGGACAGGACCAAAGATGCCTTAAGACCGGCTGGCTGGCCGGGGAGACTGGAATGACCTTGCGCGTTCTTTCCATTGCATCCGAAGCGGTGCCACTGATCAAAACCGGGGGGCTGGCCGATGTGGCGGGCGCCCTGCCCGATGCCGTGGCGCCGCATGGCGTGGCGATGACCACGATCCTGCCGGGCTATCCCGCCGTGACCAAGGCGCTGGGCAAGGCCAAGGCGATCCACCAGTGGGACAGCCTGCTGGGCGAGCCGGCCCGGCTGCTGGCGGGCAAGCTGGGCAGCCATCCGCTGCTGGTGGTCGACAGCCCCAACCTGTTTGCCCGCGACGGCGGCCCCTATGCCGATCTCGCCGGGCGCGACTGGGGTGACAACTGGCGCCGCTTTGCCGCGTTTGGCCGCGCGGCTGCCGATGTGGCGGGCGGCGCGGTGAAAGGCCTGGCCTTCGATCTTGCCCACGCGCACGATTGGCAGGCGGCGATGGCCCCGGCCTATATGCGCTTTGCCCCCGCCGGCACGGCGATCCCTTCGGTCATGACCATCCACAACATGGCGTTCCAGGGCTATTATGGCGCCGATATCTTTGCCCTGATGGGGCTGCCCTCGTGGGCCTGGGCGATCGACGGCGTGGAATACCACGGCGGCGTGGGCTTCCTCAAAGCCGGGCTGGAAAGCGCCAGCGCGATCACCACGGTGAGCCCGACCTATGCCCGCGAGATCCGCGATCCTGCCTTTGGCATGGGGCTGGAAGGCCTGATCGCCACCAAGGGCGATCGCGTGCACGGCATCGTCAACGGCATCGATCCGGCGGTGTGGAACCCTGAAACCGACCAGCACCTGCTGCAGACCTATTCCTGGCGCTCGCTCGCCCGGCGTGCCGCCAACAAGCGCGCGCTGGAGCGGGAGTTCCATCTGGAACAGGGCGATGGGCCGCTGTTCGTGTGCGTCACCCGGCTGACCTGGCAGAAGGGCATCGACGTGCTGCTGGAAGTGATCGACCATCTGGTCGGCCTGGGCGGGCGGCTGGCGCTGCTTGGCGCGGGCGATCCGGCGATGGAGGCCGGCCTGCATGCCGCCGCTGCGCGCCATCCCGGGCGCGTCAGCTTGCGCATCGGCTATGACGAGGCGCTATCGCACCGCATGCAGGGCGGCGGCGACGCGATCCTGGTGCCCAGCCGGTTCGAACCTTGCGGCCTCACGCAGCTTTATGGCCTGGCCTATGGCTGCGTGCCGGTGGTGGCGCATACCGGGGGCCTGGCCGATACCGTGGTGGATGCCAACCTGGCGGCGATCAACGGCCAGGCGGCCACTGGGGTGACGTTCCACGGCGTCACCTATCCTTCTTTCGCAGATGCGATAACGCGCACGATTGCCCTTTATGGCCAGCGTGATGTCTGGACGCAGATGCAGCGAACAGGCATGAAGACGGACTTTTCATGGAAGCGCAGCGGGCACGCCTATGCTGCGCTCTATCGCCAACTTGCGGGGGCAGAATGACGATCACCACCCACCAGACCACGCCCTATGCCGGGCAGAAGCCGGGCACATCGGGCCTGCGCAAGAAAGTGCGCGTGTTTGCTCAGCCCAACTATGCCGAAAACTTCATCCAGGCGGTGTTCGATGTGGTGGAGCGTGCGCCCGGCAGCACCTTGGTGATCGGTGGCGACGGGCGCTACCACAACCGCACGGTGATCCAGCAGGCGATCCGCATGGCCGCCGCCAATGGCTATGGCCAGGTGCTGGTCGGCCAGGGCGGCATCCTCTCCACGCCGGCCGCAAGCAACGTGATCCGCCGCTACAAGGCAAGCGGCGGCCTGATCCTTTCGGCCAGCCACAACCCCGGCGGGCCGGACGAGGATTTCGGCATCAAGTACAACATCGCCAATGGCGGCCCGGCGCCCGAAGGCGTGACCGAGGCGATCTATGCCCGCACGCAGACGATCGACCGCTGGCTGGCGGTGGACGCCGCTGACATCGACCTCGACACCTGCGGCAGCGTCGACGTGGGCGGGTGCCAGGTCTCGGTGATCGATCCGGTGGCTGACTATGCCGACCTGATGGAAACGCTGTTCGATTTTGCCGCGATCCGCGCTGCCGTGGCCGATGGCCTGACCATGGCATTCGATGCCATGCATGCCGTGACCGGCCCCTATGCCACGGAAATCCTGGAAAAGCGGCTGGGCTTTGCGCCCGGCACGGTGCGCCACGGCGTGCCGCTGGAGGATTTCGGCGGGCATCACCCTGATCCCAACATGGTCCATGCCAAGGCGCTGTTCGATGCCATGTTCGGCCCCGATGCGCCCGATTTCGGCGCGGCATCGGATGGCGATGGCGATCGCAACCTGATCGTCGGCAAGGGCCGTTTCATCACCCCGTCCGACAGCCTGGCCATGCTGGCCGCCAATGCCCACCTCGCGCCTGGCTATGCCCGGGGCCTGGCCGGGATCGCCCGCTCGATGCCGACCAGCGCGGCGGCCGATCGCGTGGCCGAGGCGCTTGGCATCCCCGCCTATGAGACCCCCACGGGCTGGAAGTTCTTCGGCAACCTGCTCGACGCCGGCATGGCGACGATCTGCGGCGAGGAAAGCGCTGGCACCGGATCGGACCATGTGCGCGAGAAGGACGGCCTGTGGGCCGTGCTGCTGTGGCTCAATATCCTGGCCGTGCGTAAGATCAGCGTGGACGAACTGGCACGCGAGCACTGGGCCAAGTATGGCCGCAACTATTATGCCCGCCACGATTATGAAGGGCTGCCGACCGAGCAGGCCGATGCCCTGATGGCGGCGCTGAACGGCAAGCTCGCCAGCCTGCCGGGGCAAAGCTTTGGCCCGCTGACTGTCGCCACGGCAGACAGCTTTTCCTATCTCGATCCCGTCGATGGCAGCACCAGCGCCAACCAGGGCCTGCGCGTGCTGTTCGAAGGCGGATCGCGCATCGTCTTCCGCCTGTCGGGCACCGGCACCGAAGGGGCGACGCTGCGCGTCTATCTCGAACGCTATGAGCCGGCGGACGGCTATCTTGACCGTGAAACCAGCGACATGCTGGCCGACCTGATTGCCGCAGCCGATGCCGTGGCCGGCATCGTCGCCCACACCGGCCGCACCGCCCCCGACGTGATCACCTGATGGACCACGGCGCGCACCCTGTCCCTGCCGGCACGGCCTGGCGGGTGCGCGCGCCGCTGGCCGATGCGGTGTGGCTGTGCCTGTTCGATGCGCAAGGCGCCGAAACGCGCCATGCCATGGTACGCGCGGGCGACGATTGGACGCTGACCCTGGCGGGCAATCACGCCGGCACGCGCTATGGCTATCGTGCCGATGGGGAATGGGCGCCCGAACGCGGGCTGTGGTTCGATCAAGCCAAGCTGCTGGTTGATCCCCATGCCGTCGAACTGGACCAGCGCTTTGTCTATGATCCGGCCCTTTCCACCTTTGGCGCCGATACCGCCGCGCTGGTGCCAAAGGCGATCGTGACGGGAGACCTGCCTACCGTGCCCCCTGCCCCGCCGCTGTTTGCGCCGGGCGGGCTGATCTATGAACTGAACGTGCGCGCCTTTACCATGCTGCACCCCGATGTGCCGGCGCATCTGCGCGGCACGGTGGCCGCGCTGGCGCAGCCCGCCGTGCTGGCGCACCTCGTCAAGCTGGGCATCAACGCGGTGGAACTGATGCCGATCGTGGCATGGATAGACGAGCGCCACCTGCCCCCACTCGGCCTGCGCAATGCCTGGGGCTATAACCCGGTGGCATTCATGGCGCTCGATCCGGGGCTGTGCCCGGGCGGGATCGCCGAACTGCGCGACACCGTCGCCGCTCTGCGCGCCGCAGGCATCGGCACAATCCTTGACCTGGTGTTCAACCACACTGGCGAAAGCGACGTGGCCGGGCCGATTGTCAGCCTGCGCGGGCTAGACAACGCCGCCTATGGCCATGCTGCGGATGGCAGCCTGATCAACGATACCGGCTGCGGCAACACGCTCGATTTCGCGCAGCCCCACGTCCGCCAGTTGACGATCGATACGCTGCGCCATTTCGTGGCCCATGCCGGCGTCGATGGCTTCCGCTTCGATCTGGCGCCGATCATGGCGCGCGGTCCCGGCTTTGCCGCCGATGCCCCGATCTTTGCCGAGATCGCCGCCGATCCGCTGCTGGCAGACCGCGTGCTGATTGCCGAACCGTGGGACATCGGGCCGGGCGGCTATCAACTCGGCCAGTTTCCGGCCAACTGGCTGGAATGGAACGACCGCTTTCGCGATGATGTGCGGCGGTTCTGGCGCGGCGATGGAACACTGGGCGCCCTCGCCACGCGGCTGGCCGGCTCGGCCGACGTGTTTGGCCCGTGTGAAAGCATGCCGTGCCGCAGCGTCAATTTCCTGGCGGCGCACGATGGCTTTACCCTGGCCGACTGCGTCGCCTTTGCCCACAAGCACAACGAGGCCAACGGCGAAAACAACCGCGACGGGCACGACGACAACTATTCGTGGAACAATGGCGTTGAAGGCCCAAGCGACGATCCCGCCGTGCTGGCGCGGCGCCAGGCGGCCCAGCGCGCGCTGCTGGGCACGCTGTTTGCGTCAACAGGCACGATCATGCTGACCGCCGGTGACGAGTTTGGCCGCAGCCAGCAAGGCAACAACAATGCCTATTCCCAGGACAATCCGCTGTCATGGATCGACTGGCAGGCGCGCGATCGGGATCTTGAGGATTTCGTAGCGCGGCTTTCTGCCGCCAGGCAGGGCGACATGGCGCGCTTTCCCGAAGACGGGCAATGGCTGGCGCTCGACGGCGCGGCGATGGACGGCGGGCGATGGGAAGACCCGGCGACGCCGGGGGGGCAATGGCGTGCGCCCGATCATGCGCGGCCCGGTTTTCGGGTGAGCCGGACCGAGGGGGTAGCGTTGGGCTGAGGGGCCCTTCGACAAGCTCAGGGCGAACGGATCATAGAAATTTGTCCTCCCCATCCTCTTTAGAGGAGGGGGTCGGGGGGTGGTGGACACCTTGCACAAGGCTTCGCACCACCCCCAACCCCTCCTCTGAAGAGGAGGGGAGATTGAACGCCTTGTCAGGCCCCCAGGCGGCGCAAGGCCGGATCGACGAAGCGGCGCGGCGTGGGCACATAAGTGGCCCGGCCATCATCAAGCGACAGCGCGCGGGGCAGCAGGCGGTTGAGCAGCAGGCGGCCGAACGCCCACTCACCCAGGCCCGATTGCGCATTGATATGCCCGGCAGCGCCGGCATCGGCAAAGCGCGCGCCCCAGCGTTGGGCCAGGCGGCGCGTGGCCCCGGGTGTGGCATAGCGATCATCGCGGCTGCCCACCACGATCGCGGGGAACGGCAGTTCGGTTTCGGGCACCGGGGCAAAGCGGGTCAGGCGGCGGTCTTTCACCCCGTCTTCCACATCGGGCGGCGCCACCAGCAAAGCGCCAATCACCGGCATCTGGCGCGGGCCATTGGCCAAGCGTTCATATTCCGCCCACCAGGCCACGGCCAGGCAACCCAGGCTGTGCGCCACCAGCACGACGGGGCGCCCGGCCCCTTCGTGGGCCCGCTGTATCGCCAGGGCCAGCTTGTTGACCCAGGTGTTGCGGTGCGGATCGTTCCACAGCCCGAGGTCAACCCGGTGGCAATCGGGAAGTGTCTGTTCCCAAATGGTTTGCCAGTGATCAGGACCGGAATTGTCCAGCCCCGGCACGGTCAGGATGATCGGATCGGCAGTGCGGCTAAAGGCATGTTCATGGGCCATACAAGTTCTCCCACCAAGGAAGCGGCCGGTCGACTCGGTTTACGTCCCGACATGAACAAGAGATAACTCAATCTTCGCGATAGACAATAACCTGGCGATGAAGCGACAGCGTTTTGCGCCCGGTGGCAAAGCACCGGAACCCGGTTGCATTTTCCCGCCATTTGCGACAGGCCCATGGGCCGGTGCAAGGGGGGCCTTGGCGCCGAGACAAAAGGGATCACGAGCGTTTCCGGCATGACAACACCAGCGATTCCCGATGCGCCGCGCAAGCGCCTGCTGGCCTCGATCCACGATGTCAGCCCGCGTTTCGAAGCGCAGGTCGATGCCCTGGCAGAGCGCCTGTCCGGCCATCTCGGCACGGGCAAGTTTGCCATGCTGGTGATCCCGGATCACTGGCGCAGCGCGCCGCTCGCGGGCAATGCCGCGTTCCAGGCGCGGCTGCGGCAATGGGCCGACATGGGCATCGAGATGTTCCTGCACGGCTGGTGCCACAAGGACGAAACCCCTGCAGAGCAAGGCCTGGCCGGCTTCAAGGGCAAGCACATGACCGCCGGCGAGGGTGAATTCCTCAACCTGCCCTATGCCGAGGCGCTGGCCCGCATGGCGCAGGGCAAGGCTCTGGTCGAAGACATTCTCGGCCGCCCGGTAACCGGCTTCATCGCGCCGGCCTGGCTCTATGGCCCCGGCGCGCACCAGGCCATGGCCGACCTGGGCTTTGCCCTGGCCGAAGACCACATGAAGGTGTGGCGCCCGCAAAGCGGCGAAGTACTGGCCAAGGGGCCCGTGATCACCTGGGCCAGCCGCAGCAAGGCGCGCATCCGCTCTTCGCTGTGGTTTTCCGCCCTGGCCCGCCAGGCACTGCCGCTGACGCGGACGGTGCGCGTGGCGGTGCATCCCGGCGATACTACGGTGCCTGCCCTGCTGCGCTCGATCGATGCCACGCTGGCACGCTTTGCCAAGAGCCACGAACCCGCGCGCTATGCCAGCCTGACCGGCCCGACGAGCCTGTTTTGACCGCGACCACGCAACGACCCTTGCGCGTTCTGACCTTCCTGCACAGCTTCGAGCCGGGCGGGGTGGAGCGCGTGGCGCTGCGCCTGCACCGCGCCTGGCTGGCGCAGGGCGTCGATGCGCGCCTGGTGCTGGGCCGCACTCAGGGCGCGATGCGCGGCGAATGGCCGGGGCTTGAGGCCGATGTGTTCGATAGCCATGGCGTCCCCACCGCCGCCTGGGAAACGCTGTGGATGATGCTGCGCCTGCCGGGCGCGATCCGCCGCCACCGCCCCGATGTGCTGTTTTGCGCGGGCAATTCCTATACCGTGGTGGCCGTGACCATGCGGCTGCTGCTGGGCAAGCGCTGCCCGCCGATCCTGGCCAAGATCAGCAACGATCTGTCGCGGGCCGATCTGCCCGCCCCGGCGCGGCCGTTCTATCGCCTGTGGCTCAAGATCCAGGGCCGCATGCTCGATCGCCTGGTGGGCATGGCCGCGCCGATGCGGGCCGAACTGGAAACGCTGATGCGCGCGCCGCCCGAACGCGTCGCGATCATCGATGACCCCGCGCTCGACGAAGCGCAGATCGCCCACCTCGAAGCCCTGCCCCGCCCGCCGCGCGATGCGGCCGGCGGGCGCCGCTTCCTGGCGATCGGCCGGCTGGCGGCGCAAAAGAACTTTCCGCTGCTGCTGCGCGCCTTTGCCCAGATCGCGCGGGGCGATGATCGGTTGACCATCCTGGGCGAAGGATCGGCGCGCAAGACCCTGGAAGCCCTCGCCCGCAGTCTGGGCATTGCCGATCGGGTCGATCTGCCCGGCCATGTCAATCCGGTGTCCGCCGCGCTGCTTGGCGCCGATGCGCTGGTCATGTCATCCGATTATGAAGGTGTGCCCGCCGTGGTGCCCGAGGCGCTGGCCGCCGGGCTGCCGGTGGTAGCGACGACATGCAGCGTGAGCATGGGCGATCTGCTCGGCCAGGGCCGCTTTGGCCTGCTCGTGCCGGTGCGCGATGCCGCGGCGCTGGCCGCGGCGATGGATCGCATCACCAGCCTGCCGTTCGATTCGGCCGCCGCCCGCGCCCAGGCGCGCCGTTTTACTGTGGAAATTGCCGCCCAAAGCTATGTCGTTGAAATGCAGCGACTGGCCCATGGCTGATCACCCGCTGCCCGGCACGGGCGAACCCGTCGCGCACGCCAACCCGCAGAAAGCGGATAGCGCGGCGACCATGTTCGCTGTAACGCCGCGCCCGGGCCTGAACGAGAAACGATGACGACACCCGCGATTCCCGAGACCGCTCCCCAAGCCAGCGGCCTGCGCAAATGGAGCGCCTATCTGGGCCCCGCCGTTTCGGTGGCGATCCTGTGCGCCGTGCTGTGGCAGCTGCGCCAGCTCAACTGGCTGATGGTGGTATCGATCATCCCGCGCTCCCCGCTGATCTGGCTGGTGCTGGCCGCCAGCTATTTCGCCGGGCCGGTGGCCGACTGGGTGATCTTCCGCAAGCTGTGGGGCATCCCGTTTTCGGGCCTGGCGCCGCTGCTCAAGAAGCTGGTCGGCAACGAACTGCTGCTGGGCTATGTCGGGGAAGTCTATTTCTACGACTGGGCGCGCCGCCATGTGAAGATGGAGGGCTCGCCCTTTGGCGCGGTGAAGGACGTGGCGATCCTTTCGGCGCTGGCCGGCAACATCATCACGATTCTGATGATGGGCATTACCTGGTATGTCAGCGGGCGGGTCGATTTCGGCCAGAACACCTGGCTGATCGTTTCGGCCATCGCCTTTGCCCTGGCGACGTCGCTGGTCATCACGTTCCTGCGCAAGGGCATTTTCAGCCTTTCGGGCCGCTCGTTGTGGTTCGTCTTCATGGTCCACTGCCTGCGCATCGCCGCCGGCATGGGCTTTACCGCCTTGTCCTGGCACCTGATCCTGCCCGAGGTGTCGATCGGCACCTGGATCCTCTTTTCCACCATCCGCCTGCTGGTGGCACGCCTTCCCTTCATCCCCAATAAGGATATCGCGTTTGCCGGCATCACGCCGCTGATCGTGGGCAAGGGAGTTCAGACTGATGTCATGATCGCGATGATATCGATGCTGATCGTTGCCACACACGTGATCCTGTTCATCGGTCTGATGCTGCTGGATCTCGTGCAGAAGGAGAAGAACGCGTGAAGAAGCTGGCCCTGCTGGCACCTGTCGCAGTCATTCCCGCCGCCCTGCTGCTGGGGGGCGCCGGCCCGCTGCCGCCGTCCACCCCCGATCTCGGCAAGGCCGAAGGCCAATGCCGCCCTGGCGAGCATGGCCCCTCGTTCATGGTCGATATCCTGGGCCTGAAGGACCACACCGGCAAGCTCAAGCTGGAAGTCTATCCGGCCAACGACAGCGATTTCCTGGCCGACGACAACGTGCTGGTCGGCGCGGGCAAGACGTTTCGCCGCGTGGAGGTCAACACCCCGGCCGAACCCACGCCACGCCTGTGCGTGCGCCTGCCCGGCCCTGGCCAATACACCGTTTCGGTGCTGCATGACCGCGACGGCAACCGCAAGTTCAACTGGCAGCGCGACGGCATCGGCTTTTCCGGCAACCCCCGCCTGGGCTGGTCCAAGCCCAAGGCGGCCAGCGCCACCGTTTCGGCTGGAAACGGACCGACCACGTTGCGGATCGTGATGAACTACCGTAACGGTCTGATGTCGGTGGGGCCACTCAAGGGCGCGTGATGAAGCTTGTCGATGTTAGCGCATTCTACGCCCCCAAGGGCGGCGGGGTGCGCACCTATGTCGATCGCAAGCTCAAGGCAGCGGCGGCGCTGGGGCATGACATTACCGTCATCGCCCCTGGCCAGCGCGACCATGTCGAAGAGCGCGGCCCCAATGGCCGCATCCGCTGGCTGAAGAGCCAGCTGTTCCCGCTCGATTTCAACTATCGCTGGTTTTCCGACATCCCCGCGCTCTATGCCGCGCTGGACGAGGAAAAGCCGGATTTCGTCGAGGCATCGTCGCCCTGGCGCAGCGCCAGCGTGATTGCCGATTGGCCCGGCCACGCGCCGCGTGCGCTGATCATGCATGCCGATCCGCTCTCGGCCTATGCCTATCGCTGGTTCGATCCGGTGGCCACGCGGCCCACGATCGACAAGGCTTTCGAGCGCTATTGGCGGCATCTGCGCCGCCTGGACGAGCGCTATGACATGATCGTCAGCGCCAGCGCCAGCCTGTCTGACCGGCTCACTGCCGGTGGCCTGACGCGGGTGGTCACCAACCCGATGGGCGTCGACCCCGGCATTTTCTCGCCCGAATTCCGCGATCTGGCGCTGCGCAAGGGCATGCTCGAGCTGTGCGAGCTGCCAGAGGATGCCACGCTGCTGCTGGGCGTCGGGCGCTTTGCCCCGGAAAAGCGCTGGCCCATGCTGGTCGATGCCGTCACCGCCGCGGGAAACCGCCGCCCGGTGGGCATGGTGCTGGCCGGCCAGGGGCGCGAGCGCAAGGCGATCGAGCGGCGCATTGGCGGAAATCCGCATATCCGCGTGCTCGCCCCGATCACCAAGCGCCACGAACTGGCCCGCGTGATGGCCAGCACCGATGCCCTGCTGCATGGCTGTGAGGCCGAGACATTCTGCATGGTCGCCGCCGAAGCCAGAGCGAGCGGCCTGCCGCTGATCGCGCCCGACCAGGGCGGCGCCAGCGACCAGGCGCGCGCGTCGAACGGGTGGATTTACGAATCCGCCAACGCCGCTGCCGCGACCGAAGCCGTGGCGCAATATGCCCTGGCGCGCGAAAGCGGGCTGGATGGCCCCCGCGCCGACCTGCCGCCGCCGCGCACGATGGACGATCACTTCCGCGAGCTGTTCGCCAGCTATGAAGCGGTGCTGGCAGGCGCGCGCCAGGCGGCCTGATCTGGCGGTTTGCGCCGGGTTTGCGCAAGGTTTCCACCACCCCCAACCCCCTCCTCTGAAGAGGAGGGGGCTTTTTTATGCCTGCTCCCCCTCCTGGGGTCGGGGGGTGGTGGAAACCTTGCACCGTAACGAAAAGGGGCGGCAGGTTTCCCCGCCGCCCCTTTTGTTTCGTGTGCTGGCGCGATCAGAAGTTGATCGTGGCATCCAGGCCATAGGTGCGCGGCGCGTTGAAGTTGCCGTAGTCACCCAGCACGCCGCCGATCTTGCCCGTGGTGCCAACCGCGAAGGCAGGCAGCGAGTTCGACGGATCGCGGCGATAGACATAGGCGGTGTTGAACAGGTTGCGACCCCACAGACCCACCGTCAGCTTCTGGCCAGTGCTCGACACCGGAATGTCGGCCAGGGCCAGGCGGCCGTTGAATACCACCGAAGCGTCGTTCTTGGTGGCATACTGGTCAAACGTCTGGGTGGCCTGCGAATAGTTGCCATCCAAGTGCAGGCGCACTTCGGCGCCGTTGGTGCCGATCGGGTGGGCATAGTCGAT
This sequence comes from Novosphingobium sp. AAP1, assembly GCF_001295765.1. Lineage (NCBI taxonomy): Bacteria > Pseudomonadati > Pseudomonadota > Alphaproteobacteria > Sphingomonadales > Sphingomonadaceae > Novosphingobium > Novosphingobium sp. AAP1. Next base: position 192,068 of record NZ_LJHO01000005.1, on the reverse strand, counting down.
CGAGCCCGACGCCGCGTTGCGCGGGGTGAACACCACATAGACGTTCTGGGTGATGCCGGTGAACGGGTTCGTCACCTGCGGCAGCTTGGTGTAGGTATAGGCGTAGGAGGCGTTCAGCGTCAGGCCTTCCACCGGCTTGACCGTCAGATCGGCTTCGATGCCGCGGATCTTGGTCACACCGGGGACATTGACCGTTTCCAGCACGTTGACGTTGGACGAACCCGACACGTAGATCGCGTTGAAGTCCACCTGGCTGTTCTTGCGGTCCATGATGTAGCCGGCGATGTTGAACCGGGCGCGGTGATCCCAGAAGTCGCTCTTGAGGCCGACTTCATAGGACTTCACGTTTTCCGGATCGAACCCGCGATACGTGGGCGAGCGCGAGGATGCACCGCCAGCGCGATAGCCGGTGGCATACTTAGCATAGACATGCAGGCCATCGTTCACGTCATAGGCGATGGTCGCCATCGGATTGAACTTGTTCCAGGTCTTGTCCAGCGTGTTGCCATTGGCAGCATTGCGGAACGTGACCAGCGTGCCCTTCTTTTCGTCGTGGGTGTAGCGGCCGCCCACGGTGATGTGCAGTGCCTCGGTCGGGTTGACGGTCGCCTGGGCGTAGCCGGCCAGGCTCTTGGAATTGGCCACCGATGCACGGTCGATCGAGGCGAACGGATTTTGCAACGCGGCGGTGTTGATGGTGTAGCCGGTGCCGTCAGCGTTCCAGATGTTGGAGTTGGGCGTGGCGGCGTTATCCGACACGTGCTCGTTGAAGTAGAACACGCCCGCAACGTAATCGACGATGCCGACCGAGCCGACAGCCTGCAGTTCCTGGCTGAACTGGTGCTGCCACAGGTTGGCCAGCGAATAGCGGCTGAATGGCGCATTGGCGGCATAGACCGGCACGCGGTGCGCGCCGCCCGAGTTATCCCACTGTTCGCTGGTCACGCCGCGCCATGCGGTGATCGAGCGCAGTTCGAGTTCGGGCGATACCTTCCACTTCAGGGTGTTGGTAAAGCCGTGGGTGCGGTCGATGCTGGGCTGCTGCGGCACGCCGATATCGGCCACCTTCATGCGCGTCTGGCCGTTGACCACGACAATGCTGGGCGGCTGCACGACGGTGCCCGTCAGCGTGGTGAACGCCGTGCCGGGCGCCACGCACTTGCTGTTGGCGGCAACCGGGCCGGCAACGCAGCCGTTGGGGTTCTTGTTGAGCAGCTGGCTGTAGAATGGCGAGTTGCTGTCCCAGCCGTTGTCATAGCTGAAATCGTTGGTGATATCGCTTGTCGGCTTCCAGCGCACGGCGATGCGGCCACCGCGACGGTCGAAATAGTTCCAGCCGGTCTGGCCCGCCAGCGGGTTCTTGACCGTGGCGCCCTGGTACTGGGCCACGCCATCGAGCTTGACCGAGAAGTTGTGGTATTCGGGCAGGTCGAGGTGGATTTCACCGTTGTACGAGCCGTAGTTGCCAAAGCCGCCGCTGATGCGGCCACCGAACTGGCCCGAGGGCGCCTTGGACACGAGGCTGAGCGCGCCGCCTTCGGTGTTGCGGCCGAACAGGGTGCCCTGCGGGCCCTTGAGCACTTCGACGCGTTCCATGTCGAACAGCGCGGCGTTGAGGCCATGCTGGCGGCCCATGTAGACGCCATCGATATAGACGCCCACGCCCTGCTCGCGCGCCGGCTGGTTGGCGTCGAGCGGCACGATGCCGCGAATGCCGATAGTCAGCGCGGTCTGGCGCGCTTCGAAGGTGGCCACGCGCAGCGACGGCACGGCGCCATCGGCCAGGTCGAGCAGGCTCTGGACGTGGCGGTCCTTGATCGTTTCAGCCGAAACGACGTTGATCGAGATCGGCGTCTTCTGAAGGTTGGTTTCCCGCTTGGTGGCGGTGACCACGATTTCGGTCAGGCCCTTTTCACCCGCAGAAGCATCGCTTGCCGGTGCTTCTGCCGCAGCATCGGCAGCCGGTGCAGTGTCGGCCGCGAAAGCCGGCATGGCGTTCAGCGCAAGCGCGCCCGCCCCGGCCAGAAGGCCGGCACGAACAGTGTTCTTCAACATCGGATTTCCCTCACTGGTGAGGCTCAAACGCCCCTTCGCGCCACCCCCTAGGTGGGCATGGCTGCACTTTTGTGACGCGCGCATGTCAGGAATTGTCACATTTGACCAAAACCTGACATTTTCCGCAGCAAAATCGGCGGATTACCGCGATTTCCTGCAGTTCATGGCAAAATGTGTCCGCACAAAAAAAGCCCCGCTCCGGGCAAACCGAAGCGGGGCCGATCAGGCGAATCGCGCGGGGGCACACGGCCCCCGCGCGCAGGGTGGATCAGAAGCCGGCCTTGAGCGTCACGAAGACCTGACGCGGCGCACCGGCCAGCAGGGTCTGGTTGTCGCCCGAGAAGCCGAAGCCGTTGGAACCAATCGTGGCGATGTAGCTCTTGTCGAACAGGTTGGTGCCATTGACCTGGATTTCGAGCGGCGTGCGCTGGCCCACGTCGATGCGATAGCCCAGCGTGGCATCGACCAGGGCACGGCCCGGCACCGACTGGTCGTTGAGGTAGGTGAAATAGCGCTTGGACATATAGTTGACCGCAACGCGCCCGAAGAACGAATTGCTGTCATACGAGATTTCGCCGCGCGCCAGGTGCTTGGGCGTGTCGACCACGGTCTTGCCGGCGGTGAGCGCCGTCCCGTTGGCGGTCACCACGTTGTCGCGATAGGTGTTGTTGTTGTAGCTGTAGGAAGCGAACAGCGCGAAGCCGTAGGGCAGCTTGTAGTTCACCACCGCTTCCAGGCCATAGGCGCGGACGTTGCCCACGTTCTGCACGAGGTTGGCCGCGCCGACGATGCCGACCGAGGTGGGGATCGTCAGCAGGCGATTGCGGAAGTTGACGAGGTAACCGCCGAGCACGGCGTTGAGCGGCCCGTTGTTGACGCGCAGGCCGCCTTCATAGGTATCGGACTGTTCGGGCTTGAGGCCATTGGCGGCGATCTGGTTGAAGCCGGCCTGGGTGGTGGAGAACGGGCTGGAGGTGGCGTCTGCCGTGAAGGCCCGCGTCACCTGGGTGAAGCCGGCAAAGACTTCGGCGCCGCCGCCCAGCTTGTAGGTGAGGCCAGCGTGCGGCTGGAACCAGTCGCGCGCTTCGAGGCGGCCCACCGCTAGGTTGCTCTGCGCCGCCAGCTTGGACGCGCGATTGATCACGTCAAAGCCCTTCCAGCCGAGATTGATCTTTAGCGCGCCCAGATCGATATCGTCCATCACGTAGTACTGCACCGTGGTGGTGTTGTACGCCATGTACCACTGCGTGGCGAACGGATCGGTCAGGAAGTGGTGGAAGTCGATCCCGGGAACGGTGCGGCTGGTCAGCCCATAAAACCGGCGTGCCTGGTTGAAATCGTTGTTTTCGGCCCAGCCACCCACGGTGAGCTTGTTCTTGTTCAGATCGACCACGAAATCGCCGAACACGCCTTCGCGCTTGATGTCGTATTCGGTGGTGCGCACCGACATCGGCACGCCGCTGGGGCTGGCGAGATAGGGCGTGCCCCACAGGCCCTGGCCGCGATTGTGGTGATAGTAGGACTTGATGTTGAACGAGATCGTATCGTTCAGCGGGCCGCTGGCGCCAAAGGCATAGACCCAGTCACGGCGCAGGCCGGCAGCGTCGTAATAGGCATCATCGGCGTTGATCATGTTGTCGGGATAGGTGGTGCCGGCGGCCGGGTTGGTCGGCTTGACGCCGGTATAGCCGGTGTTGGCGCCAACGTCGGCGGCAAGCACGGCCGTGGCATACTGGTGCGGGCCGAAGTTGTCCCAGTTGTAGCCATGGCGCGCGATCAGCGCGAGCGAGAGATCCTGGTAGTCCTGCTCGACGCGGTCGGAATAGCTGTACCAGCCTTCCAGGTTGATGCGGCCGGCAGGCGCAATGAACTTGAAGTTGGTCATCAGCGTGCGCTGCTGGCCATCGCCCTTCCACTTGTTGCCGTTCTGGTACTGCAACGACCCGAACGCGCGCACGCCATCGGGCGTGCCCACGGCCAGACGGCCGAAGCCGCGCCAGGTTTCCGACGAACCATAGGAACCGCTGGCATCGATGGCGACGTGGTGATCGCGCAGCAGTTCGGCCGGATCGATCGACTTGAATTCCAGCGTGCCGCCCAGGTTGCTGGTCGACTGCGTGTCGATCGCGCCCGAACCCTGGCTGACGGCGGTGACGCCGATGTTTTCCGGGCTGATCGCGCGGCTGACATGCAGGCCGTTGTTGTTGCCATAGCTCATGTTGCCGAGCGGGATGCCGTCGAGCGTGAAGCCCAGCTGGTTCTGGTTGAAACCGCGAATGGTGACGCGGGTGGACCATTCATAGTTACCGAACGCGTCAGCCGACTGGAAGTTGACGCTGGGCAGCTTTTCAATGGCCTTGAGCGGGCTGGTGCCCGACGCCAGGATCGCCAGGTCGGCGGCCTTGATTTCCTGCGTCTGGCGGGTCTGCCCGGTGCCCAGCACCACGATTTCCGGGCCATTGGCGGCGGCATCGGGCGCGGATTCAGGCGCGGGCGCGGCAGCGTCGGCGGCAAAGGCGGGGCAGGAGAAAAGCACGGCGCAGCCGGCAAGCAGGGCAGAAACGCGACGCATGGTAATCCCTCATGGATTTTGCCCCCGTGCAAAAGGGGGAATGGTGCGACGCGCCGGCTAGCCCCGTGCGGTTTCAGATTGATGCCGTTTCGATGACAGTTTGGCGGCACTACCCCAGATTATGCGTCATCAAACCGTCATGGATGGCGCCGGCCTGCCGCGCGCAGTCGAGCGCCAGCAGCCGTTCCAGCAACCAGCTGCGCGCCGGCCCGGCCGGGCTGTCACGCCGCCATTGCGCGTGGATCGGATAGGTGATGCAATCGCCTTCCGGCATGGCGAGGTGGACCAGACGGCCACTGGCCAGGTCATCGGCCACGACATGGCGGGGCATGTTGCCCCAGCCGATGCCCTGGCGCAGCAGGGCATGCTTGGCGCCCAGATCGCCCAGCCGCCAGGTGCGCGCCGCCAGGACCGAGAAATCGCGTCCCTGGGTCAGCGCGGAACGATCGGTGAGGACGAGCTGGAGATATTGCCGCCCCGTGCCCGGCGCCACCGCGCTCATCCTTGCCAGCGCGTGGCCGGGGGCGGCCACCGGCACCAGCTCGACCGCGCCGATGGCGATGCGATCGAGTGCGGGATCATCGACCAGCACCGCGCCGGTGATCGCCAGGTCTGCCTGGCCATCGAGCAGTTGCCCGGGCACGGCCCCGAGTGCCTCGACGTGCAGGCGCAGATCGACGGTGGGGAACGCCACCAGGAATTCCTGCAACAGATGGGCCAAGGCCTCGGTCGGGAACATGACGTCCACCGCCAGGGTCAATTCGGCCTCGAGCCCCTGGTTATGCCCGCGCACGCGGGCCATCAGCGCATCGACATCGTCGGCCACGGCACGCGCGCTGGCCAGCACGGCGCGGCCGGCATCGGTCAACTGCGGCTTGCGCGATCCCTCGCGGTCGAACAACACGACACCCAACTGCGCCTCAAGATTGGCAATGCCATAGCTGACCACCGAGATCGCCCGGCCCAGCCGGCGCGCGGCGCCGTTGAACGTCCCCTCATCGACAACCGCCAGAAAGATGCGGATCTGGTCAATGCTGGGCTGGCCCACATCCATGCCGCGCTACTCCATTCAACGAAACTGAACATTCTTATCCGAAATATGGGGATTTTAGAAAAGGACAAAAGCCGCCAGACAGCACGCGACGCATTCCCCCACCGCTTTTGCCCCAGAAGGATTCGATCCCATGACCACCCGCACTGCCGATCCCCGCGTACTGCCCCTGATCGTGGACCGCTGGTCGCCGCGCGCGTTTGACGGCGCCGCCGTTCCGGCTGAAGACCTTGCGGTGATATTCGAGGCAGCGGGCCTGGCGCCTTCGGCATTCAACTATCAGCCCTGGCGGTTTCTCTATGCCGTGCCCGGTGATGCCAACTGGGCCGCGTTCCTCGACATCCTGATCCCGTTCAACCAGGGCTGGGCCAAGGATGCCGGCGCACTGGTGTTCATCGTGTCGGACGAATCGATGCGCAAGGACGATGGTACCGCCAATCCCAATCACAGCCACAGCTTTGACGCTGGCGCGGCCTGGGCCATGCTGGCGTTGCAGGCCACTGCGCTGGGCTATCACACCCATGGCATGACCGGGATCGATTTTGCCAAGGCACGCGACGTGCTGGGCGTGCCCGAAGGCTGGCGCGTGGAAGCGGCCGTGGCCATCGGCCGCCAGGATAGCCCGGAAAAGCTGCCCGATTTCCTCAAGGAACGCGAAGCGCCGAGCGGGCGCAAGCCGGTGGCCGAAGTGGCCGTTGCCGGAACCTTCGCCAGCCTGCCCGCCTGATACGCCAAGGCGAAACGGTTCCCGCTGCGGCAACGGCCAGTGGGATGTAGAGCACATTTCGTCGCATTGGCCGGGGCGCGCCCTTGGCAGCGGCGGGAACCGACGCCACGTTGGACCCCATAGCATAACGCAATTGTTTGTTTCGGGGTCTCGCAATCATGACATTTGGCAGGCGCCAGTTCCTTGGCGCACTTGCCGGATCGGCGGCCTCGGCGCTGTTTCCGCGCGCGGCGGCAGAAGCGATTGCGCCTATCCAGGGTTCGAACGGTGCCTGGGCACCCGGCCTTGGCCCCGGCGCAGCCACGCTTCCTCCCCCCTCGCCCGCGGCAGACAGCCCGGCTCTGCTGACCCGCGCTCTTGGTGCACTGCGCGAACATGGCAACCATGTTGCCGCGCAAGACGTGATCGGCATCGTCGATTTTTCCGCCCCCTCGCGGGAGGCGCGCTTCCAACTGGTCGATGTGGCCAGCGGCCGGGTCTTGTCCTCCCACCTCGTGGCGCATGGCCGGGGTTCCGATCCTGCCAACAAAGGCTGGGTGGAACGGCTTTCGAACGAATACGGTTCGGAAGCATCGTGCAGCGGCAGCTTCCTGACCGGCGACACCTATTACGGGCGGCATGGTCGTTCGCGCCGGCTGATCGGCCTCGATCCGGAAAACAATCTGGCGCAGATGCGCGGTATCGTGATCCACGCCGCCAGCTATGTTGGCCCCGACATTGCCAACATGCAGGGCCGCGTTGGCCGCAGCCAGGGCTGCTTTGCCGTGTCGAACACCGATATCGATCGTGTGCTGGGGCTGCTCGGCCCTGGCCGGCTGCTCTACGCCGCGCGCTGAGCCAGCGCGTGGCGGTGCCGCGAATTGCCGCCTGCGCCACGACCAGAACAACCCACCAAAACGCGGCACACGCGCATCGGTTCCCATGATCACCCGAAAGGGCTCTAACGTGGGTTAATGCTTGCCTCGCAAGCCTTTCTGTGATCCCGACAGACATTCTCCCGCGGGTTGCTGCTACTTGTCACAAAGTGTCGCAGGGCGTTGCCAAATCGGCTTTCGTCCACTTTGGCCGACAAGGCTGTGCTACGCGGCCCTGCGAATCATACATGTCGGTGAAATAATGTTGCACAGTCTTCCGGTTGCTCCCTCCTTCCGGTTCCCGGCCCTTCGCCTGGCGGCCACACGCGCGCTCACGCCCCTCGCCCTGGCTGCCTTGCCCCTGGGTGCCACGCTGATGCTGGGTGGTTGCGGCAAGGGCCAGGAAGGCCCGCCCAAGCAAGACGCGCAGGTTGGCTATATCGTGGCCACGCCCACGGCCGTGCCGGTGTCCACCGAACTGTCCGGCCGCACCGTGGCCAGCCAGATCGCCGAGGTGCGCCCGCAGGTGACCGGCATCATCATGGACCGCCTGTTCACCGAAGGCAGCATGGTGCGCGCCGGCCAGCCGCTCTACCAGATCGACTCCCGCAGCTATGCCGCCACGGCAAGCCAGGCCGCCGGCAACCTCGCTGCCACCCGCGCGACGGTGGAATCGCTGCGCCTCAAGGCCGAACGCTATAAAGTGCTGGCTGACCAGGGCGGCATTTCCCGCCAGGACGCCGCCGATGCCCTGGCTGCCTACAACCAGGCGCGCGGCCAGGTCATGGCCTATCAAGGCGCGTTGCAGGCCGCCAAGGTCAACCTGGGCTTTACCCGCATTCTCGCGCCGATCAGCGGCCGCATCGGTGTGTCCAGCGTGACCAAGGGCGCGCTCGTCACCTCCAGCCAGACCGATGCGCTGGCCAAGATTCAAAAGCTGGACCCGATGTGGGTCAACATCCAGCAATCGAGCAACGATTACATGGCGCTGCGCCGCGCGCTGCAGTCGGGCAAGCTGTCGGCCGATGGATCGGCCCCGGTCAAGGTGATCCTGGCCGATGGAACCGAGTGGCCGGTGGAAGGCCGCCTCAACTTTGCCGACGTCGATGTCAACAGCCAGACCGGCACGGTGATTCTGCGCGTGACGGTGCCCAATCCCAAGGGTGACCTGCTGCCCGGCCTGTTCGTCAAGGCGCGGCTGGTCCAGGGCATCGTGCCCAACGGCATCCTGGTGCCGCAGGGCGCGGTCAGCCGCACCCCGCGTGGCACGGCCACGGTTCTGGTGATCAACGCCAAGGGCCAGGCGGAAACCCGCGACGTGACCGCCGAAACGCCCGTGGGCAACAACTGGCTGGTGACCAGCGGCCTGGCCGCCGGTGACAAGGTGATCACCGAAGGGCTGATCAAGGCCAAGCCAGGCGCCAAGGTCAAGGGCACGCCTGCGACGGCTCCTGCCGCTGCGCCTGCTGCTGATGCCACCCCCGCCCCGGCCAGCGCGGGGGCAAAGTAACGCTCCATGCTGTCGCGCTTCTTTGCCAATCGCCCGATCTTTGCCTGGGTCATCGCTATTGTGGTGATGGCTGCGGGCGCCTTTTCCATCACCACCATGGGGGTGGAACAATACCCCGACATTGCCCCGCCAACCGTTTCGATCAGCGCCACCTACAACGGGGCTGATGCGCAGGCGGTGGAAAACAGCGTGACGCAGGTGCTTGAGCAGCAGCTCAAGGGCATCGACGGCATGCTCTATTTCACCTCGACCAGCAGCAATGGCTCGGCCAACATCACCACCACGTTCGAGAAGGGCACCAACCCCGATACGGCGCAGGTGCAGGTGCAGAACGCCATTTCGCGCGCGACCAGCCGCCTGCCCACCGTGGTGCAGCAGCAGGGCGTGACGGTGACCAAGGCGCAGAATGACCAGCTCTTGGTCATGGCGCTTTATGACACCACCGGCCGCAGCACCAATGCCGACATCGCCGACTATCTGACCACGCGCATCCAGGACCCGCTCTCGCGCGTCGAAGGCGTGGGCTCGGCCGACGTCTATGGTTCGTCCTATGCCATGCGCATCTGGCTCGATCCGGCCAAGCTTGCCGCGGTCAACCTGATGCCGTCCGACGTGAACGCCGCGCTGACCGCGCAGAACACCCAGGTCGCCGCCGGCGAAGTGGGTGCCCTGCCCGCGCCGCAAGGCCAACGTCTGGACGCTACGGTCACCGCGCGTTCGCGCCTGCAGACGGTGGATGATTTCAAGAAGGTCATTCTCAAAACCAGCGCCGATGGCGGCGAAGTGCGTCTGTCCGACGTGGCGCGCGTGGAGATGGGCCAGGAAAGCTATTCCTCGATCAATACGCTCAATGGCAGTGCGGCCACCGGGATCGCGGTCAGCCTTGCCTCGGGCGCGAACGCGATGAAGACGGCACAGCTGGTCAAGGCCAAGATCGACGAGCTGGCCAAGTCCATGCCCGAAGGCTACCAGATCTCCTACCCGCGCGATTCCAGCACCTTCGTCAAAATCTCGATCGAGGAAGTGGTCAAGGCCCTGCTCGAAGCGATCGCGCTGGTCGTGGTCGTGATGTTCCTGTTCCTGCAGAACTGGCGCGCCACGCTGATTCCGGCGATCGCGGTTCCGGTGGTGCTGCTCGGCACGTTCGGCATCCTGGCGCTGCTGGGCTATACCATCAACACGCTGACCATGTTCGGCTTGGTGCTGGCGATCGGCCTGCTGGTCGACGATGCCATTGTCGTGGTCGAAAACGTCGAGCGTGTGATGCACGAGGAGCATCTTTCGCCGCTCGATGCCACGGTCAAGTCGATGGGCGAAATCACCTCGGCCCTGATCGGCATCACCCTGGTGCTGACCGCCGTGTTCATCCCCATGGCGTTCTTTGGCGGATCGACTGGTGCGATCTATCGCCAGTTCTCGATCACCATCGTTTCGGCGATGGGGCTTTCGGTGCTGGTTGCACTGATCCTGACCCCGGCACTGTGCGCCACGCTGCTCAAGGCGGAGGAAAAGCCGCACGGCCGCTTCTTCACCGGCTTCAACCGTCGCTATGATCGGTTGCAGGAAGGCTATCAGAACCGCCTGGGCGGGATCGTGGGCCGCCCCTTGCCATGGATGCTCGCCTTCGTGGCGATCATCGGCGCGATGGTGTTCCTCTATACCCGCCTGCCCACCAGCTTCCTGCCCGACGAGGACCAGGGCCAGCTGATGATGAGCTACACCCTGCCGGTCGGCTCCACCATGGAGCAGACCCAGGCCGTGGCCAAGCAGGCGCAGGACATTATCCAGCAGACCGAAGGCAACAATATCCGCGCGGTGTTCATCATCGCCGGGCGCGGCCAGGGTGGCTCGGGCCAGAATACCGGCCAGGGCTTCATCCTGCTCAAGGATTGGGACGAGCGCGCCGGCAGCGACAACAGCGCTGCGGGCATTTCCGCCCGCCTCAACAAGCTGTTTGCCCAGAAGCTGGGCAGCAAGGCGCAGATCTTCGTGCTGTCGCCGCCGGCTATTCGCGGCTTGGGCAACTCGGCCGGGTTCGACATGTATCTCCAGGACAGCGCCGGCCAAGGCCGCACCGCGCTGACCGCAGCGCGCAAGCAGCTGGTCGACGATGCCAACGGTAGTGGCCGCGTGGCGCAAGCCCGCCTGCAGGGCCTGGAAGATACGCCGCAGCTCAACGTGGCGCTCAACGACGAGGCGATCACCGCCTTCCAGATCGCGCCGGCAGACGTGAACTCCACGCTGTCGACTGCCTGGGGCGGCACCTATGTCAACGACTTCGTCGACCGTGGCCGCGTGAAGAAGGTATTCGTCCAGGGCGATGCACCCTATCGCAGCAAGCCGCAGGATCTGGGCCAGTGGTATGTGCGCGGGTCTGACGGGCAGATGGCGCCGTTTGCCGCCTTTGCCCAGACCAACTGGACGGTTGGTGCCCCGGTGCTGCCGCGCTTCAACGGCATCGCGGCGCAGGAAGTGGTGGGCAACCCGGCGGGCGGCATCAGTTCGGGCCAGGCGATGCAGACCATGGAAGACCTCGCCGGCAAGCTCAATGGCGGCTATAGCGTGGCGTGGGCGGGCCTGTCGTATCAGGAACGCGCCGCCAGCAGCCAGACCGGCCTGCTCTATGGCGCGTCGATCTTCTTCATCTTCCTGTGCCTGGCGGCGCTTTATGAAAGCTGGTCGGTGCCGGTGTCGGTGCTGCTGGTCATTCCGCTCGGCGTGATCGGCGCCGTGCTGGCCGTGACGCTGCGCGGGTTCAACAACGACATCTATTTCCAGGTGGCGCTGCTCACCACCATCGGGCTGTCGGCCAAGAACGCGATCCTGATCGTGGAATTTGCCGAGGCGGCGCTGCATCGTGGCGTTGCCCCGATGGAAGCCGCTCTGGAAGCGGCACGGCTGCGTTTCCGCCCGATCATCATGACTTCGGTGGCGTTTATCGCCGGCGTCATTCCGCTGGCGGTGGCGAGTGGGGCCGGCGCCAATGGTCGCCGCGCGATCGGCACCGGCGTGCTGGGCGGCATGCTGTCTGCCACGCTGCTGGCGATCTTCCTGGTGCCGCTGTTCTTCGTGCTGGTGAAGCGCGTCTTCGCTCGCGGCAAGAACGGCAAGGACACTCCCCCGGCCGATAGCCACGCCATGGAAAAGGAGCCGCAGGCATGACCGCGCCCATCGTGAAAACCGCCCGGGCCGCGCTGTGCGGCGTGGCCGTGATGGCGCTTGGCGCCTGCAACCTGGCGCCCAAGTACGTGCGCCCCGATCTGCCGGTGGCGCCCAGCCTGCCGCAGGGCGCCAGCTATCCGACGCTGGCCGATGGCGCCGGCGGGGTGGATGCGATCGGCTGGCAGGCGTTCTTTACCGATCAACAGCTGCGCGACACGATTGCCCTGGCGCTGTCGAGCAACCGCGACCTGCGCAGCGCGGTAGCTGCCGTGGCGCAGGCGCGCGCGACCTATCGCGTGGACCGTGCCGCGCTGGTGCCCACGGTCACTGCCGGCCCCAGCGCCTCGATCTCGCGCAACAGCACGATCCGCAGCGAAAACTACGAGGTAAGCGGCAACGTGTCGGCCTATCAGGTCGATCTGTTCGGCAAGCTGCGCAACACCAGCAAGGCCGCGTTCGAGGCCTATCTGGCCAGCGACGAAGGGCGCAAGGCCACCCAGATCACCGTGGTTTCGGAAACCGCCACGGCCTGGCTGACCCTGGCCGCCGATCGCGACGCGCTCGCCGTGGCCCAGGCCACGTTCGCCTCGCGCAGCAAGACCCTGCAATTGACCCAGCAACTGGAAGCCAATGGCGTGGGCACCAAGCTGGCCATCGCCCAAGCCCAAACCGCGCTGGACACCGCGCGCGCCGATGTGGCGGACTATACCACCTATGTGGCGCAGGATCGCAACGCGCTGGAACTGCTGGTGGGCGCCCCCGTGCCCGAAACACTGTTGCCCAAGACCCTGGGTGACGGGCGCCAGACCCTGGCCAGCCTGCCGGTGGGCCTGGGGTCTGACGTACTGCTGCGCCGGCCCGATGTGCTGCAGGCAGAGCATACCTTGAAAGCCGCCAACGCGCGCATTGGCGCGGCCCGTGCAGCGTTCTTCCCGTCGATCTCGCTGACCGGCCTGCTCGGCCTCGCCAGTTCGAGCCTGTCGGGGCTGTTCAACGGCGGCACCTTTGCCTGGTCGGCCAGCGGCAGCGCCACGCAGACGCTGTTCGATGGCGGCGCCAATGCCGGCAACCTCGCCTATGCCAAGGCGAGCCGCGATGCGGCGGTGGCGGCCTATGAAAAGTCGATCCAGACCGCATTTCGCGAAGTGGCCGATGCCCTGGCCCGGCGCGGCACGATCGACGACAAGGTGGCCGCGCAGGAAAGCAATCTTGCCAACGCCGAAAAGGCGGCACGCATCACCCAGTCGCTCTATCAGAACGGCATCAACACGTTCCTGGAACCGCTCGATGCCGAACGTACCGCCTACACGGCGCGGCAGGCGCTGGTCACCGCGCGGCTGGCGCGAGCGACCAACATGGTCACGCTGTATGAAGTGCTCGGCGGCGGGCTGACGCCCTGATCGGGGTGCCGATCGGTCCGTAACGGTCGGGTTGTGGCTGCATCGATCCTTGCCGCAGCGCAGCAGGACAGGAACACTAAGGGCATCGGGACAAGGCCGCGCGCGGCCGTTCCGGTGCCCTTTTCTGTTCCGGTCCAAGGACGCTACCCGCGATGCCGCTCTCATCCGCTTCCCCTGCCCCGCTTGCCGCAGACTCACCGGCCGGCATGTCGGCAGCGCGGCGGCCGTTGCGCGTGGCGCTACTCAACGTGAAGTACAGCCCCAACCTGGGCGATGGGCTGCTGGCCGAATGCCTTGAGCGCGAACTGGCCCATGCGCTGGGCGGGGCCGATGTCTATTCGATCGACATTGCCGGGCGCCATGGCTGGTCGGCCGCATCGGCGGGGCGGCGGCGGCGCATGCTGGCCGTGCTGGAAGCGGTGCCGCCGGCGCTGCGCCGCGTGATGGCTGGCGTTGCACTGATGGCGTTGAGCCGGCTGGCGCTGCGCCGGCATGTCGCCCGCGCCCTGCACGGGGCCGATGCCGTGGTGATCGGTGGCGGCAACCTATTGACCGATGCCGATCTCAATTTCCCGATCAAACTGCGCAGCGCCGCCGCAGAGGTTTCCCGGCGTGGGTTGCCGCTGGCGGTCCATGCCGTGGGCGCCAGTGCGCACTGGTCGCCGCGCGGGCGGGCGCTGTTTGCCCGCGCGCTGGCCCGCCGCCCGCTGGCCCATGCCGCCGTTCGCGATGAAGCCAGCCGCCTGGCCTGGGCTGGCCAGTTGGAAAACCGTGGCGCCGTCGCGGCAGAGGTGGTGGGTGATCCTGGCCTGCTCGCCAGCCTGCACTATCCGCGCGGGCCATCTGCCCCTGCCGAGGCAGCCCCGGCCACCGGCGCCCCGCGCGAACGCCGCGTGGGGCTGTGCATCACCGATCCACTGGCGCTGCGCTATCACGTGGGGCAGCATCACGGCGCAGCGGCGCAGGCTGCTGGCGCCTTGCACGATGCGGCGGTGATCGACTGGTACGGCGCGCTCGCCACCGCCCTGGCTCAGCAGGGGCTGCACGTGATCCTGTTCACCAACGGCAGCCCGGAAGACCGCGCTTGCCTTACCCGCCACGCGCCGCGCTGGACGGCAGAACGCGCCGCTGCAGAGTGGCGCGGCGGTGTGCCGCGCCAGGGCCATGGGCGTGTCAGCATAGCCGCACCTTTTGCCGCGCCGGCCGATCTGGCGGGGTTCGTTGCCGGGTGCGACCTGGTCATCGCCCACCGCATGCATGCCTGCATCGCCGCCCATTCGTTTGCCGTGCCCACCATCGGGCTGACCTGGGATGACAAGCTCGCCAGCTTCTTTGCCTTGGCCGGGCGCGCCGCCTATGCCGTCGATGGCCCGGCGATGACGGCGGCCGCGATGGTCAACCTCGCGCACGCAGCCCTGGCCGAAGGGGTGGACCGCGCGGCGCTCGCCAGCCTGATCAGCCGCACTCGCGCCGATGTGGCACGGTTGGCCCGGCGCCTGGCCCATGCAGCGCAGCCTCGCCTTGCCAAGGGCCAAACGCCGCACCCGCGCGCAACGGCAAGTGCCACCGCAGTGGTGCCGGCCTGATGCGCGGGACGACGATCGACCGTATCGTGGTAATCAACGATCTGGCGCGGCCGATGGGCGGCGCCAGTGCGCTGGCGCTGTCCTCGGCCCGCGCATTCCGCGCGCTGGGGCATGACGTGACGCTACTGGTCGGCGATGCCGGCGACGATGGCAGCCTGGCGGCAGAGGGCATCGCATGCGTTGCGCTGGGCCAGGGACGGCTGCTTTCCCGCCCCCGGATGGAAGCCGCGCTGGCCGCCTTGTGGAACCGCAGCGCAGTGCGGATGGTGGCGCGCTGGATTGCGCAGCATGATACGCCGCGCACAGTCTATCACCTGCATGGCTGGCTGCAGATCCTTTCACCCGCCGTGTTCCATGCGCTGGCTCCGGTGCGCGATCGCCTGGTGATTTCCGCGCATGATTTCTTCCTCGCCTGTCCCAACGGGGCCTTTGCCGATCTGCGCACCGGGCAGCCCTGCCCGCTGGTGCCGCTTTCGCGCGCCTGCATCACCGCCAATTGCGACCGCCACAGCCGCAGCCACAAGCTGTTGCGGGTGCTGCGTCATACAATCCAGACGCGGGTGTTCGATCCCGCGCATGCGCCGCCGGTGCTGGCGATCCATGCCGCCATGGCGCCGCTGCTGATGCGCACCGGCATTCCCGCGCAGGCGATCCACGCGCTGCCCAACCCGGTGGTGCCATGGTCGCCCACGCGCATCGCCGCCGAAGCCAACCGCGAGGTGCTGTTCGTCGGCCGGCTGGAGGAAACCAAGGGGCCAGACCTGGCCGCTGCCGCTGCCCGCGCTGCCGGCGTGCCGTTGCGCCTGGTGGGCAGCGGCGCGCTGGAGGCGACGCTGCGCGCCCGCCATCCCGAGGCGCGGTTCAGCGGGCGCCTTTCCCCGGCGGAGATCGCCCGCGTGGCGCAGCGCGCGCGGCTGCTGGTGATGCCCAGCCGCTATCCCGAACCCTATGGCCTGGTGGCGATGGAAGCGGCGCGCTCGGGCATTCCGGTGATCCTGCCGCCCACCGCGCTGCTGGCGGGCGATCTGGTGCGCCATGGCGCGGGCTTGGCCATCGACCCGCGCGATACTCCAGGCTTTGCCGCGCAACTGGCGGCATTGGCGCAAGACCACGCCCGCATCCGCGCGATGAGCGAGGCAGCCTTTGCTCTGCCCGACGACCTCGCGCTATCCCCCGATGCGTGGGTTGCGCGGCTGCTCGATTTCTATGCCGCGCGGCTGGCCGCCCGATCCGTGGCAGAACACGCCCAGACGCAGGGTCAGCCGTGCGACGAGCGGCGCCAGCGTACCGCTGATGGGCCAGACGCATCGCCACCATCGGCCGGTTGGCCCGGCCTTGGCCGCACTGGCCGCACCCGGCCATTGAGCACGGCCGAACTGGCCAGCGGCGCGCGCCGTTCGAGATCGCGCAGTGGCGAATAGGGATGGCTGCGCGCCAGGCTGCGCCAGTGCTGGATCTTGACGGACATCAGCACCACCGCCAGCGCCGCGACCGATACCGCCCAGCGCCACACCTGCATCTGCCCCGATTGCGCGGCAGCCAGGAATTCGGCCACGCTCATCCACACCGCCTGCGCGCCGAGCAATTCCGAACTCGGCTGGTCCGGCACGGCCAAAAGGATCAGCAGCCCTAAAACATAGGCCATGATCGCCGTACTCTCGGCCGATGCCCAGCCGGTGACATAGCCGGCGGTCATCAGCGTGGCCATGGCGAGCGCCAAGGCGCGGCCAAGGCGGACGAGTTGCACAGGAGCAAGGCGGGCAAGCAGGTGGTTCACCCTGCCATGGGTGGCACAGCAGCCCTCAACGAATGCTTGCGCGCGATCGTTAATGGCCAGGCATATGCGCTACGCACAACGCCTGAGGGGGACTATCCCGGCTTTGGCAGCAATCTGCCCCACGCCTTCGGCATACCAGACCGCTGAATCGCTTGGATTTGACCTGATCGCTTGATCCCCAACATGCCGTGACCGCCAGGATGCCGCGCCAAGTGCCTCGGCAATGGGGGCGATTGCTGCCGCGAGGGACGCGCCCCGGTGATACCAGACAGCCCATGGCGATGGTGGCAGGAGGCATGGTGCAACAGCAGCGACAGGGGGGTGGCGCGCTGGCGCGTGGGACGGCGGCCGGTCGGAGGCACCGGGCGCGCTGGGCACGAATGGCGGCGCGGTGGGGTTCGCTCGCTGGGGCGCTGTCGTGGCCGATGCTCGCCGCCGGGCAAAACGCGCCAGAGCGCCGCGCCGGGCCCGAAACCGTGGAGAACCGCATTCGGCCGGGCATGGAGGGCACCGGGCTCGTGGCCGGATCGCTGCGCATCCTGCCCACGGTGGCGTTCGGCGTGGTGGCGACCGACGATCTCTATGCCCGCCGCGTGCCGCGCGTGGCCGATGTCGGGGCCAACCTGGCCCCGGCCGTGACCGTGCAATCGCAATGGAACCGCCATTCCCTGACGCTGCGTGCCGATGGCCTGTTCGAACGCTATGCCCGCCATGGCGCCGAAGGCACCGATCGCTATGGCGCCGGCGCTGCCGGGCGGATCGACATCGGGCGCGATACGCGGGTGAACCTCGACGCTGCGATCGATCGCCGGATCGAGGCGCGCGGCACCACCGGCGACACGCTGTTCGGCGTCAAGCCGATCGCCTATCGCCAGGTAAGCCTGGGCGGCAGCGTGGAGCAAGCCGTGGGCGCCACCCGCCTGGCGTTCGACCTGCGGTTCGATCGCTTCCACTATTTCAACCGGCACGATGGCAACACCACCATCGTGCTTGCCCCGCGCGACTATCAGGCGCTGGCTGGTGGAGCCAAGGTGGTCCGCCCGATCTCCTCGGCGGTGGCGGTGTCGGTCGCCCTGCGCCTCAACAGCACGCGCTATCCCCATGAAGACCGCACGCAGCCCAGCCGGCGCGGCCATGGCTATGCCGTGATGGCCGGCATTGCCTTTGGCCAGGATCGCCTGCTCGAAGGGCAAGTGGCGCTGGGCTATCTGCACCAGCGCTTTGCCAGCCGGGCCTATCCCACCATCGCCGGGCTGGCTTACGATGCCAATGTCCAATGGCACGTCACGCCGCTGACCACCGTGTCGCTCGCGGCCGACAAGACTATCCAGCGCTCCCCAATCATCGATGTCGCCGGGATCGAGCAACAGCAGTTCAGCCTGGGCGCCGCGCACGAATTGCTGCGCACGCTGATCCTGCGCCCGAGCGTGAGCTATACCATCAACCGCTTTCGCGGCGGGGCGCGGGTCGATCGCTATGCCAGTGCCGGGCTTGCGGCGACGTGGCAGGCCGCGCCCCATGTCATGGTGGAAGGGGCGCTGCGCCATGCCCTGGGCCGCACCAGCGCGCCCGTGGCCAAGCCGCGCGAATATGACCAGAACCGCGCGACCATCACTTTGAAATATGTGTTTTGAACGGGCGGAATGCGATGGCCAGCCTGCCGCTTGATCCGCATCTGACGCCCGATCACCACGGCCCTGACGGCGCCGATGATCCCGCAGCGCGGCGCGCCGAACTCGCGCTGCGGGCGGCCATCGCCTTGCTGTTTCTGGTGGCGCTGGCGGCGGCGTTGCGCCTCTTCGCGCCGGGCCCGGATCATGCCGCGCTGCGCCTCGATCTGGCTGGCGCGCCGGCCGCGCTGCATGGCCCACCGCCCCCCGCGCTGCCCGATCCGGCTGCGCTGCTGGACGTAAGCGCCCAGGATGCCCGCGCGTCCAATGCGGCCGTGCCGATTGCGGTAGCGCCAGTGGCCGCCGCGCCCTTTGCAGTGGGCGAGGCAGCGCCCGCAGCACTGGAACGGGCACGAGATTGCCTGGCCGCCGCCGCCTGGTACGAGGCGGGGGATGATCCTTCGGGAGAGCGGGCCGTGGTGCAGGTCGTGCTCAACCGCGCGCGCCATCCCGCCTTTGCCGGCCCCGGCGGCATGGCCAGCGTGTGCGGCGTGGTGTTCCAGGGATCGCAGCGCCAGACCGGTTGCCAGTTTTCCTTCACCTGCGATGGCAGCCTGGCGCGCCGCCATCCCGGTCTTGCCGCCTGGGCGCGCGCACGCGCCATTGCCGGGGCGGCGCTTGCTGGTGCGGTGGACCCGCGCGTGGGCTGGGCAACGCATTACCATGCCGATTACGTCGTGCCGAAATGGCGCGACGGGCTGGCCAAGCTGGCGCAAGTGGGCGCGCACCTGTTCTATCGCTGGCCGGGTTGGTGGGGCACCGGCCCGGCGTTTCGGCTGAGCGGCACCAATCTCGCGGGAGAGCCGGTGGAGCCAAGCCTCGCCGCCCTGTCTCCAGCGCATGACGGCACGCTCGCTGCGGCTGACCCCACCCTCCTCGCCGGCCTGACAGACACTGACGACGCGGTGACGGTCGACACCCGCCTGGCTGCTATAAACCAGTTGCCGGGTACCGCTCTGCGCGATGCCGGCCCCGCGGCAGCGCTGGCGCCCGGCCGCGCCGCGTTGATGGCGCTGCATGGCGGCGGCGATGACACGCCGCTCGACGGCGCGCCGATCCGCATCACCTTTGACGCCGCGCTGTTTCCCGGCCGCTATGCCATCCAGGCGCTGGAGGCCTGTGGGCACCGGCCGCGGTGCACCGTGCTGGGCTGGCGTGGCGCGCCGGGGAGCCTCGATACGCTGGCCTTTGCCTATCGTCGCAATCGCAACAGCGGCGGCGAAGGTGCCTGGTGGGATTGCACCCTCACCCCGCGCACCGATCGCGCGCAGTGCCTGCCGCCCGCTGGACAGCGCCAAGCCCTGCTCTCCAGCGGCGGCTGAGCATACTGGGCGTCGTCAACCCTTGCCCGCCGCGCGGCCCGGCTTCACAAGGCGTTGGGGGCCGCGGCGGCGCAGCTGGCAGGAGAGTGGGCAATGGCGGGACTGGCGCGCAACGCCTTGGCAGGGCTGGCGATGGCCGGGCTCATGCTGCCCGAGGCGGTCGCCTATGCCGGGATTGCCGGGCTGGCACCGGGCCGCGCGCTGATTGCGGCCGTGGTCGGCGGGCTGGCCTATGCCCTGGTCGGGCGCAGCCGCTTTGCCGTGGTTTCGCCCACGTCGTCTTCCGCCGCGATTCTGGCGGCGAGCCTGGCCAGCCTGGCGACGGGCCAGGCCGGAGCAGCGATGCTGGCGGCCAATGCCACGGCGCTGACGCTGCTGGCCGGCGCCCTGTTCCTGGCCCTGGCCGCCGCGCGCCTGGGCAGCCTGGCCGGGTTTGTCGCGCGGCCGGTGCTGCGCGGCTTTGCCCTTGGGCTGGCGCTGACCATCATCATCCGCCAGTTGCCGGCCTTGACCGGGCTGCCCGCGCCGCAAGGCAGCGTGGGTGTGGTTGGCTGGACCATCCTGCGCCAGGCAGGGCAGTGGCACGGCGCCACGCTCGCCTGTGGCCTGGGCGCGCTGGCGCTGCTGTTGCTGCTGCGCCGCTGGCCCGGCGTGCCTGGCGCGCTGATCGTGCTGGTCCTGGGCATTGCCGCGGCCAGCCTGCCGGGCTTTGCCGCGTTGGGCGTAGCGCAGGCCGGCCCCGCCCCCCTGCTGCTCGCCGCGCCAGTGCTGCCCGGTGATCCGGCGCAATGGCTGCGCCTGGTGCCGCTGGCCGCGCCGCTGGTACTGATCCTGTTTGCCGAAAGCTGGGGCACGATGCGCAGCCTGGCCCTGGCGCGCGGCGATACGCTGGATGCCAATCGCGAGCTGGCCGGGCTGGGCCTGGCCAATGCCGCCGCCGCGCTGGCGCAGGGCATGCCGGTGGGTGCGGGCTTTTCCGCCGGATCGGCCAATGCCGCCAGCGGCGCCAACAGCCGCGTGGCCGGCGTGTTTGCCGCGCTGGCCCTGCTTGCCCTGGCACTATGGGCCGGGCCGCTGACCGCGCGCCTGCCGCAGCCGGTGCTGGCCGCTGTGGTCGTCGCGGCGCTGACCCACGCCCTGTCACCCGCGCCGTTGCTGCGCCCGTGGAAAGTGGGGCGCGACCGCTGGACCGCCCCGGCCGCCGCGCTGGGGGTGTTGAGCCTGGGCGTGCTCGATGGGCTGCTGGTGGCCGTGGGCCTCAGCCTGGCGCAACTGCTCTATCGCCTGGCCCATCCCTCGCTCAGCAAGTTGGGGCAACTGGGCACCAGCCACGATTATGTCGACATGGCCGCCCACGATACCGCGCGCGCAGTGGGCGGGCTGGCTATCTTCCGGCCCAATGCCCCCCTGTTCTTTGCCAATGCCGAAACCGTGCTGGGCCTGGTGGCGCGCCGCGCGCAAGGGCTGGGCGTGCCGGTGGTGGTCTTGAGCCTGGAAGAGAGTGACGATCTCGATACCACCGCCGCAGAGGCGATCGGCGAATTGCACGCCACGCTGGCACGGCGCGGCGGACGCCTGATCCTGGCGCGCACGCATGATCGCGCGCGCGCGGTGCTAGCGGCATCGGGCCTGGGTGATCTGGCACGCGATGCCACCTTCAGCGTTGCCGATGCCGTGGCATTGGCGCAGACTGCGCCGCGGCAGGCGTGAAGCATGGAGCGTGAGTCATGGGGCTGGCCGGTCCGATCCAACCGATTCTCAAGACCGTGGCGATTGCCGACCTGCGCCCCACGCAGATGACCGTTGGCCTGCGCGAGGTGGAGCGCAAGCGCCGCGACTGGGCGCGCCGCAACGAAGCCAGCGCCGCCGGCGAATTTCTGGGTGCACACATGATCCCGGCCGTGATCGGTCCCGATGACCAGCTGTGGATGCTCGATCACCATCACCTCGCCCTGGCGCTGCATCTGGAAGGGGTGGAAGAAGTGCTGGTGTCGGTGGTGGCGCGGCTGGCGCACCTGCCGCGCAAGCGGTTCCTGGCGTTTCTCGACGCCAACAACTGGCTGCACCCCTATGATGCGCGCGGCCGCCGCCGCGAATGGAAGGCGCTGCCCCATCAGGTGGGCAAGCTGGAGGACGATCCCTGGCGCTCGCTGGCCGGCGATGTGCGCCGCGCCGGCGGCTATGCCAAGACGACGCGGCCCTATGCCGAATTCCTGTGGGCCGATTTCTTTCGCGATCACATCGGCCCGCGCAAGCTGGCCAACAAGTTTGACCAGGCCCTGCGCGAGGCGATCGAACTGGCCCGTGGCCACGGCGCGCGACACTTGCCCGGCTATGCCGGGGTGGAAAGCGATTAAGCGCGCGGCTGACCTGCGTTAGCCGTAGACACCCGGCGCAAACCCGGTGGCGCCGCTTTCCACCTCGAACAGGGCGCCATCATATTCGCCCGGATCGGCAAGGCCAACGCGCGCGCTGGTCACGAACATGCGATCATGCCGTTCGCCGGCAAAGGCGATGTTGGTGATACGCCGCGCCGGCAGGGCAATCGCGCGGTCGAGCCGGCCATCGGGGGCGAAGCGGCTGATCCGCCCACCATCCCAATGCGCCTGCCACAGAAAACCCTGCGCGTCACAGGTCATGCCATCGGGATAGCCATCATCCTCGGCCAGGCGAACGAACACCTCGCGCGGGCCAACCCCCTCGTCGGTCAGCGCGAAGCGATAGATCACCCGGCGCGCGCTGTCGGCGTGATAGAGCCATTGCCCACATGGCGAGAACGCCGGCCCATTGGGTACGCCATAGCCGCTGTCGATAACCTGGAACGTGCCATCGTGCGCCAGGCGATAGAGCGTGCCGTTGTCCTGCTCTTCGGCCATGTCCATCGTGCCGCACCAGATCGCGCCGTGGGCATCGGCCTTGCCATCGTTCATGCGGTTGCCGGGCAGATGCGGCTCTGGCCCACTGCGCGGCCCGATCACCGGCGCGCCCGACGCGGGATCGAAGGCGATCGAGGCGACGCCGCCGCGAAAACCGCCGATCAGGCCACCCACTTTGGCCTCAGCCACCCAGCCGAGCGGCTCGGGCATGGTCCAGCGGCTGATCGCGCCGCTTGCCAGATCCATGCGGTTGAGCGCGGGGGCGAGGATGTCGGTCCAATAGAGCGCGCCGTCGCGTGGGCACCACAGCGTGCCCTCGCCCAGGATATCGGCCACGTCGCGGTCGATCTTGCGCCACAAAGCCATCGCGCTCCGGTCCTCTCTATCGCGCCAGGTGGGAAAGTGCGGTGTGCGCCACGCTTTCCCATGCCGGTCATTGCCGTGTTCCGATCAATGATTGTCGCGCGGCAGGCCCATGGTCTGGGCAATCCGCTGATACTTCTCCGCGCCTTCCAGAATGGCGCCCGTGTTGAGCTGGCCGACCACGGCGCGCTGGATTTCCTGCCACGGCGTCTGGCTGGCGGGATAGGGATAGCCACCCTTGGCCGCCAGCGCGGCACGGCGCGCTTCCAGTACGTCGTCGGCCACCAGCACGTTGACCGTGCCGGCCTTGAGGTCGATGCGCACGCGATCGCCGGTTTCGAGCAGGGCCAGGCCGCCCATCGCCGCCGCTTCCGGGCTGGCGTTGAGGATCGACGGGCTGCCCGAGGTGCCCGACTGGCGCCCGTCGCCGATGCACGGCAGCGCGCTCACGCCCTCGGTGATGAGGTAGGACGGCGGCCGCATGTTGACCACTTCGGCCGCGCCGGGATAGCCGATCGGCCCGGCGCCGCGCATGAACAGCAGGGTTTCGGGCGTGATCCCGACGGCAGGATCATCGATGCGGTGGTGATAGTCTTCCGGCCCGTCGAACACCACGCAGGGGCCTTCGAATGCTTCGGGATCGGCCGGGTTGGACAGATAGCGCGCGCGGAATTCCTCGCTGATCACGCTGGTCTTCATGATCGCTGCGTCGAACAGGTTGCCCTTGAGCACCAGGAACCCGGCTTCTTCCACCAGCGGCTGGGCGAACGGGCGGATTACGCGTTCGTCCTCGATTTCCACGCCACGGCAGTTTTCGCCCATGGTGCGGCCGTTGACGGTCATCGCGCCTTCGCGGATCAGGCCCTGGCCAATCAACTGGCCCACCACCGCCGGAACCCCACCAGCGCGATAATAATCCTCGCCCAGGTATTCGCCGGCCGGCTGCAGGTTGACCAGCAGCGGCACCTTGTGGCCCAGGCGCTGCCAATCATCGAGCGGCAGGTCCACGCCGACATGGCGGGCGATGGCGGCCAGGTGGATCGGCGCGTTGGTCGATCCGCCAATCGCGGAATTGACGACGATGGCGTTGTGGAACGCATCGAGCGTGAGGATATCAGACGGCTTGAGGTCTTCACGCACCATGTCGACGATGCGCTTGCCGGTGTGATAGGCGCATTCCTGGCGATCGCGATAGGGCGCGGGGATCGCCGCCGAACCAGGCAGCATCATGCCCAGCGCCTCGGCCAGCGAGTTCATCGTCGTGGCCGTGCCCATGGTGTTGCAATAGCCGGTGGACGGCGCCGACGAGGCGACGAGCTTGATGAAGCCATCGGCATCGAGTTCGCCGGCGGCCATCATCTGGCGGCCCTTCCACACGATGGTGCCCGAACCGGTACGCTCGCCCTTGTGCCAGCCATTAAGCATCGGGCCCACCGACAGGGCGATGGCCGGGATGTTGACGGTGGCTGCCGCCATCAGCAGCGCGGGCGTGGTCTTGTCGCAACCAGTGGTCAACACCACGCCATCGATGGGATAGCCATAGAGCGCCTCGACCAGGCCAAGATAGGCCAGATTGCGATCGAGCCCGGCGGTGGGCCGCTTGCCGGTTTCCTGGATCGGGTGCACCGGAAATTCCAGCACGATGCCGCCCGCTTCGCGCACGCCTTCGCGGATGCGCTCGGCCAGCACGAGGTGGTGGCGGTTGCACGGGGAGAGGTCGCTGCCGGTCTGGGCGATGCCGATGATCGGCTTGCCGCTGCGCAGTTCTTCCAGGCTCAACCCGAAGTTCAGATACCGCTCGAGATAGAGCGAGGTCATGTCGATGTTATCGGGATTGTCGAACCAGGCGCGGCTGCGCAGCTTCGGGGTCTGGTGCTCGGTCATAAGGGCCTATCAGCGCGAGGTGGAAACGCGATAGACCATGACATGCCGATAGGGCTTGCCAGGATCGACGCGCGCGGAAACGAACGACGGGTGGTTGGGCGCATCGGGGAACTTCTGTGGTTCCAGCGCGATGCCATCGCCCATGCGATAGAGGTGGCCCTGCTTGCCGACCAGAGTGCCATCGAGGAAATTGCCGGCATAGAACTGCACGCCCGGCTCGGTGGTGAGCACTTCGAGCACGCGGCCCGAGGCAGGATCTTCCAGCCGCGCGGCAAGGCCCGGCTGCGCCGTCACGCCCTTGTCGAGCGCGAAGTTGTGGTCATAGCCACGGCCATAGACGATCTGCTGGTCGCGCCCATCGCGCAGGCCATCGGCGACGCGGCGCGCTTGCGTGAAATCGAACACGGTGCCGGCCACCGGGCGCAATTCACCGGTGGGGATCAGCGTGGCGTCGATGGGCGTAAACGCCTTGGCCGGAATGGTCAGCACATGATCCATCGCGCCCTGCGACGATCCTTCGCCAGCGAGGTTGAAGATGGCGTGGTTGGTCATGTTGATGATCGTGGGCTTGTCGGTGGTCGCTTCGAACGCGATCGTCAGATTGCCCGCCTCGTCCAGCGAATAGGTCACCGTGGCCTTGACCGTGCCGGGATAGCCGGCGTCGCCATCGGGGCTGACATGGCTGAGCACGACGCTGGCCACTGCGCCGGATTTCACCGACACCACTTGCCACACCTGCTTGTCAAAGCCCTTGCCTCCACCATGCAGGCTGGCGGCCTTTTCATTGAGCGGTAGTTGATAGGCCTTGCCATCGAGCGTGAACTTGCCGCCTGCAATGCGGTTGGCATAGCGGCCCACGGTGACCCCGAAATAGTTGGGGTGATCGACATAGCCAGCGAGGTCGTCATAGCCGAGCAGCACGTCGGCCGGCTTGCCGGCGCGATCAGGCACGACCAGCGCCTGCAGCGTGGCGCCATAGCTGAGGATGCGGGCCGAAACGCCATTGGCGGCCTTGAGCGTAACGGCAACAACCTTCTGACCATCGGCCAGCGAACCTGCCGCCTCCTGGCTTGCCTGGGCAGCATGGGCACCGGAAAACGGCACAAGCGCCAGCAGCGCGGCAAGGGAAGCGGCCTTGGTGTTCATCCTGGTCTCCATGGTCGGCCTTTCTTGCCCGCTGGGCGGCACGTGAAAACACGTGCGCAGCCATTGACGTGGCCGTACCCGAGCATATAGTCCGACAAATAGAAAGAGCGCAAGCCGGTTCGCAAGCATCATGACGGGATGGCGAGGCCGCGCATTGCCGTTGCACACACACCCCTTCGAGAGAGGATGGACATGCCCCCAGTTGCTTCTTCGGCTGCGGCTTCCGCTGCCCCTGGCGAGGGCTTGCCGCCCGGCGCCAGCTATGGCCGCGCGCTGGCGCTCCTGGCCACGCTGTTCTTCATGTGGGGCTTCATCACGGTCATCAACAACACCCTGCTGCCGCATTTGCGCGCGGTGTTCGACCTCAACTATACCCAGACCACGCTGATCGAATCCGTGTGGTTCATTGCCTATTTCGTCGCCTCGATCCCCTCGGCCAAGCTGATCGAGAAGATCGGCTACAAGATGGCGATGGTCACCGGCCTGCTGATCATGGCCGCTGGCGCGCTGGGCATGATGGTGGCCGCCTCGATTCCGTCCTATGGCGTCACGCTGGTCATGCTGTTTGTCATCGCCAGCGGCATCACCCTGCTGCAAGTCGCGGCCAATCCCTATGTCGCCGTCGTCGGCCCGGCCGAAACCGCGTCGTCGCGGCTCACCCTGGTGCAGGCGCTCAACTCGGCCGGCACGATGCTGGCCCCGCTGTTCGGCGCCTATCTGATCCTGGGCCGCTCCAAAAGCGGCACGGCCAGCGCCACCACCGTGCTCACCCCGGCCGAGCGCCTGGCCGATGCGCATTCGGTGATCCTGCCTTATGGCCTGGTTGCTGCCGTGCTGGTGGTGCTGGCCGTGGTGATCGCGCGCTATCCCCTGCCCGCCATGGGCAGCGCCACCAGCCGCATGGCGGCAGACGAGCGCAAGCACCATTCGCTGTGGGCACATCGCAACCTGGTGTTCGGCATTCCGGCGATCTTCATCTACCTGATCGCTGAAATCGGCGTGGCCAACCTGTTCGTCAACTTCGTCAGCCAGGGTGATATCGCCAACCTGACGCACGAGGAAGCCGGCCGCTATCTGACCTTCCTGTGGGGCGGGATGATGGTGGGCCGCTTTGCCGGCGGGGCGATCATGCAGAGGGTGCGCGCCGAAACCGTGCTGGCCCTGGCCGCCGTGGGTGCATTCGTGGTGATGATGATTACCGTGTTCACCCACGGGCCCGTGGCGATGTGGGCACTGATCAGCGTGGGGCTGTTCCACTCGATCATGTTCCCCACGATCTTTACCCTCGGGATCAAGGGCCTTGGCCCGCTGACCGAGGAAGCATCGGGCCTGCTGATCATGGCGATTGCCGGCGGCGCGCTGGTGGTGGTGCAGGGCAAGCTGGCCGATGCCTTTGGCCTACAGACCTCGTTCCTGCTGACCGCCGCGTGCGAACTTTACATCATCTTCTACGCGCTGTGGGGTGCGAAGACCAAGGCAACAGACTGATCGGCTCCTCCCCGAAACGGGGAGGGGGACCGCGCGAAGCGTGGTGGAGGGGATTGGCCGCCTGAAACGGCGTGCAAGGCGGAAGCTCCCCTCCACCAGCCTGCGGCTTGTCCCCCTCCCCGTACCGGGGAGGATCAGCGGTTTACGGCAGCTTCGATCGCGCTGGCGGTGTCTTCCAGGGCCAGTTGCACCAGAACGCCCATCGCCTGGGAGGCTGCCTCGCCATCGCCTTCGGCAATCGCGTCATAGACGCGCGCATGATCGGGAATGGGATTGCGCGGCAGTTCCCGGCTGCGCTGCTTGAACCGGGTGGTCCAGTGCACCGCCGCGCCGATGCTGGCTGACAGCACCATGAGCGCGGCATTGTGGCTGGCGCGCAGCACCGCATCGTGGAAATCACGGTCAGCCGCGCGGCCGGCATCGTTGGTCAGCGTGTGCCGCCGCATCGCCGAAAGGGCATCACGGATCGCCTTGAGATCGGCCTTGTCGCGGCGCTGGGCCGCCAGGCGCGCGGCGGCCGGTTCCACCACGGCGCGCAGTTCGAACAGATCGCGCACGAATTGCAGATCGGGTTCGCCGGCAAAGGCCCAGGCGAGCACTTCAGGATCGAGCAGATTCCAGCGGTCGCGCTCCAGCACGCGGGTGCCGGCCTTGGGGCGGCTTGCCACCAGGCCCTTGGCGGTCAGTACCTGGATCGCCTCGCGATAGGCGCTGCGCGACACTTTGAGTTCTTCGGCAAAGGCCACCTCGCCCGACAGGATATCGCCTGGCTGGTATTGGCCCGACAGGATCGCCGTGCCCAGCTTGTGGGCGATGGCCCCATGCAGGCGCCGGCCAGGGCCGCGCGCCGGGCTATCGCGCTCCTCGGCCGCGACACTGTCCGGCGCCGCGCTGTCGGCGGCGCTTTCCATTGCCTTGCCCTTGCGCGATTTGTCCGGGAACTGCCGTTGCGTCACTGTCTCGATCGCCTCCTGTCAAACGTGGGTAGCAGGGAGCGACACGGGGTGAAACGACTATTATTGCGTTTGTCATGCTGGCGGAATATGTCGGAGTAAATAGGGAGAATCCGATGACCGAATTCCGCTCGACCGACGCCCACACCGGGCAGCCCCATGGGCCCGCCCTGACGGTGCACGGCCTTGACGATGTGGCCCGGCTGTGTGCCGCGGCCGAGGCGGCGTTCGACATCTATCGCGCCACGAGCCGCGAAGCGCGTGCCCGCTTCCTCGAAACCATCGCCGAGGAAATCCTTGCCATCGGCGATCCCTTGATCGTGGCCGCCATGCGCGAAAGCGGGTTGCCGCGCGCGCGGCTGGAGGGCGAGCGCGGCCGCACGGTGGGCCAGTTACGCCTGTTTGCCGGCGTGGTGCGTGCAGGCGCATGGCAGCAGTTGCGCATCGACCCGGCCCTGCCCGATCGCCAGCCCCTGCCCCGCCCCGATCTGCGTCTGCGGATGATCCCGCTTGGCCCGGTGGCGGTGTTCGGTGCGTCCAACTTCCCCTTGGCGTTCTCTACCGCCGGGGGTGATACCGCCTCGGCGCTTGCGGCGGGGTGCCCGGTGGTCGTCAAGGGCCACCCGGCCCATCCCGACACCGGCGCGCTGATCGCGGGCGCGATTGCCCGCGCGGTGGCCGCATGCGGCCTGCCCGAGGGCGTGTTCGGCCATCTCGTTGGCCCCGGCAACGAACTGGGCGCAGCGCTGGTGGCCGATCCGCGCATGGCCGCTGTCGGTTTTACCGGATCGCGCGGGGGCGGCCTGGCGCTGGCCCGCATTGCGCAACAGCGCGAGGTGCCGATCCCGGTCTATGCCGAAATGTCGAGCATCAACCCGGTCGTGCTGATGCCGGCAGCGCTCGCTGCACGCGGCGCGGCGCTCGGCCAGGCGTTCGTCGCCTCGCTCACCATGGGCGCCGGGCAGTTCTGCACCAACCCCGGCCTGGTCCTGGCGATCGCCGGCGAGGGCCTCGACGCCTTCCTGGCCGCCGCGCGCGAGGGCGTGGGCCAGGCCCAGCCGCAGACCATGCTGACCAGCGGCATCCACGCTGCCTATGAAGCCGGGGTCAAGGCGCTGGTCACGGCCCCCGGCGTGGAAGCCGTGGCGACCGGCCCAATGGGCGAAGGCCCCTGTGGCCAGGCCGCGCTGTTCGTCACCACGGCCCAGGCCTTCCTGGCCGACAAGGCGCTCGGCCACGAAGTGTTCGGCGCCAGTTCGATCGTGGTGACCTGCGC
This sequence comes from Novosphingobium sp. AAP1, assembly GCF_001295765.1. Classification (NCBI taxonomy): domain Bacteria; kingdom Pseudomonadati; phylum Pseudomonadota; class Alphaproteobacteria; order Sphingomonadales; family Sphingomonadaceae; genus Novosphingobium; species Novosphingobium sp. AAP1. Next base: position 162,396 of record NZ_LJHO01000005.1, on the reverse strand, counting down.
CGATGCGGCGGAACTGGCCACGGTGCTCAAGGGCTTGGAAGGCCAGCTGACCGCCACCCTGCACATGGACGCTGCTGACGAGGCATTGGCAAGCGAGCTGCTGCCAATCCTGGAACGCAAGGTTGGCCGCATCCTGGCCAATGGCTGGCCCACCGGCGTCGAAGTGTGCCATGCCATGGTGCACGGTGGGCCGTTCCCGGCCACGTCCGATCCGCGCACCACCTCGGTCGGCAGCCTGGCGATCGATCGCTTCCTGCGCCCGGTCAGCTACCAGAACCTGAGCCAGGCGGTGTTGCCAGCCGAACTGACCGATGCCGTACGCGGCGATGGCGCGCCGCGCCTGATCGACGGCACGCTCACGCTCTGATCCCCTTCTCTCGCGAAAGATCCTCTTCCATGGCAACCCGCCTTCTTCAGCATCGCAGCGCCGATGGCACGCGTCGCGTGATCCTGGCCACCGATGACAGCGCCGTGTTCCTCGACAGCCCCGCGACGGTGCGCGAGCTGGCCCAGGCGGCGATCGCCGCCGGGCACAGCCTGGCCGATGCCGCTGCCGCCCGAGCCGGCAGCCAGGCGGTGGACATCGCCGCCGAGCTCGCCGCCGGCACGCTGCTGCCCGCGATCGACCATGATGACACCGCGCGCGTCTGGTTGACTGGCACCGGGCTTACCCATCTTGGTTCAGCCGAAGGGCGCGACAAGATGCACCGCGATGCCGCGCAGGCCGAAAAGCAGACCGATTCCATGCGCATGTTCCTGGAAGGGCTGGAGGGTGGCAAGCCCGCCGCTGGCAGCGAAGGGCAACAACCGGAATGGTTCTACAAGGGCGATGGCACGCAGCTGGTCGGCCCGGGCCAGCCGCTGACGATGCCGGCATTTGCCAAGGATGGCGGCGAGGAACCGGAACTGGCCGGGATCTATCTGATCGGTGCCGATGGCACGCCCTGGCGCCTGGGGCTGGCACTGGCCAACGAGTTTTCCGACCATGTGACCGAGCGCCACAACTATCTGTGGCTGGCCCATTCCAAGCTGCGCCAGGCCGCGCTGGGCGCCGAACTGCTGCTGGGCAACCCGCCCGCCGACGTTCGCGGCACCAGCCGCGTGCTGCGCGATGGCGCCACGCTGTGGGAAAAGCCGTTCCTTTCGGGCGAAGACAACATGTCGCACAGCCTGGCCAACCTGGAACACCATCACTTCAAATACGGGCTGTTCCGCCGGCCTGGCGACATTCACGTGCACTTCTTCGGCACGGCCACGCTTTCATTCAGCGACGGGATCAAGACGCAGGAAGGGGACGCCTTTGAAATCGCGGCTGCGCCCTTTGCCCTGCCGTTGCACAATCCGCTGGCGCGCGCAGCGGCCGGCCCCGTGCCGTTCGCAGTCAAGGCGCTCTAAACCATGGGCCCGATCCGCATTGCCGTGGTCGGCATGGGCAAGATCGCCCATGACCAGCACCTGCCCGCGATTGCCGGCAACCCGGCCTTTACCCTGGCCGCAACGGTCAGCCGCAGCGACAGCGGCGTCGACGGCGTGCCGCATTTCCACACGCTTCAGGCTTTGGTCGATAGCGATGTGGCGATCGATGCCGTGGCGCTCTGCACTCCGCCGCAGGCGCGCTATGATCTGGCGGCGCTGGCGCTGGACAAGGGCCTGCACGTGTTCCTGGAAAAGCCGCCGGGCGCCACCCTGGCCGAAGTCGATGCGCTTGTGGCCCATGCCGCCAAGGCCGGCACCACGCTGTTTGCCTCGTGGCATTCGCGCTATGCCGCAGGGGTGGCGTCGGCGCGCGCCTGGCTCGCCGACCGGCAGATCACCGGCGTCAAGGTGATCTGGCGCGAGGATGTGCGCGTGTGGCATCCGGGCCAGGCGTGGATCTGGGAGCCAGGCGGCCTGGGCGTGTTCGATCCGGGGATCAATGCGCTCTCGATCATCACCCACATCCTGCCTGATCCGTTCTTCCTGGCCGAAGCCACGCTGGAAGTACCGGAAAACCGCGCTGCCCCGATTGCGGCAGACCTGCATTTCCGCGATTCTCGCGGCACGGCCATCCACATGGATCTCGATTGGCGCCAGACCGGCCCGCAGAGCTGGGACATCGTGGTGGAGACCGCCGATGGCACGCTGCGCCTTGCCAACGGCGGTGCGGTCCTGACCCTGCCGGGCGAAACCCTGCGCCACGACGACCACGAATATCCTGGCCTCTATGCCCGCTTTGCCGATCTCGTCGCGCAGGGGCAAAGCGATGTCGACACCCGCCCCCTTACCCTGGTGGCCGATGCATTCTTGCGCGGCAAACGGCTGGTGACAGACGCCTTTTTCGATTGATCCCGCCCCCTTCGCAAACAAGGACGCGCCCTCGCATGATCAAGATGCTTCGTTCCGCCGCCGCCGCGCTGCTCGCCGCCACTGCCCTGGCCACGCCGGCGCTGGCCGATACCGGGGGCACGCCCACCACCGCCACGCTGCACGCTGACAAGCCCGGCCCGACCTATGACCGGCATATCTTCACCCAGTTTGCCGAGCATCTCGGCAACGGCATCTATGGCGGGCTGTGGGTAGGCAACGACAAGTCCATCCCCAACACCAACGGCTTTCGCAACGACGTGGTCGGCGCGCTGCGTGATCTCAAGGTGCCGATGGTGCGCTGGCCGGGCGGCTGCTTTGCCGATGAATATCACTGGCGCGAAGGGATCGGCCCGCAGGCCAAGCGCCCGGTCAAGGTCAATACCAACTGGGGCGGCGTGACCGAGCCCAACAGCGTGGGCACGCACGAATACTTCGAACTGCTCCGCCAGATCGGGGCGGAGGCCTATATCTCGGGCAACGTGGGCAACGGCACCCCGCGCGAAATGGCCGAATGGATCGAATATGTCACCGCGCCAGCCGGCAGCTTGGCCGACGAGCGCGCCCGCAATGGCCACAAGCAGCCTTGGGCCCTGCCCTATTTCGGTATCGGCAACGAGTTGTGGGGTTGTGGCGGCAACATGCGCGCCGAATACGCGGTGGACGAAACGCGCCGCTATTCCGCGTTCATCAAGCCTGTGGCCGGCACGCAGATCCTGCGCGTGGCCTCTGGCGCCAATGCGGATGACACCAACTGGACCGAAACCATGATGCGCGGGGCCCGCGACCAGGTCGATGGTCTGTCACTGCATTATTATACCGTGCCTGGCCGTGGCACCTGGCCGCCCAAGGCGCAGCCGGTTGGTTTTGACGAGCACGACTGGGCCGATGCCCTCGCAGGGGCGCGCCGGATCGACGATCTGCTCGCCCGGCACACGGCGATCATGGACAAGTATGATCCGCAAAAGCGCGTGTTCCTGGCAGTGGACGAATGGGGCGCCTGGTATGCCCAGGATGCCGGCACGCACCCCGGCTTCCTGCGTCAGCAGAACAGCCTGCGCGATGCGCTGATCGCCTCGACCACGCTGGACATCTTTGCCCACTATGCCGATCGCGTGCGGCTTTCGGCGATCGCGCAGATGGTCAACGTGCTGCAGGCCATGATCCTGACCGACGGCAAGAAGATGGTGCTGACGCCCACCTATCATGTCTTCATGATGTACCGCCCGTGGCAGGATGCCACCGTGCTGCCGATCGACATCGTCACGCCATGGTATGCCAAGGACCAGTTCACGATGCCGGCGGTGAGCGGCTCTGCCGTGCGCGACAAGGCTGGCGTGGTGCACGTGGCCCTGTCCAACCGCGATCCATCCCAGGCCAATACGGTGACGATCAAGCTGGATGGCATCGCCGCCGCCAGCGCGAGCGGCCAGGTGCTGACCGGCGCTGCGATCGATGCGCACAATACCTTTGCTGCGCCCGATACCGTGCACCCGATGCCGTTCAGCGCGGCAACGATCCAGAACGGCGTGCTCAGCGTCACGCTGCCCGCCAAGTCGGTCGTGGTGCTCGACCTGCGCTGATCTCCAGCGCGCCTGCTTAAACAAATGGTGCCGGGCCGCTGTCCCGGCCCGGCACCTGGAAGGCCAGCCCGGCATGCGCCGGGCTGGCCTTTTTCCGTTGTGTGGCGATCAGATCTTGAAGCCGAAGCGCACGCCATAGGTGCGCGGCGGCTGGAACTGATAGGTATTGAGGCGCGAGTTGAAGTTCTGCGCCGCGTAGGCGAGCACGACCTTGTCACCCACGTTGCGCACGAACGCCTGGAGCGTCCAGCGCGCCCCCTCGGGAGCATACTGCAGCGACAGGTTGCCGGTCACATAAGGACGCGACTGCGTGTCGTAGGTGTTGAACACCGAGTAGTAGAACGAGGAGCTGTACTTGGCATCGGCGCGCGGGGTCAGCGTGCCACCGAAAGCCGGGATGGCATATTCGATGCCGCCCGAGACAGACAGCTTGGGCGCGTTGGGCAGCTGGTGGCCACCGATGCTCTGCGGCGTGCCACCACCATCGTTGACGGTGATGTTGTCGCCAAACCGGGTGTGCAGCCACGCGGCGTTGAGGTCGATCCGCCCGCCTTGGCCGAACAGGGCCACGGCCTGCGCTTCGGCGCCATAGATCTTGGCCGTACCGACGTTGAACGTGCCGGCCGCGCCATTGAGCGAGTCTGCCGTCTGCGAAGCCTGGTAACCGCGATAGTTGAAGTAGAACGCCGAGGCGTTGAGCTGCAGGCGGTTGCCCATGAAGCGGTTCTTGGTGCCCACTTCGAACGCGTCGAGGGTTTCGGGGCCATAGGGGATCGAGGCTGCCGAACCGTTGGAGTTGAACCCGCCCGACTTGTAGCCGCGATCATACTTGGCATAGACGAGCGAATTGCTGGCGGGGGTATAGTCCAGGCCCACGTGCCAGGTCGGCTGCGACTTGGTCATGCGGCCCGCACCATCGGTGAAACCCTTGGTGAAGGGGAAGACAAAGCCCCATTCCGGGAAAGCCAGCGCCGGATAATTGAGCGTGGCGCCGCCGGTGCGCACCTTTTCATCGCGGGTATAGCGCCCGCCGACGGTGAGCTTCCACTGATCGCCCAGCTTGTAGGCGATCTGGCCGAACACCGCGTCAGACTTGGTCTTGACGTTGTAATCGAAGTGGATGCCGTAGGTGTTGGAAAAATCCAGGAACGACAGCGGGCCGCCGGGCGCATAAGGGCCGGTCATCGCCAGGTTATAGATCCCGGAATTGATCGTGTTGGTTTCCTGGAAGTGGAACAGGCCAACCTGGAAGAACAGCGGGTTGTTCGACCCGTTGGACAGGCGCACTTCATGGTTCCAGGTGGTGGGTGCCTCGTGCTGGATGAAATTGCGGATCGCCGGATAGGCCGGGCCCGTGGCATCGAGCTTGTGCGCCCAGGTCTGCTTGTCCCATCCGCCAGCATAGGTCAGCGTCAGGTCACCGGCAAAGTTGGCCACGGTGCCTTCCCAGCGGATACGATCGCCCTTTACCCGGTTAGACGTGAGCGCCTGGTTGGGAAAGCTGCGCGCGTCGCCGAAATCGGGGCGTGTGCCCAGCGCCGCAACCATCGCCACGTCGCCCACGTTGCGGATGTCGTCATGCTGGTACGACGCCCAGAGCTTGACGTTGTCGGTCGGCTTCCACTGCAGCTGTACGCGGCCGGACGAGGTATTTTCATCATCCCCGTCCAGGTTGATGCCGGTGAGGTGGCGATAGCCGTCGTGCTGGCGATGGATGCCCGAGAAGCGCACGGCCAGCGTGTCGGTCAGCGGCACGTTGCCGCCGGCTTCCACGTTGAGCGCGCGATAGTTGCCAACCTCGAACGAGCCATAGGCGCCCGCGGTGTCGCTGGGCCGGTTGGTGATCAGCGAGATCAGGCCACCGGTGGAGTTACGGCCGTTGAGCGTGCCCTGCGGGCCCTTGAGCACTTCGATGCGGGCGATGTCGTACATCGAGGTGCCGATGGAGAACGAGCGGTTGGTATAGAACCCGTCGCGCGCGATCGGCACGGAAGGATCGCCGATTTCGGTCACGTCGGTCGACGCGATGCCGCGCACGGCGACATAGGCCGAACCCGAGCTGGTGCTGAGATTGACGCTGGGATCGACCGTGGCGAGCGACTGCACGTTGCTGATGCCCTTCTGGGCCAGATCCGCACCGGTATAGACGGTCAAGGCCACAGCAGTCTTCTGCGCCGAGCTCTCGGTGCGGTTGGCCGTGACGACGATTTCAGCAAGGCCATCATTATTGCCGCCCGTGCTGCTGGCAGCATCTTGCGGCGCGGCGCCATCCTGCGCGTGCGCAACCGTGGCAATCGTGGGCATGCTGGCACCGATCAACAGTGCCGCGATCAGGCGGTTCATCCGACGTCCTCCCCTTTTGAGCATAGCGAGATCGTGACTCGCCATTTATAAAATCAAAATGCTGGTTCTTATTATGGCGGATGGAATTTCCGGTCAAGATGGTTTGACGCAGATCAACCGCGCGGCATTTTACCGTTATTTTCCAACAGTTTGATCCATAAAAAACCACATCTTGACAGAGCGGCCGGGGAAAGCGATACGAAGATCAATAAGAACTAAAGTTCTAATTATGGCGTGGCGCCTGCCCGCCGCTGGGGAGAGCCATGATCACCACCGCCTTCGTTCCGCGCCACGCCACCGGGCCGGCCACAACGGCGCCGGCAGTGTCCCGCAGCCGCCAGCGCGCGGGCCTCGCGCCGGCCGCGCCAGTTCCATCCCGTTTCCTTTCCCAGCGTGCAGCCCGTCGCTGCCGCCCCTCCTGACGGAGCCATGAAAGCCATGTCCAAGATCCAACGGGGCGTCAGCCTCTACTCGTTTCAGGAAGAGCTCTTCCTGGGCACCATGAGCGTGGAGGACTGCATCGCGTTTGGCAGTTCGATCGGCGCCAAGGGCATCGAAATCCTGCCCGAGCAGAACATGCCCGAATTCCCCAACCTGAGCGATGCCGACGTGGCGCGCTGGCAGGACATGCTGGCCCGCCATGGCGCGCATTTCACCTGCTATGACATGTTCCTCGATACCAAGCTGCGCAAGGATCGCCCGATGAGCGATGCCGAGCAGGTGGAAAGCATCGTGCGCGACATCAAGCTGGCCAACCGGCTGGGCATTCGCAACATGCGCGTGCTGGTGTTCGTGCGGCCCGATATCCTGGCGGCCTGCGTGCCCTATGCCGAGCAGTATGACGTGCACCTGGGCGTGGAAGTGCACGCGCCGTGGCATCTCGAACATGCCTGGATCCTGCGCACGATCGACGAAGCAGACCGCCTGGGCACCCGTCACCTGGGCATCCTGCCCGATATGGGCATCTTCATGAAGCATTATCCGCCGGCCTTCCGCGCGCGCTTTGAACGCCAAGGCGCGCGGCCCGAGGTGACGCAGTTCATCGTGGACAGCCACGAGGCCAAGATCATGGCCGAATACACGATCTACGAAGTGGCCGTGAAGATGGGCGGCAACAAGGCCGAGGTGGCCATGGCCGAGACCCTGCGCCACGCGCCCTATGCCAACCCCAAGCGGATCGGCAATTACGCCCCCTATTTCCGGCACATCCAGGCCAAGTTCTATGAAATGGACGAGGACTGCACCGACCCGTCGATCGCCTATGACGAGGTCATCCCCGAACTCGTCAAGTGCGGCTGGGAAGGAACCCTGTCGAGCGAATACGAAGGCAATCGCTGGATCCAGGACGTGCACCCGGTGGACAGCCGCGAGCAGGTGCGCCGCCAGCATGTGATGTTCGAGCGCCTGATCGACCAGGCAGAAGCCGCATTCGGCGCCAAGGAGACCGTGTGATGTTCGACAAGTACCTGATCGATGCCGCCACGGTGCGCAACATCGGCCCGGCGGAGGCGCCGACCGGCTTCGCGTTCGAGGCCAAGCTGGGCTATTACCGCGGCCTGACCCTGTCGATGATCGAAGAACTGGCGATCACGCTCGATGGCGTGGAACTGCCGCGTGAAGCGGTGCAGTTCGATGAGGGCCAGGGCCCGATCACGCTGGATGCCATGGAAACCGCCTATGACCGGCGCTGGGCATTCGGCACGCCGGCCACGATCATCGTCAACCATCCCGGCGGCTTGCCGGCGGGCGAACACACCCTCGCGCTGCGTCAAAAGCTGCGCGTGTCCTACCTGCCCTTCCCCGCCTTCAACACCGACGAAAAGACGGTGCAAACGGCCTGAAAGGATAACGACGCCATGCATGCTGCCATCAAATCTGCGCTGGCCCTGGCCCTGTTCACCGGTGCGATGGCAGCATCGCATGCCGTTAACGCCAAGCCCACAGCGCCGCACCACATCGCCACGACCACCGCTGCTGCGCGCGAAACCGCCCGCAACCGGGCGATCATCACTGACTTTGCCCGCCGCTTCTATACCCTGCGGCAAGTACGCACCGCGTTCGAAGCCTATGTCGCGCCGGATTATATCCAGCACAATCCCGGGCTTGGCGATGGGCGCGAGGCGGCCATCGCGGCGCTCACACCGATGTTTTCCGACCCCGGGCACAGCTTTTCGATCCGCCACATCGTGGTCGATGGCGATCTGGCGGCGATCCACATCTTCGTTAAGCCCGACCCGGCAGCGCGCGGCGCGGCCGTTGCCGATTTCTATCGCCTGAAAGATGGAAAGATCGTCGAGCACTGGGACGTGATCCAGCCCATCCCCGAAAAGGCCGCCAACCCTCATCCGATGTTTTAATCGCCAGGCAGGCAAACGCGGCGCCGGCGCACCCCGCGCCGCCCGGAAATGCGGCTAGACAAACAATAATAATAGTTCTAATTCTAAATAGCATCAGCCGCAGCGCGATCGGGGGGCACGGGCGTGTTCCGAAAGTCCACGCCGGCTGCGCCGACTTCTTGGGGAGAGATCATGCGTTTTTCCGTGTTCCTGAATGCCCGTTCGATGAGCCCGGCCGAGGATGGCCGGTTGATCACCGACCTGATCGACCACGCCGAACAGGCCGCCGCCAACGGGTTCGAGGCGATCTTCATGCCCGACCACCACTTCAACGGCTATATGCCGGTGGCGAGCGACAGCTTCATCCTGGCCGGCTATCTCGCCGCGCGCCTGCCGCAGATGCACTTTGGCTTTTCGGTGGTCTCGGTGCCGCTGCACCATCCCGTGCGCTTTACCGAGCGCGTCAACGTGCTCGATCATCTCACCAAGGGCAAGCTGCTGGTCGGCGTCGGTTCGGGCACCACGCCCGAGGAAATGATCGGCTTCAACGTCAACTACAAGGACGCCGGCCCGCTCGCCGAAGCCAATCTTGCCGTGGCCGAGGAGCTGTGGGCCAAGCGCATGGATGATCCTGCGGTGCGGATCGACAACGGGCCCTACCAGGGCCGCGTGCTGCAACGCATCACGCCCTCGCCCTATGGCGAACAGCATGCCCGGCTGATGCCGGTGGCGATGAAGGAAAGCAGTGCCCGACGCGCCGCCCGCCATGGCTGGCCGGCCTTCATCCCCGCGTTCACCCCGCCCAAGATCGGCGGCACCGAACCGTTCACGCATGTGAAAAAGTACTTCGACATCTACAAGGGCCTGCTGCTGGAAGCCGGTCACAGCGATGACGTGGTCAAGGATGCGCTGTCGTGGACGACGCACACCTATCAGGCGGTGCACGTGGCCGAGACCGACGAGCAGGCGCGCGAGGAACTCATGGTGATCCTGCGTTCCTACCAGGACGCGATCGAGCGCGAGGCCGAATTCAACGCCCGCGCCGAAAACGATGAAGCCAATACCAAGACCGACCGCACCCCCAACGCGCTGACCGACGACTGGATCGGCACATGGTGTCTCTATGGCTCGCCCGAAACGGTGATCGAGCATCTGCGCCCCTATGCCGAACTGGGCATCGGCAACGTGCTGTGCGGCACCACCACCGGGCCGCTGACCGCCGAGCGCCTGCGCCTGGGCAAGCAGACGCTTGACCTGATGGGCAGCAAGGTCATCCCGGCCCTCAAGGGAGCGTGAACGCCATGAAGATCGTGGGGATCGGCGGAACCCTGCGCGATGGCTCCAGCACCGAACGCCTGGTGGCGGCGGTGCTGGACGCGTGCGCAAGCATGGGCGCCCAGACGCAGATGTTCGGTGGCAGCGCCTTGAAGGCCCTGCCCCATTTCAACCCGGAAAGCACCGAACGCACCACGGGCGAGCGCGCCCTGGTCGATGCCGTGCGTGATGCCGACGCGGTGGTGATCGGTTCACCCGGCTATCACGGCGGGGTATCGGGCCTGGTCAAGAACGCGATCGACCTGCTCGAAGACTTGGCGCGCGACGCACGCCCCTATTTCGATGGCCGCCCGGTCGGGCTGGTGGTGAGCGCCGCCGGCTGGCAGGCCACTGGCGTGACCCTGGCCGCGCTGCGCGGCATTACCCATGCCATGCGCGGCTGGCCCACCCCATTGGGCATTGCCGTCAACACCGTGGCGCAAAAACCATTCGCCGCCGATGGCAGCCTGGCTGATCCCGAAATCGCCGCAGCTGTTGCCATGCAGGCCCGTCAGATCATGCAATTTGCCAAAGGTGCCGCATGACGCTTTCCCTTGCCGACGCCGCCCGCCTCACGGCCGGCGCCACGATGTGGACCACCGGCGCCGTTCCCGAACGCAACGCCCGCAGCCTGATGCTGGCCGATGGCCCGATGGGCGTGGCCAGCGGCCGGGTGGACGAACGCGACGTTTCCGTGCTCACCCCCGCCCCGGTGGCGCAGGGCGCCAGCTGGGATCTCGATCTCGTGGCGCAGATGGGCGCGCTGGTGGGCAACGATGCCATCACCATGGGTGTCGATGCGCTGCTTGCACCCAACGTCAACATGGCGCGCAGCCCGCTCGCCGGGCGGGCGTTCGAATACTATTCGGAAGATCCGCTGCTTACCGGGCTGTGCGGCGCGGCCTGGGTGCGGGGCATCCAGTCCACCGGCACCGCTGCCGTGGCCAAGCACTTTGTCTGCAACGACAGCGAGACCCAGCGCGACACGATGAACTGCGTGGTGGACGATGCCACGCTGCGCCAGGTCTATCTGCTGCCATTCGAAATGGCCTGCACCGCCGGCTGCGGCGGCATCATGACCGCCTACAACCACGTCAACGGCGATTGGTGTGCCGAGGCTTCGGGCCCGCTGACCATCGTGCGCGATGAATGGGCCTATGGCGGCGTGCTGATGAGCGATTTCTTCGCCACGCATTCCACCGCTGCCACGCTCAACGCCGGGCTGGACCTGGAAATGCCCGGCCCCGCCCGCTTCCTGGGCGCCAAGGCGGAAGATGCCGTGGCCCAAGGCCTGGTCAGTGCAGACCGTGTGCAGGACGCCGCCGAACGGGTGATCCGCTTCAACCAGCGTTTTGGCGGCGCCAAGACACCCGCCACGCTCGATAGCGAGGAACTGCTCACCGCCGGCGCGGCGGCAGGCTTCGTGCTGCTGCGCAACGATGGCCTGCTGCCGCTCGCGCCGACGATCCGCACGCTGGCGGTGATCGGCCCCAATGCCACGGCGCCGTGCTATCAGGGCGGCACCTTTGCCCGCATCGCCGTGACCCCGGATGCGCTCACGCCGCTCGAAGCGATCACCGCCACGCTGGGTCAGCACATGGCGATCGTCCACGAACCGGGCGTCGACCCCCAGCCACGCCTTCCCGCCATGCCGGTGACCCCGGCGCTGGACCTCGGTGATGGCTGCACGACCGGCCTGACCGTGGAATACTTCGCCGGACACGATCTGACGGCGCCGCCACTTTCGCGTGAGACGCGGGCGACCAATTCGCTGGTGTGGTTCCATGGCGTGCACGATCAGGGTCGCTTCAACGAGACCGGCGCCGTGCGTGCCAGCGGCTGGTATGTCGCGTCTGGCGATGGCGCGCATCGCTTCTATGCCGGGGCAACCGGCCCAGTGGTGCTCAAGGTCGATGGCGTCGAAATCATCCGCCGCGATGTCCAGCCGGCGGCGTCCGACATCATGGGCGTGCTCAAGGCCGGCGATGCCGACGAAGGCGTGGTGACGCTCCGCGCCGGGCAGCGCGTGCTGGTCGAAGTGGAACTGCGTTACGCCCCGGCCCGCGTGCAAGGCCTATGGTATGGCGTGCGGGCGCCCGATACGCCCGATGCCATGCTCGCCCGCGCCATTGCCGCGGCAGCCCAGGCCGATGCCGTGGTGCTGATGCTGGGCGAAACCGCCGATGCCAGCGTGGAAAGCAAGGACCGCAGCGATACCCGGCTCGATCCGGCGCAGTTGCACCTGGCCCAGGCCGTGCGCGCGGCCAATCCGCGCACGGCGATCGTTGTCAACGTCGGCCACGCGTTTGACGCCAGCTTTGCCACGGATGCCGCCGCGTTGCTGGTGGCCTGGTATCCGGGGCAGAACTTCGGCAAGGCCCTGGCCGACGTGCTGATCGGCACGCGCGAACCCGGTGGCCGCCTGCCGATGACCCTGGCGGCGCAAGAGGCCGATTATCCCGCCTATGGCCTGACGCCTGATGACGGGGGTGACCTGCGCTATGATGACGGGTTGCTGGTTGGCTATCGCGGCTTCAAGGCGCAGGGCAAGGCCGCGCTGTTTCCGCTTGGTGCCGGCATGGGCTATACCAGCTTTGCCCTGGGCGAGGCCCGCGTCGCCGATGGCCGGATCGTGGTGGAGGTGACCAACACCGGCACCCGCGCCGGCAGCGAGGTGATCCAGGCCTATCTGGCGCAAAGCCCCTATGCCCTGGTCGGCTTTGCCAAGCTGCACCTGGCGCCGGGCGAAAGCGCGACCGCCACGATCGAGCCCAGCCCCTATATCCTGCGCAGCGTGCCGGGCAGCGATGCCGTGCCGCTGGTGATAGGGCGCAACGCACAGGACGCCGCTGTCACGCTACGCCTGCCGCGCTAGGCACAGCCAGCAGCGGCAGCAGATAGGCCCGGAATGCCCATGTGGCGTTCCGGGCCTTTTGCCGTGGTGCCCATCCGCGCCAAGGCGCTTTCAAGGCGGACGCAAAAAGGCCCCGTCCGGTTTCCCGGCGGGGCCTTGTTTGATGCGCCTGGCGCAGGACTGCTTAGTGGGTCAGTCCGGCAATCGCGTTGTCGACCAGCGCGCGGTCAGCATCGGCGCCGTGGCGGGCGGCGATGATCTGGCCAGCCGCCGAAGCAGCAGCGGCAGCGGCCGTGGCGCGCAGATCGTCAACCGCGGCCCGTTCGGCAGCGGCGATCTTGTCCGAAGCCATCTTCTCGCGGCGGGCAATGACCTCGCGGGTATCGGCTTCGGCCTTGGCCACGATCGCGGCGGATTCGGTGCGCGCATGCTCGAGCATGGCGGCCGCGTCCTTTTCCGCGTTGGCGATGCGTGCGGCGTATTCGGCGCGCAGCGCTTCGGCTTCGGCACGCAGCGCCTTGGCATCGGCCAGTTCGCGGCGGATCGCGGCGATCTGGTTGTCGAGGCCCTTGGTGATCGTGCCAGGCACCTTCTTCCACGCCAGGATCAGCAGGAAGACGAACATGGCAGCGGCAACGATCGCGCCGGCACCGATGCCGTGGATGGTGGGTTCGGCTGCTTCATGGCCGCCGGCGTGCTGTTCGACCGTGGCGGTCGTGGCGGTCGCGTTAGCCATGAGCGAGCACTCCCTGCACCGCACCGCGCGCGTCTTCGGCCGAAACCGAAAGGCCCGCCAGGCGGCTGACGATATCCTGCGCGGCCTGGGCGGCCACGTCTTGCACTTCCCCCTGCGCGGCGGCGCGGGCGGCGGCAATGCGCGCCTCTGCTGCGGCAGTGGTTTCCTCGATCCGCGCCGATGCGGCATCGAGAGCAGCCTGCGTGTTGCGGGCAGCCTCGGCCTTGGCGGCGGCGATCAGGTCATGCGCCTGGGCGCGCTGTTTGCCTTCGGCAATGCGCCAGGCCTGTTCTTCGGCGTCGGCGGCGGCCCGGGCGGCTTCTGCCGCGCCAAGATCGTCGGCGATCTGCTTGTTGCGCTGGTCGATCGTCGACACCACGCCCGGGAGCATGCCCCGGCCGATGACGAAGAAGACCAGGCCAAAGCACACCAGCAGCCAGAAGATCTGGCTGGCATAGGTAGCGGCGAGTTGGGCTATCTGGGGCATCGCGTTGGTCCGCGCTTCCTGTCTGTCGTTCTGGCCGGCCGGGGGTCACCCCGGCCGGATGTCAATCAATGGTCCGCTTCGCTGCCTCAGGCAACGAAGATCAGGATCATCGCGACGACGAACGAGAGCAGGCCCAGAAGTTCGGCGGCGGCGAAGCCGATGAACAGACGGCCCTGCTGGCCATCAGCGGCGCCCGGATTGCGCAGCGCGCCTTCGAGGAACTTGGCGAAGACGTTGCCCACGCCCAGCGAGGCCAGACCGGCGCCGATGGCAGCGAGACCAGCGCCGAGAAGCTTTGCGCTCTGTGCGTCCATGATAAAAACTCCCTCTTTGTCGTAAACCGGTGTGAAGCGGTATCAGGTGGTGGTGACGGTCAGTGAAGGTTTTCCGCGTCGTTGAGATAGACGCAGGTAAGCAGGGCAAAAACGTAGGCCTGGATGCCGGCAACCAGCAGTTCCAGGGCGCAGATGCCGATCATCAGCAGGAAGCTGGGCACGCCGGCCAGGAAGAAGGTGCCCACGCCCGCATTGGTGCCCGAGATGACGAAGCCCGAGAGCACTTCGAGGAGCACGTGGCCGGCCATCATCGCGACGAACAGTCGCAGGCCAAGCGAGAACGGGCGCACCAGGAACGAGATCAGCTCGATCGGGAAGATCACCGGCACCATCACCGCCGGCGTGCCATGCGGCACGAACAGCGAGAAGAAGTGGAAGCCGTGCTTGGCAAAGCCCACGATCAGCACGATCGCAAAGCTCATGATCGCCAGCACACCGGTCACGGTAAAGTGGCTGGTGGCGGTAAAGGGATGGATGCCGACCAGGGCCAGCGGCAGCAGGCCGAGCAGGTTGGCAAACAGGATGAACGTGAACAGCGAGAACACGTAAGGCAGGTACTTGCGGCCCGCGTCACCGATGTTGGACTGCAGCAGCGTGTCGACAAAGCCGGTCAGCCCTTCGACAGCCATCTGCCAGCGGCCCGGAACCTGGGCCTTCTTGGCGCCACCACCCACGAACACGATCAGCACCAGGGTGGTGATGACCATCCACAGCGCCGAGTTGGTGAAAGCAATGTTATGACCGGCAATCGCCCAATGATCGGTGCCAAACAGCGGCTCGATCGTAAATTGGTGTACCGGATCGACCTTTCCTTCGGCCACAGTGCTTGTCCCCGTTACGCGCAAAAACACCAAGGCGCCCCCTGCTCCGGCCAGTGTAATGGCCGGAAACCCATCGGATGCAAAGACCCGATCAGGAACGCCCGTTCGAGATCCTGATGATATTGCGGAAGGCCACGCCCATCCCCACAAACAGCATCACCAGAAGCCCCCATGGTCGCGTTCCGGCAAACTGGTCGATGACCCAGCCAATGAACGCGCCGCCCGCAAGCCCGCCGATCAGGTCGGCCAAGACCCGGTTGCCCATGCGATAGTTCGCGTCGGACTTTGCCTGGTCTGGCGTTGGCCTGCGCACCTGTTCCTTCTGGCGTGCAGCATCAAGCCGCGCGTTCAGGTTGGAAAGGCGTGCATCCTCACCGATGGGCTCTGCGTCGGTCTGTTCGTCACTCATGCCATGCTCCGCCAAAGGATCGGACAGGGTATGTCCGTTCACCCAACAGGGCATATCATGCGCAACGGCATCCCGCCGAGGGCGCCTGCCCCTTAGGCGGGGGGTTTTCCCGAGTCAACCGCCGTGCGCCGAACTTGCCACAGTTGCACGCATACGTTTGCGTCAATCTTGCGACATACCAATCGCAAGGCACTGGAAAGACGATGTTTTCACAGACAGCGCGAATCCCGCTGCGGCGGCGCGCTGGTGCGGGTCTGCCAGGTACCATTGGGCGCCTGATACTTCTCGCCAGGCTGGGTCTGGGCAATCAGCAGACAGCCCGAGGTAAAGGCATATTCCTCCACCGTCGCCTTCTGGGCCTGGGCCTTTTCGGAATAGACCGCGCGGCGCTTGAGATTGATATCCTCGACCACCGCCTTGAGCGCGGGGCTCGGCGGGGTGACATAGCCGAGATAGCCATCCATCTTCTCGCCCACCTGGCCGGCGGAACGCGCGGCGGCATAGGCCGGATCGCGCTGCGCCAGCGCGGCCACGGGGGCGATCGCCAGCGGCAAAGCCACGGCGGCGGCAATGAGGGCGGAAAAAGCAGTGGTGCGTGCCATCTCAGAAGATGTCCTTGTTCTTGTCGATCGTCTGGCTGGCATCCCCGGCCAGGCGATAGACGACTTCCTGCTTGATATTGATATTCAGCTCGATGACGATCGGCTTGTCTGGCGCCTTGACCGATATGCATCCGCACAGCGTTGCGGCAAACCCTGCCAGCGCGCCTGCGGCCAGAACCTTGCGCCTCACGTCAGCACCCCCCTTTTGGCCGTTGCACCCGGCAATCGTTGCAGTGCCATGATGCACGGTCAAGAGAGGGCAGTGCGATTTGCGGCTCATGGCATGTTTCCACTTGCTGAAGGCTGAATGGCGGGCTGGCCGGCCGGCGAGGCGGCCGATGCTGGCGTGCGTGGCACGACGCGCCCCTTGGCATCGAGCAGGCCCACGGTGCGGGGATCGGCCACAACCGAGGGGTCATACATCGACTTGTAGGTGCCCAGCAGGCTGTAGAACGGCGCCCGGACGTTGAGATTGAACTGGATCGGCAGACCTTCGATCTGGCGCGTGAAGAAGTTGCGGCTGGCCCCTGCCCCCTGGCTCACCCCGCCGAACTGCACCTGCGTAACGAAATCGCCGGCGATATCGCCGCGCAGCGCTATGGTCATGTGCTTGTAGTTCAACGACCGCAGCGCCTGGAATGCATAGTTGGCCATGAACGAGAGGTCTTTGTAGGTCAGCGCGCCGACATACGAGACATTGCCGCCCCCGCGCGAGGCCAGCGCGCCGCCGACGATGTGCCCGCCCGTGGCATCGAACACCACCGGCAGGCGCCCATCGAACGTGCCGGTGGCCGAAATGTTGGCCATTTCCATGTGCGAGACAAACTGCGCCGCATCCAGCCCTTCGATCACCAGAGCAAAGCGGCGTTCCTCGGCCAGGGCAAAGCGCAGCGTGGTCGGCTCGAGCGACAGGCGCCCGCCCATGAACGGCCACTGCGCGCCGTTGAGCTGCACCACCTGGCCCGCCTTGAGCTGCAGATCGACCTTGCCGTCGGTCACTTCCACACCGGGATTGATCGAGGCCACCTTGAGAATCTGGTGCGGGGCGGTTTCCATCGCCAGCAGGTCGGTAAAGTCCAGCGTGCCGGAAAGGCCCTTCACCGGGCCGAACGCAGCGGCAAAATCCAGGCCCTGGCTGCCGAATCGGCCAGACGAGGTAACCTTGTCGCCCTGCCAGTCGATCCGCCCCTTGCCGGTGATCGCGCCATTGGCATTGGCGATCAGGCCCAGCGCCAGCGGCGTCAACTGCGCGGGCTGGAGATCCTTGTCGAACACCAGCTTGTCCACCACCAGATCGGCATGGCCGGTGGCGCGGGCCAGGTCATGGTCGACATTGACGGTGGTGACCGGGCGGCCGCTGCGTGCATCGCGCAGCACGGCTTGCGCGGCGATTCGCCCGTCGGCCAGGGTCAGCGTGGCATCGCGCGCGGCCAGCTTGGCAAAGCGGGCCGGGCTGGCGCGATCGGTCAGGTCAAACACGGTGTTGGCCAGGGCCAACTTGCCATCGGCAAAGCGCCAGGTTCCGTTGGCGCCCGTGATATCAAGCGGCACGGCGGCCATGCGCGCCTCAACGCCGGCAAAGCTGCCGGTGAAATCCTTGCCCAGCCGCGCGGTAAGGTCGGCCAGGGTCAGGCGGGTGGCGGTGGCCTCTGGTCCCAGCGCCACGTTGACGCCGCGCGCGGTGAGCGTGCCGGGCCAGGCCAGGCCCACGGCCCCGGTTTCCAGGCGCAGCGGGGTTTCGCCCATGCGCCCGGTCATGCGCAAGGCCGATGTGCCCAGCGCCACGCGCAGCGGCGTGCTTCCGGCAGAAACGATCGCCTGCCCGCCCACCGGGCACACCGTGAGCGTCTGCCCGTCGATCGCCATCTGGCCCAGCTCCAGCGAATCGAACGCGGGCTGAATGCAGCGCCGCCACAGCGCCAGCGCGCCATGGCGGCCATAGGCGCCGTTGATCGGCAGGCGCAGGTTCTCCACCCGCCCGCCGGGAATGGCGCCAGTCAGGCGAGTCTGCCCCGAAAAGCCCAGCGCGCCGTCGGGCATCTGCACCACGACCAGTTCCGGCACGGCCAGGTGCCCGCCACCCACGGCATAGTCCGCCATGGTCAGGTGAAACTGCGCGCCGGTGTTGCCCAGCCGCTCCATCGTGCCCGACAGGCGCGGCAGGCCATTGCCTCCGGTCACGAAATTGCCGGCAAAGCGGGGCGTCGCCGCGCTGCTGCCAAACACGCGCACCTTGTTGAGGCCGAGCAGCGCCTGCCCGCTGCCGCCGCGCAACGCGCCTTGAGCCACGACCACGTCCCAGGCGCCATCATGGCCGTGGCGCAGCGTAAGATCGGCGGCAAAGCGGCTGCCGCGCTCTTCCTCGTGCAGGCGGCGGCGCACCTGTGCCACCATCGGGGCGGCCAGCGTGCCAGACACCGCGGCCTGGGCCGAGGCGAGCGCCTGGTCGAGCATCGGCCCACGGCGCAACCCGCGCGCATCGATCGTGCCGCGAAATTCGGCATCGGGCACGCCGCCTGCAGCCGCCGCCGGCCGCGCCTTGACCAGGCCATCCAGTTCCAGCAGGCCCACCCCGCCCTGCGCGGTGCGCACGCCGCCGGCCGTCGCCGCCACGCGCCCGCGCAGCGCGCCGCCGCGCCAGGCCAATGCCGTATCGAGGCCCAATGTTTCGCCAGAGACGGCGCCGGCGCGAAAGGCGCTGGAGCGCAACTGCCCCTTGACGCTCAGCCCGGCAAGATCGCGATCGGCCAGCGCATCGAGATTGAGGTCAGCACCGCGCACCGCCAGGCCGGCGCTGCCACAGGCCAGGTTGGCCACACGCACCGGGCCGACAAAGCGCGGCTGTTCGTTGCGGATCGTCACGCGGCCAAACGCGGTTGCCCGCCCGGTGCTGCAGGCGCCCAGCGCCAGGCGCGGCGCCACCGCCGCCAGCGTGCCGGCAAACCCGTCGCGCAAGGCCCCCGCCCCGTCGGCCTTGAACGCCACCCGCCCCTGATCGGCATCGACCAAGCCGCGCCCATCGATGATCGTCAGCCGCCAATCGGGCAGGCGAAACGGTTGCTTGGAGGAAGACGGCGCATAGATCACCTTGTCGAGCGCGCCAAAGCTCGCGCGCCCACCATGGACCGTGCCATAGAGCCGCGGCCGCACCAGCGTGACCTGGCCAATGCGCGGACCGGTCAGGCTCCACGCCAGGCTCAATTCGGCCCGCTCGATCACCAGATCGGGGCGCGCCGGATCACCCACCACCACATTGGCGAGCACTTCACGGCCAGGCCCGATCGACACGATGGTATAGCGCGCCGGCAGGCCCAGCGCCGCCAGTTCGCGCGCGATTACGCCATCGGCGATGCGGTTGCGCGCCAGCCACAGGCCGCCACCCGCCACCAGCACCGCCGCGCCGGTGGCCCACAGTGCCACACGCCAATGCCGCCGCCGCCCTTTGGGCACCGGACCATCGGGTTCCGCCAAATCGGTCGTATCCGCCATTCGCCCCCTTCTTGCGCATGGCCCGCGCTTGGGCAATGCAAATCGCCGTAACATTCTTCCCGCCAACGCGTGCCGGTCGGTCCGGTGCCGTGCTTTTTGCGCCCACACCTTCTTGCCCGCACGAGGTCATGCCGGACGAACCCCGACTCTTTCCTGAACGATCGGCGCCCACGGCCGATCTCGTGCCGGATCGGGTGCGCGAGGCGGCGCACGATCCATCCGGCCACCGCGCCCGCCTGCGCCGCCGCCTGCTGAGCGGCAGCGACGATGCCCTGGCCGATCACGAGGTGATCGAGGCCCTGCTGATGACCGTGATCCCGCGCATGGACGTAAAGCCGCTGGCGCGCATGCTGCTGCAGCGCTTCGGCTCGTTGCCCGGCGTGTTCAACGCCGATCCGCGCGCGTTGCAGGCGGTGCCCGGCATCAAGGAGGCCGCCGCTGCCGCGCTGCGCATCGCCGGCGTTGCCGCGCGGCGCCTGGCCCGCGCGCAAGTGCAGGAAATGCCCGTGCTTTCCAGCTGGCAGGCACTGATCGACTATCTCACCATCGACATGGCGCACCTGAACCACGAACGCGTGCGCGTGCTCTATCTCAACACCCAGAACCGCCTGCTGCTCGACCAGATCGTGAGTGATGGCACGCTGGACGAAAGCGCGATCTACACGCGCGAGATCATTGCCAAGGCCCTGGCAATCGGCGCGGCCGCGCTGATCCTGGTGCACAACCATCCCTCGGGCAGCACCCAGCCGAGCCGCGCCGACATTCAGATCACCCACAAGATCATGGAGGCCGCGCGGCTTTTGGGCGTGACCGTGCACGATCACGTGATCATCGGCCGCGAAGGCCACACCTCGCTCAAGGCCAAAGGCTTGATCTGAAAAGAAACTCCCCCTCCTCTTCAGAGGAGGGGGTCGGGGGGTGGTGGAAAAATGGCGTAAGGGCCAGCACCACCCCCGGCCCCTCCTCTGACGAGGAGGGGAGAAATTACTTCAATCCAGCCGCTTACACCAGGCCAGCATGCTCCAGCGCGGCATCCACCGCCTGGCGCGCGGCGTCGCTGCACGGAACCATCGGCAGGCGCAGTTCCTCGCCCATCCATTCGTGCACGCGCGACAGCGCATACTTGACCGGCCCCGGCGAGGCATCTTCGAACATGGCGTAGTGCAGCGGATAGAGCTTGTCGTTCAACTCGCGCGCCAGGGCGAGGTCGTTGGCCGCGCAGGCCGCCTGGAATTCGGCGCAGAGCTTGGGCGCGACATTCGCCGTCACCGAAATGCAGCCCACCGCCCCGGCGGCATTGGCCGGCAGGGCCAGTTCATCATCGCCCGAAAGCTGGCAGAAATGCTTGCCGATACCCATGCGGTGGTCGGTCACGCGCGAAAGATCGCCACTGGCGTCCTTGATGCCGACGATCTTGTCGGGATAGCGCTTGGCCAACTCGCACACCGTTTCGGGCAGGATGTCGGTCACCGTGCGGCCCGGAACGTTGTAAAGAATGATCGGCAGGTCGTTGTTTTCCGCCAGATAGCTGAAATGCGCGATCAGGCCGGCCTGGCTCGGGCGGTTGTAATAGGGCGCCACGCACAGCGCCGCCTGGGCGCCGCACTTCTTGGAAAAGGTCATGTGCAGCAGCGCGTTCATCGTGTCGTTGCTGCCGCACCCGGCGATCACCGGCACGCGGCCGGCGGCCTGTTCCACGCACAGCTCGATCACGCGGTGGTGCTCGGCGTTCGACAGGGTCGATGCTTCACCGGTGGTGCCACAGGGCACCAGCGCGGACGAACCGTTTTCGATCTGCCAGTCGACCAGACGGCGAAATGCTTTCTCGTCAACGGCTCCATCGCGAAACGGTGTCACCAATGCCGGAATGGAGCCGGAAAACATGGACATTATCCCTCGTCTTGTCGCACAATGCGGTTCTGGGCAGGTCTCGACGCTTGCCGTGGGGCGCTTACCCCGGCAAATATGGGTCCGTCAAACATCGGCCCAGCAAACTTTGCTTTGCCACGGCAAAAAGACATTCAGCGCCGGATAAGGAGGCCACAACGACGATGTCCACCATGGACATGCCCCGAATCCCCGTCTCCCACGCCCTGCGCAATGGCTTGTGTGGGCTGGCCGCGCTGGTGGCGCTGTCAATGCCCACGCACGCCAGCGATGCCGGGCCCGACACGGATGGCAGCGCCTGGGACCGCGCCCGCGCGCAACTGGTCGCCGGGCAGCAGGGGCCGATGGCCCTGGCCATATCGCGCTGGGAACTGCTCACTTCTTCCAACCGCTTTGCCTTTTCCGATTATGCCGGCTTCCTGCTGACCTACCCGGGTTTCCCCGAGGAAGAGCGCCTGCGCCGCTATGCCGAAGGCGCGCTCGATCGCGAGGTTGGCGCGGGCGGCGGTGGCGACGTGCGCGCCACGGTGGCCTATTTCGATCGGCAGCCGCCGCTGACCAATCCCGGCCGCGCGCGCTATGCCTTGGCGCTCAAGGCGCTAGGCCGGCCCGATGCCGATGCCATGGCCAAGGCCGCCTGGCGCGGCGGGCCGATGAACGATGCCGACGAGGCCGCGATCCAGGCGACCTGGGGCGCCACGTTCACGCCCGACGATGCCGATGCGCGGATGGACGCGCTGCTGTGGGCCGGCGCCACCGATCAGGCCAACCGCGCCTTTGCCGCCGTCTCTCCGCAGCGGCGCGGCATCGATGGCGCGCGGCTGATGGCGCTGCAAGGGCTCGATCCCTTTGCCGCGGCCGCCGGCACCCCGGCCGACCAGCTCAACAGCGATCCGGGCTTTCTCTATGCCCGCGCGCGCGAATTGCGCAAACAGGGCCAGGGCATTGCCGCGCAGGCGCTGCTCGCCAACCGCCCGCTGCTGCGCGCCCGCCCGCTGCTGCGTGGCAAGTGGATCGATGAACTGCTCGCCAATGCGCAAGGCGCGGCATCGATGGGCGATGCACGCAGCGCCGTGGCCATTGCCCGCGGCGTGGACGATGCCTTTGCCCCTGGCGAAGATATCAGCCAGATGCCGTACGATCTGCGCGATGACTACACCTCGCTGGTGTGGCTGGGCGGCACGCAATCGCTGTGGCGCCTGGGCGATGGCGCCGGCGCGGCTCCGCTGTTCTGGCGCTATGGCAACGCGGCGCAAACCCCCGGCACCAAGGCCAAGGGCTATTACTGGGCCGGCCGCGCCGCCACGCAGGCCGGGCTGACCGGCGATGCGCAGCGCTATTTCGCCATGGCCGCGCGCTATGCCGATCAGTTCTATGGCCTGCTTGCACTGGAACGGCTGGGCCAGCCGGTGCCCAACTTTGCCTATGATTCGCGCGCCATGCCCACGGCAGAGGAGCACGCCCGCTTCAACGCCAGCCCGCTCACGCTCGCCGTGCGCGAAGTGGCGCGCAGCGGGCAATGGCGCACCACCGTGCGCTTTTTCAAGGAAATCGCCGCCCAGCAGCAGACCGAAGGCCAGCACATGCTGGTAGCCGAACTGGCGCGCGAGCTGGGCCGACGCGATCTGGGCGTGATCGTTGGCCAGGCGGCAGGCGCGCGCGGTTATCTCGATTTCCAGCACATCGCCTTTCCGCTGATCCCGGTGCCGCCGGGGACCGAGCAATCCTGGACGATGATCCACGCCATCACCCGGCAGGAAAGCCAGTTTGCCCAGAACGCGATGAGCCACGCGGGCGCGCGCGGGCTGATGCAGTTGATGCCGTCGACCGCCAACGAGCAGGCGGGCAAGCTGGGCCTCGCTTATTCCGCGCAGTCGCTGACCGATGACGCCGGGTTCAACCTGATGCTGGGCAGCGCCTTTTTCGGCCGGCTGATGGATATCTATGGCGGCTCCACCCCGCTGGCCGTGGCCGCCTACAATGCCGGGCCGGGCAACGTGAACAAGTGGCTGCGCGCCAATGGCGATCCGCGCACCGGCGCGGTGGAATGGGTGGACTGGATCGAGCGCATTCCCCTGTCGGAAACCCGCAACTATGTGCAGCGCGTGCTGGAAAACGCCGTGGTCTATGACGCGATGAATCCCGACAAGGCCGAATGGCACGGGCCCAATCCGATGAGCCACATCCTGGGCAAGCCGACGCCGGGTTGAGGTTGCTTGTGGCGGTCACCACCCGCTAAAGGCGGGAGTGATGAAACCCGATGGCAACCCGATCACGCCGGCCGGCCTGGCTGCCCTGCGCGCGCGCTATGACCACCTGCTCGGCACGGAGCGGCCGGCGATCGTCGAGATCGTCAGTTGGGCCGCCGGCAATGGCGATCGGTCGGAAAACGGTGACTATCTCTATGGCCGCAAGCGCATGCGCGAGATCGACCGCGAACTGGCCTGGCTCGCCCGGCGGATGAAGGCGGCGCGCGTGGTCGATCCGGCGCGGCAGGACGACCAGAGCCGCGTGCTGTTCGGCGCGACCGTGGAACTGGCCGACGAAGACGACAACCGCCGCACGCTGACCCTGGTGGGCGATGATGAGCAGGACGCGTCCAAGGGCCTGATCGGCTGGAGCGCGCCGATCGCGCGGGCGCTGCGCGGGGCACGGGTGGGCGATCTGCGCGTGGTGCGGCTACCGGGTGGGGAAAAGGAATGGGAAATCATGGGTATCAGCTATCCGGTGCCGGCATGAGCGACAGCGCGCCCCTTCCACACGCCTTGCCCGGCCGCTTTTTCGTGCTGCGCCATGGCGAAACCGTGTTCAACGCCGCGCGCCGCCTGCAATCCAATGCGATGCATACCCCGCTGACGCGCCAGGGGTTTGAGCAGGCGGTAATGATGGGCCAGGCCCTGCGCGGTGCGCTAGGGGAGCGGCCCGCAGTGCGGCTGCACATTTCCGATACCGGCCGCGCCCTGCAGACCGCCTCGCTGATTGCCGAGGAACTGGGGATCGACTGGTTCGCCGCCAACCGCACGCCCGACCTGTTCGAGATCGACATGGGATCGTGGATCGGGCGCGGCTATGACGATGTGGAGGCCGAACACGGGCCGATCACGCTGGCCGATCACCTGCTACGCCCGGCGCCCGATGGCGAGGATTACCCGGCGATCGCCGCGCGGCTGCAACGCTGGATCGATGCCGTGGGCATCTCCGAGGAAACCCACATCGTGGTGATGCACGGCATTTCCAGCCGGGTGCTGCGTGGCCTGCTGGCCGGGTTGCCACCCCATCCCGATCATGGCGCGCCGATTGCGCCCTCTTTGGTGCAGGGTTCGATCGCGCTGATCGAGAACGGCCGCGAAGAGGTGTTCTTCGGCTCGTCCCGCGGCACGGAGCACGCCTGATGGCGCAGGTGATCAATCTGCGCCAGGCGCGCAAGGCCCGCGACCGCCAGGCCGCACAAGCGCAGGCTGCCGCCAACCGGGCGCGGTTTGGGCGCACCAAGGCGGAAAAGGCCGCTGATCTGGCGCGCGAGGAACAGGCCCGCCGCCAGCTCGATGGGCACCGCCTGGATCATGACGGCAAGGAACAAGGGCAAGACTGATGCGCACCACCTATGAAAGCGCCACCGTGCGGCTCTATCACCTGTCCGATGGCCCGGAAGGCGGCGCGGCGCAAACGCTGTTCTATGGCCCGCTCGACCAGGCCATGGCCCTGGCCGCGCAGCAGAGCGAGGATATCCAGGCCGACCTGTTCATCGCCACCGACAACGATGTGATCGCATGGCTCGACCTGGCCGAAGGCTGAGCGCCGCGCTCTTTGCTGCCGGCCTGGCTCTTGCGGGAGCCGGGCCTGCCGATGCGCGGGACTCGCTGGGCGTGTGGGAGGATTGGGGGGCATTTCGCGATTCCGCCGTACCGCGCTGCTATGCCATCGCCATGCCGCAACCCAGCAGCCGCCCGCGCGACGTGGTGCCCTATATGACGATCGGCACCTGGCCGCGCCGC
Source organism: Novosphingobium sp. AAP1 (assembly GCF_001295765.1). Lineage (NCBI taxonomy): Bacteria > Pseudomonadati > Pseudomonadota > Alphaproteobacteria > Sphingomonadales > Sphingomonadaceae > Novosphingobium > Novosphingobium sp. AAP1. The sequence goes on along the minus strand of NZ_LJHO01000005.1, from coordinate 136,862 downwards.
AATGTGCGTGGCGAGGTGCATTGGCGGCTGTCGCGCCGCATTGCGCCGAACAGCAAGGTTACCGTGTCGGTGGACGGCGAAACCTTTGTGTTGATGGCCAGCGATGCGGTGGCCTGGGCGCAGGACCGCCGCATGGATGCCGCCGTGGTGGCGCGGCTGCGATCGGCGGGAACATTGACGGTCAGCGGCAAGGCCCGCGATGGCCGCACGTTCCGCGACAGCTATCGCCTGGGCGGCGCGGCTTCGGCGATGGACGCCGCCACCGTGGGTTGCGCGGGGCAATAAAGAAACGGGCCGGGGTTTCCCCCGGCCCGCCCTTGCAACAACGGTTCGGCTACGATCAGAAGCGCAGGCCGTAGGTGGCGACGATCTGGTGGCGATCGGTGTCCACGTCGAAACGGTCGCTGGTGTTGCCGTTGAAGTTGAAATTGGCGCGGCTGTAGTTCGAATAGCGATATTCGATCTTGCCGAAGGTCTTGGGGCTGAACGCATATTCCAGACCGCCGCCGACGCGATAGCCATCGGTGGTGATGCGGTAGTCTTCCGAGGTCTGGCCGTCGGTGCCCTGCAGCTTGTAGTGCATGTTGGTGTAGCCGCCCTTCACGAACAGCAGCGCCTTGGGCGAAACGGCATAACCGACGCGCGCACCGACATAGAGGTCACGCCCGGCGCTCACGCGGCCCAGGTTGAACGTGTTGGGCTCGAACGTGTTGGACCACTTGGCCGTGCTGCCGGTCGCTTCACCTTCGACACCAACAACCAGATTGGTTCCCACCGGCACGTCAAAGCCGATTTCACCACCATAGAGCAGGCCATTGATCGACTGCTTCTGGTTACGCGTGTTGTCGTTGTCCACCGAGCTGCCCGAGCGGCTCAGGTCATAGCCCAGAACGGCGCCGACACGCGGGCCGGAGAACGTACGGTTCGGAGCGTCGGGGGTGCCGGCGTCCTGCGCGAAGGCCGGAACGGAAACGGCGAGCGCCGAAACGGCGACAACGCTGGCGAGAATGGTCTTCATAATGGTTCAACTCCATTCGAACTGTTCTTTTTCTGTCGGCTGGCTGCCTGGCCTCTTGTGAGAGGTTCCAGATTGGCAACCTTGCTGCGACCCGACAGACCTGCAACGAACGGAGGGAGAGGCGATCCGGTTTCATGAACGTAGCACAACAAGAAATCTGTGACATTTGCGCCACAGCCATTCGCGGGCTAGAACGCGGCATGGCCACCCCCCTTTCCCCCGCTGTCAGCGCTGCCGCAGCCCAAGCCGCTGCCGCCGAATTTGCCGCTAATGGCCATGTCCGCGTGGAGCCGGCCCTGCCGGCGGCGGGGGCCGACGCCCTGCATCGCTGGCTGGATGGCGAGGCGCCGTTCTCGCGCGTGCTCAACCAAGGGGACAAAGTGTGGGATCTCGATCCCGCCCAGCGCGCCGCGCTCGATCCGCAGGCGCAGGTCGCGCTGCTCGACGCGGTGCACGGCCAGGCGCGCGACGGGTTCCAGTTCCTGTTCGATTCCCTGCGCGTGTCCGACGATGCCGCTGCGCGCACCGCGCGCAATTGGCCGGTGGACCGGCTGGTGTCGGCATTCAACACGCCGCCCTGGCTCGATCTGTTTCGCGCGCTGACCGGGGAACCGGCGATCTCCATGGTCGATGGCCAGGCCACGCGCTATCTGCCCGGCCATTTCCTCACCGGCCATGATGACAATGTCGCGGGAAAGAACCGCGTTGCCGCCTATGTCCTCAACCTGACGCCGCGCTGGCGGGTGGAATGGGGCGGGCTGCTGATGTTCCACGATGGCGCGGGTGACGTGCACCGCGCCCTGGCGCCACGGCACAATGCGCTGCACCTGTTCCGCGTGCCGCAAGCGCATTCGGTCTCGCTGGTGGCGCCCTTTGCCGGGGCACCGCGCCTGGCGATCACCGGGTGGTTGCGCCGCTAAACCGCAGGGTCACTCGCGCCCACTGGCGATTTTCCCATAAATGCGTATATGGCGGCGCATGAACGCCCCCACCTCGCTTCCCGTGTCCATGCCGATTCCCGGCCATGTCGATCCTGTGCCCGTGCCCCGCCCGGTTACCCCGCGCGAAGATGGCCGCACCGATCTGATCGGCCTGCCCCGCCCGCAGATTGCCGCGCTGTTCCAGGAAGCCGGCCTTGATGCCAAGGCGGCCAAGCTGCGCGCCAAGCAGGTGTTCCACTGGCTGTATCATCGCGGCGTGACCACGTTCGAGGCGATGACCGACATTGCCAAGACCATGCGCCCGTGGCTGGCCGAACGCTTTGTCATCGGCCGTCCCCAGGTGGTGGAAGCCCAGGTTTCCACCGATGGCACGCGCAAGTGGCTGCTGCGCACGGCCGATGGCCATGACTTTGAAATGGTGTTCATTCCCGACGCCGATCGCGGCACTTTGTGCGTATCGAGCCAGGTGGGCTGCACGCTCAATTGCCGGTTCTGCCACACCGGCACGATGAAGCTGGTGCGCAACCTGACGCCGGGCGAGATCGTTGGCCAAGTCATGCTGGCCCGCGATGCGCTGGGCGAATGGCCCAAGGGATCGATGGCGGGGCTGGACCTCACCGACGAGGTGGAAGAAGACGCCGACGAAGGCAGCTACACCGCCGACGGGCGACTGCTGACCAACATCGTGATGATGGGCATGGGCGAGCCGCTCTACAACTTCGACAACGTGCGCGATGCGCTCAAGCTCGTGATGGATGGCGATGGCCTGGCGCTGTCCAAGCGCCGCATCACGCTCTCCACCGCTGGCGTGGTGCCGATGATGGCCCGCGCGGGCGAGGAAATCGGCGTGAACCTGGCGGTTTCGCTCCACGCCGTGACCAAGGACGTGCGCGACGAGATCGTGCCGATCAACCGCAAGTTCGGCCTGGAAGAACTGCTCCAGGCCTGCGCCGATTACCCCGGCGCCAGCAACGCGCGGCGCATCACGTTTGAATATGTGATGCTCAAGGACCGCAACGACAGCGATGACGATGCACGCGAACTCGTGCGCCTGCTCAAGCAGTACAAGCTGCCGGCCAAGGTGAACCTGATCCCGTTCAACCCCTGGCCGGGTGCGCCCTATGAATGCTCCACCCCGGAACGGGTCAAGCGCTTTGCCGAGATCGTGTTCGAGGCCGGCATCTCCGCCCCGGTGCGCACCCCGCGCGGACGCGATATCGATGCGGCCTGTGGCCAGCTCAAGACCGCCGCCGAACGCCGCAGCCGCGCCGAGTTGGACCGCCTGGCTGCCGAGAAGCAGGCGGCTTTGGGCTGAGGCGCAGCGCAAGGTTTCACACCACCCCCAACCCCCTCCTGAAGAAGAGGGGGCTTTCTTTTACACTACTCCCCATCCTCTTTAGAGGAGGGGGTCGGGGGGGGGGTGGTGCCGGGCCTAGCGCAGCACCCCGCCCTGGCTGACCATCTCCACAGCCCCGGCCACCCACACCGCGCCATCAGCATCGCGGGTCAAGACCACGCGGCCATTGGCGCCGGTGCAGCGGCCTTGCGCGGCAACATACTGGTCCTGCGCCAGCCCTGCGGCAAAGAGGTACTGCGCGGCGGCGGCATTGAGGCTGCCGGTCACGGGATCTTCCACGATCTTGCCCTGTGGATCGGCAAAAAATGCGCGCAGTTCGAAGTCGGCAGGATCGCCCTCTTCGCAAGGACCGATCAGGCCCACGTCGGTGGGCACCGGCGCCTCGGCCACTGGCCTCGCGGAAAGGACATCGGCCGCGCTGCGCAGGCGCAGCAGGCGCCAGCCGGGGCCGTTGCAGGCATGAATGGCATCGACCACGGCATCGGCTGAAACGCCGGCCACACGGATAGCCTCGGCCCGCTCGGCCGCATCGAGTGGCCCGCCGCGCAGCAGCGGCGGCGCGCGAAACGCCAAGGTTTCGTCTTCCATCCGCACCTCGACCAGGCCCACGCCGCATTCCTGCACCAGGCGGCCAGGCGTGCGCGGCACGCCACCGGCCATCAGCCAGGCCTTGGCTGTGCCCAGCGTGGGGTGCCCGGCAAAGGGCAGTTCGCCTGCCGGATAGAAAATGCGCACGCGATAATCGGCGCCGGGAACGCTGGGCGGCAGGAGAAACGTGGTTTCGGAAAAACCCAGCCAGCGGGTCAGCGCGAGCATGGCCGGCGTATCGAGCCCGTCACCGCCGCGCACCACGGCCAGCGGGTTTCCCGAAAGCGGGCCAGAGGCGAATACATCGACGAGATCAAGCAGCATGGCGCCATGCCTATCGGGCGGGCGCGTCAGGGGCAAGCGTCGGCCGGTCGCACACCAGGCGCGGTTCATCGCGGAACGCGCAACACAACGAGACGTTCATCGGGGGTTGTGGATCGGATCGCTCAAAACCGTGTTCACCGTCACGATATTCTCGGGACCCAATAAGCAGGGAACAGTAGCTATGAAGAAGACCATCCTTGCCGCCGTGATGGCGGCCATCGTTCTCCCCGCAGCGCCCGCCATGGCCGATCCGGGTCACGGCCGTGGCCATGGCTGGGGCCGTTACGACGATCGCGGCCGCTATCGCGAACCGCGCCCGATCGGTGCCAACGAGCGCATCTGGCGCGGCCGCGATGGCCGTTACTATTGCAAGCGCAGCAATGGCACGACTGGCCTGATCATCGGTGCGGCCGGCGGCGCCCTGGTGGGCCGCGCGATCGACACGCGTGGTGACCGCACCATGGGCACCCTGCTCGGCGCCGTGGGTGGTGGCCTGCTCGGCCGCGAAATCGATCGTGGCGGCGCGCGCTGCCGCTGATCTGCATTTCCTGAAAAATCAGGATAATCAATAAAAGGCGCGGTCCGCTTGCAGGCGGGCCGCGCTTGTGCATAGTGGCCGGACACGGGACGGGACCGTCGGAGCTTTTTGAACGATGTCCATGCTTATCCTGGGTCCGGTGCTCAAGCGCCTGATCCGCCACGGTACTTTGACGGTAATTGAAGCTGATGGCCGCAGCCGCGTTTTCGGCACCAAGGAACAAGGCTGGCCCGATCTTACGCTGCGCTTGATGGACAAGAAGGTGCCGGGTTTCCTGGCGCGCAACCCCAGCCTGGGCCTGGGCGAAGCATTCATGGATGATCGCGTTCGCATCGAAGGCGGCGATATCATGGATTTCATCAGCTTCGTGCGGGCCAACAACCCATGGGAGCGTGCCGGCGATATCGACAACCCCGGCCCGCTGCGCAAGCTGTGGCTCAACATCGTCGGCCGGGTCGACCGGGTCAACGCCCGCGCCGCCTCGCGCCGCAACGTGGCGCACCACTACGATCTTGATGATCGGCTCTACGATCTGTTTCTCGACCCGCTGCGCCAGTATTCCTGCGCCTATTGGGCCGATGGCGTCACCACGCTGGAAGAAGCGCAACACGCCAAGGTTGAGCATATCGCCGCCAAGCTGGCGCTGCGCCCGGGACACCGCGTGCTCGATATCGGCTGCGGCTGGGGCGGTCTTGCCATCCAGTTGCACAAGCTGACCGGCGCGAGCGTGCATGGCATCACCCTGTCCAAGGAACAGCTCGCCTATGCCAAGGGCTGGGCCGCGCGCGAAGGCGTGGACGGGCATGTCACTTTCAGCCTGACCGACTATCGCGACGTGACCGACCACTATGATCGCATCGTCTCGGTGGGCATGTTCGAGCATGTCGGCGTGCCCAATTTCGGCGCCTATTTCCAGAAGTGCCACGATATCCTGGCCGAGGATGGCGTGATGCTGATGCACACGATCGGCCGCGTCGGCCCGCCCTCGGTCACCGATGACTTCACGCGCAAGTACATCTTCCCCGGCGGCTATATCCCGGCGATGAGCGAAACCGTTGCCGCGATCGAGCCCAACCGCCTGATGGTCACCGATGTGGAAGTGCTGCGTCGCCATTATGCGCCCACGCTGCGCGCCTGGTACGAACGCTGCGTGGCCAACAAGGACAAGATCGAGGCGCTGTTCGACGCGCGCTTCTATCGCATGTGGCTGTTCTATCTGTCAGGCGCGGCGACCGCGTTCGAGCATGCCGACATGGTCAATTTCCAGTTCCAGCTGGTGCGTCACCGCGATTCCCTGCCGCTTACCCGCGATTACATCGGCACTGAAGAGGCCAGTCTGCGCGCGCGCCGCCTGGCTGCCGCCGGCGCCGATAACGACGCCGACGGGACCAAGGTCTTTCAGTTCGATGCCAATTCGCGCACCAGCGCCGGCGCCGGATAGATCTTTTCCAGCGCCTGCTGCACGGCGGCGGTGCTGACCACCACGGTGCGGTTCACATCGCCCTGGTAGCCATAGTTGCCACCCAGCGAGTGGATGTTGCCGTCAAAGGCGGCGCCGATCACGGCGCCGTTTTTGTCCACCACGGGTGAGCCGGAATTGCCGCCGATGATATCGTTGGTGGTGACGAAATCGAACGGCGTGGCCTTGTCGATCTGGGCGGCGTGGTCGGTAAACTGCTTGGCCAGCAGGAACGGCTGCGCCCCGGTGGCGCGATCGAACGCGCCGCCCATGGTGGTCACCGGCGCCACATCGGCGCCGCGTTCCTTCCACCCGGCCACCTTGCCATAGCTGATGCGCAGGGTGAACGTGGCATCGGGATAGAGCGTGGCGCCATAGGCGGCAAAGCGCGCATCGGCGAGCTTGGCCCCGGCAGCAGCCAACGGACCCTGATACTGCGAATCCACCGCCTTTTGCAGTTCGCGCTGGCGCGGCTCAAGGCTGCGGGCATAGACGATCATCGGATCGGTGCTGGCCGCAATCGCGGCAGCGCCCCCTTCCCACAGCGCCTTGCGCACCGCCGGATCGCCCAGCTTGGTGCCGGTCACCAGCCGCGCCGAAAGGTCTTCGGGGCTTTCCTTGCCCAGCAGCAGGCGCGTGTCGGGATCATCGGCGCCCAGGTATTCGCGGGCCTTGGACAGGCTCCATTCCATTTCCAGCTGTTCCAGCCAGGGATAGATCGGCTTGGCATCGAGCACTTGCTTTTCCAGCAGCGGCAGCGCGCTGTCGGTATAGCCGGGCAAGCGCTCGCCATTGGGCTTGGCCTTTTCGATCGCGGCCTTCACCAGCGTTTCGGCATAACCATAGAGATCGCCCATCGGCTGGGTAAAGCGATAGGCGGGATAGATGTTGCGATAGGCGGCCACCGCCCCGCTCACCTGGCTCCACGGATCGCCGATCGCGGCATTGCCGGCGACCTTGGCCTTGAGCGTGGCTTCGTTGTCGGCCAGCATCTTGACGAACGCCGGGTCGTTCAGCGCCTTTTGCCGGCCGATATAGACCTTGAGCGCGTTTTCAAAGCCGAACAGGCTGTCGCCACCTTCACGCTTGCGCTGCGGGCTTTGCTCCATCGCGGTGATCAGGCGGCCGCGCAGTTCCGACAGAACGGTGTTGGTGATCGGCAGGGAGACTTCGCGCTGGAACGCGATCTGCGACATCGTGAACAGGCGCTGGGTGGAACCGGGATTGCCGACCACGAACGTTGCCTCGCCCGGCTGCGGCGCGCGCGGGCTCCACTTGAGGTGCGCGGCCACCTTCACCGGCTTGCCGTTTTCATAGGCGCGCAGGAACGCCGCATCGAGGGCATAGCGCGGATAGTTGAAGTTGTCGGGATCGCCACCAAAGAACGCCGCCTGGAATTCCGGCGCCCAGACCAGCCGCACATCGGAATACTTGCGATAGGTATAGAGCTTGTACTGCCCGCCACCGAATAGGGTGACGACCTGGCAGCGCGTGGTGGCCAGATCCTTGCAGCCGGCTTTTTCGATCTCGGCGATCTTGGCGTCGCGCGCCTTGACCAGTGCCTCGCCAGCCAAACTGCCGATCGCGCCCTTCACCGCCGCGGTCACGTCGGTGATGGCGGTGACCACTTCGGCCTGCTGGCCCGGGCACTTGCGCTCGTCCTCGCGCCGCGCGGCAACAAAGCCGTTGGCCACGAGGTCTTCCTTTTCGCTCGACAGGTTCTGCGCGCATTCCACCACGCAGTGATGGTTGGTGAGGATCAGGCCCTCGGCCGACACGAAGCTGGCCGAACAGCCGCCGGTCAGCCGCACGGCCGAGGCGCGCACGCGATCGAGCCAGGCCTGGTCGGGCGCCCAGCCATAGTCCTGCTTCATCTTCGCGGCGGGAAAGGCATCGAACGTCCACATGCCCTCGTCGGCCTGCGCCGGAGCGGCAAGGGCAAAGGGCGTGGCCAGCATGGCGCCGGCCATCATGGCCTGGCGCAGACGCGAAAGCGCGGGTGAAGACAGCATGATAGGCATCCTCTTGCAGGGCATTGCGATGCGCGCAGGGGTGCCATGGACCGCGGCGCGCCGCAAACCGAAACGAAGGCAAAGAATGGAAATCTTGGGCCACGCCAATCGGTCCGAAACCGACAGAATGCCGCAGCACGGTAAGCACTGAACCGCGCTGAACATTTTTACGGTTCTTTGCAAACCACGCCGCAACAAACGGCAATGTCGCTCGGAACCCAAACTATCGCGGGATGACTTTGCCGCCCGATTGAGGCCCAACGCTACAGGTCTTCACTTAGCAGGGGGTATAAGGGAAGCGACATTGGCATTGATGGAACAAGGCCGGATGCAGGCGGATTGGCCATAGCTCCGGAGGGTTGCCAACGGCTGGGGAAGTCGTGGCATCTGCTATCCGTCGGGCGGTGTCGCTGCCCGACCCGCCCACCCACGCGCCCGGCCACCCGGCATGGCGCGGCCGTTTCTGCCTGCTCCATCGGCAGCCATTGAACCATGCCTTGTGCCCCCTGCCTTGCGGGGATGATAGAGCCGCAAAAGTGCAATGGCGCCGGCTCTCCGGCCTCCTTAGGCCCGATGGCGTGGCGCCGTCACCTGCCTGGCCTGTCACCTGCCTGGCTTGTCGCCTGCCCAGCGTCACCTACCTGGCCCGGCGCCTGCCAGCCTCGGTAGGAGGAGCGCAGCGGCGGATCACAATGAGGTAATTGGGCAGCGGGGACGGCCCGCCCCGCGCCATCACGTCGTTCCGCGCCTCATCCGCGGCCCGGCGATGGCGCGGCCGATCAATTCCCATCCATCGGCGTCACCATCCGAACCGGCGCTGGCGCAGTCGTGCAGGGCCGCGCGTCATCTCACTGCCAGGCGCGGAACGTCACGCCCAAGGTGCGCGGGTCGCTCGGCGTGCCCAGGATCAGGCCGGAATTGCCGGCCTGGATCGTCAGGTTCTGGATATTGTTGGCCTTGAACAGGTTGCGTGCAAACACGCCCAGTTCCACGCCCGGCCCGCCATCGCGGCGGCTGCGCCAGGCCAGGCTGGCGTTGGTCAGCGCATAGCCATCGATCCAGGTATAGCGCGACAGCGAGGGATCGCCGTTATAGCTGCTGCGCCACGCGGTATCGCTGTGCAGCACCCATTCGCCCCGGGCCATGGGCAGGCGATAGTCCACGCCCAGCGTCTCGCTCCAGCGCGACAGGCCGGTCAGCGCCTTGCCGGTCAGGTTGCACGCGGTGGTCGCGGCGGTCTGCACCTCCAGCGGGCACGGCCCCTTGGGATAATCCGTATAGCGCCCATCGGCATAGGCCAGGCCCGCCGTCAGCACGAGGCCGCCCCAGTGCAGTGCGGCATCGGCCTCCACCCCCTGCACCCGCACGCGCGGAATGTTGGATAGGTAGCCGCGCAGCGCCACGGTCTGGCTGGAATCAACCACCGTCGCCTGGAAATCGCGCACTGTGGTGCGATAGGCAGCCAGGTTGAGCAGCAGGTGCCGATCCCACCACTGGCTTTTGATGCCGCCTTCCCAGGTGATGTTGCGTTCGGGCCGGATCACGGCCGTGGCCAGGACCGGCTGGTTGGCGCTGTCGAGTGGCAGGCCCGACATATTGATCCCACCCGATTTGAACCCCTGGGAATAGGCGCCATAGGCCATCACCGTATCGCTCACCTGCCAGGCCAGGTTGGCGCGTCCAGACAGGCTGGAATCGCGGGTGCTGGCGGCATAGGCCTGCGGCCGCAGCACCGACAGCTGCGCGGCGAGCAGCGCGGCGTTGGTCACCTGCGGGCCACCGAACACGCTGGTGTTGTAGCTGCCCTGCTTGTCTTCCCAGGTCTGGCGCAGGCCGCCGGTCAGCGTCAGGCGCGGCACGATCGTCCAGTTCGCCTCGGCAAAGGCGGCATAGCTGTTGACGGCAAAGCGCGTGTCGCCGCCCTGGCCATAGCCATCGAGCAGGTTGGTCGGGATCGCCGTGCCATTGCTGGTGGTCCTGCCGAGCAGCCACGGCGCACCATAGGGGCCATAGATCGAGATCGGATGCCCGGTGATGACCTGGCGGAAATAATAGAGCCCGGCCACGTAAGACAGGGCGCGCTGCCCATCAGAGGCAAGGCGCAGTTCCTGGCTCACCTGGTCCTGGCGCGAGGGGATATGCTGCGTGGTCTGGATCGGCAGCCCGGTATAGTCGCGGTCATTTGCCGCGTCCCAGTTCCAGAAGCGCCAGGCGCTGATCGCCGTCAGCGTGGCCCCGCCCAGATGCCAATCGAGCGTGGCGGCAATGCCGCCCTCGTTGGTGTTCACGCCCAGCCCGGCGTCGATGTCGGTCAGCCGGTCATAGGGGTTGGTGCTGGGCGGCGCATAGTGCGCGGCTGCCGCCAGCGCGGCGTATTGGCGTGCCGGGCTGCGCAGGCTGGTGCCGACGCGCAGATAGACCTGGGTGCAGCAGTCCCCGCCAAAGCGGGCATAATCGGCCACCACGCGCAACTGCACGCTGGCAGACGGGGTGAACAGCAACTGGCCGCGCAGCGCCTGGTTATCGACGCTGTTCTGATCAGCCCCGGTGCGCACGTTATGGATCACGCCATCGCGCCGCGTCAGCAGGCCCGAAAGGCGATAGGCCAGCACGTCATCGATCAGCGGCCCTGTGGCCATGGCTTTGGCCTGCACCAGGCGGCGTTCGCCCACGCTCACCTCTTCGCTCGCCGCCGGGGTGAACGAGGGCAGGCGCGAGGTGATGGCAATGGCGCCGGCCGTGGTGTTCTTGCCAAACAGCGTGCCTTGCGGCCCGCGCAAGACCTCCACCCGCTCCACATCGGCAAAGTCGAACGCCGCCGTGGCCGGCCGTGCATGATAGACGCCATCGACATAGAACCCCACGCCCGGCTCAAGCCCGTCATTGGCCTGGCTGACCGCCACCACGCTCGATCCCAGGCCGCGGATGGTAAAGGCGGTGTTGCGCGGGTTCGCCGAGGAATAGGTGAGCGCCGGCACCAGCGTGGTGAGCGCCTGGGTGTTCACCGCCAGCGACCGATCGAGCCACGCGCCATCGACCACGCTGAGCGCGGCTGGCACCGATTGCGCCGGTTCAGGGCGTTGGCGCGCCGTCACCACGATATCGCCGGCCGTGCGCAGGGCATCCGTGCCCGCGACCGGAACACTGGCGGCGTCGGGCGAATCAGCCCAGGCTGGGTTCGCTATGCCGAGGCTGGTTGCCAGCGCCAAGGCGCACGGCACAGCCCGCCGCCACCGGCGATCGATCACGTTTTGCATGGAATGTCTTGCCCCTGCACCAACGGCCTGCCCGGCAGACCGTCATAAAATGTCACTTCAAGCTATATTCACTGAAACATAGCATGGCGCAAGAGCGGATCGAAGCTGCGGAAATGGCAGCACAATCACCATCAAATCCGTCTATTTCACGTCAATCCTTTGTCACGAATGTGTCATCAAAACGTCATAGGGGCAGCCAACAGCCCTCAACGGACACCCTTTCCCATGCGTATCCTGCCCTCTCTCTGCAGTGCCGTTGCCCTGGCAGCAGTCCTGTTTGCCCCGGTCGCTGCGCGGGCCGATACCGATACCCAGGGATGGGGAACGCTGCTGGTCACAGCCAAGGCTGGAAAGAACTGGCGCCTGTCCAACGAAACCATCCTGCGCACCGGCAATGCGCGCGGTTTCTACGAACTCGAAAACAACTTCATGGTTGGCTACAACCTCGACAAGACGTTCACCGTCTGGCTGGGCTACACCCATGACCCCAACTACCTGCACGGCGATTTCGCGGTGATGGAGCGGCGCTTTCGCCAGCAGGTGAGCTTTGACAACTTTGCCCATCTCGGCCCGGTGCGCTTTAACGGGCGGATGCGGCTGGAACAGCGCTGGCGCGACAACATGCCCGGCACCGCGTGGCGCCTGCGCCCGTTCCTCAAGGCCAGCCTGCCCGTGGCGCAGGGCAGCAAGGTGATGATCGTGGCCAGCCACGAAAGCTTCATCGATCTCAACAAGACCGTGTTCCAGACCGTGAACGGCGAGGAGCGCATGCGCAATTTCATCGGCATCAATGCGCCGATCGCCAAGAAGCTGACGATCGAGGCCGGCTATCTCAACCAGCACGGCGTGCGCCCCGGCAAGCTCGATACCAGCGACCATGTCGCCTCGGTGGCGCTCAACATCGCGCTCTAAGCGTCTGAAAGGCCGCTGCCTCCCTCACCCCGCGCCCCGCCTGGCGGCGCGTGCGGGGCAGGCCCGCCCTGCTGTGCCGAACCGGGGGGAACGGCGCCGTGGGGCGGGCCGATCCGCGCGGGGCCAATCCGCGCAGGGCTTGCCTTAGCGGCCGTGCGCCCCTAGCGGGCGGGGCACAGCCGAGCAAACCGCAAACCCGGAGTCGAACCATGGTCCCCCGTTATGCCCGCCCCGCGATGACCGCGATCTGGGAACCCGAAGCGCGCTATCGCATCTGGTTCGAGATCGAGGCCCACGCCACGCAGAAGCTGGGCGACCTGGGCGTGGTGCCCGCAAGCGGCGCCAAGGCGCTGTGGGACTGGTGGGCGACCAACCCCGCCATCGACGTGGCCGCGATCGACGCGATCGAAGCAGTGACCAAGCATGACGTGATCGCGTTCCTCGATTGGGTGGCGCAGCAGGTGGGCCCCGAGGCGCGCTTCATGCACCAGGGCATGACCAGCTCTGACGTGCTCGACACCACGCTGGCCGTGCAACTGGCCCGTGCCGCCGACATCCTGCTCGAAGATATCGACGCGCTGCTCGCCGCGATCAAGCGCCGCGCGCTGGAGCACAAGTACACGCCCACCATCGGCCGCAGCCACGGCATCCATGCCGAACCGACCACGTTCGGCAAGAAGCTGGCCGAAGCCTATGCCGAGTTTTCGCGCTGCCGCGCGCGCCTGGTCAATGCCCGCGCCGAAATCGCCACCTGCGCCATTTCCGGTGCGGTCGGCACCTTTGCCAATATCGATCCGGCGGTGGAAGAATACGTGGCCGAGCAGCTTGGCCTGAGCGTGGAGCCGGTGTCCACCCAGGTGATCCCGCGCGATCGCCATGCCATGTTCTTTGCCACGCTGGGCGTGATCGCCAGCTCGATCGAGCGCCTGGCCACCGAAGTGCGCCACCTGCAGCGTACCGAAGTGCTCGAAGCGGAAGAATACTTCTCGCCGGGGCAGAAGGGTTCGTCGGCCATGCCGCACAAGCGCAACCCGATCCTGACCGAAAACCTCACTGGCCTGGCCCGCGTGGTGCGTTCGGCCGTCACCCCTGCGCTGGAAAACGTGGCGCTGTGGCATGAACGCGATATCTCGCACTCCTCGGTGGAGCGCTTCATCGGCCCCGACGCCACGATCACGCTCGACTTCGCGCTGGCGCGCCTCACCTCGGTGGTCGACAAGCTGGTGATCTATCCCGAGCGCATGCAGAAGAACCTCGATCGCATGGGCGGCCTGGTCCATTCGCAGCGCGTGCTGCTGGCGCTGACCCAGGCTGGCGTGACCCGCGACGAAGCCTATCGCCTGGTCCAGCGCAACGCGATGAAGGTGTGGGAATCCGATGGCCAGCTCTCGCTGCTCGAACTGCTCAAGGCCGATGCCGACGTGACCAAGGCACTGAGCCCGCAGACGATCGAGGAAAAGTTCAACCTCGATTACCATTTCAAGGCTGTGGATACCATCTTCGCCCGGGTGTTTGGCGAATAATGCAAGTGCTGGCGCTTCGTCTGCAATCTGCCTAATGTCCGCCACCCGTGTGTTTGGCACGGCAGGTTGAAGGGTGAAGCGCCGCACATGAAGCAGATCCGCATCGTCTTGTGGCTGGCCCTGATTGCGGCCTTTGCCGCGTTCATCGCCATGAACGCGGACACCGCCCGCGTGAATTTCTGGCCATATGGCGCGGGCTATCTGCACTTCGATTGGCCGGTGGGCTTTGTCGCCCTGGTCTTTTTCCTGGCCGGTTTCGTGCCGCCGTGGGCGGCAGGCCGGCTGCGTCGCTGGCGCCTCAAGCGCCGCATCGCCACCCTGGAGTCGAGCCTGGTGAGCCAGGCCGGCGCCTTTCCTGCCACCGAAGCCGCCAGCGATGCGGCCCAGACGGATATCCACCCGTGAGCAACCCGATCTTTCTTGCCGTCGATCTTCCCCGTCTCGATGCCGCCGTGGCGCTGGGGCAAAAGGTGAAAGGCCACGTCGGTGGGTTGAAGCTGGGGCTGGAATTCTTCTGCGCGCATGGCCACCACGGCGTGCATGAAATGGCCAAGATCGGCATGCCGATCTTCCTCGATCTCAAGCTGCACGACATTCCCAACACGGTGGCAGCGGCGATGCAGTCGATCCACGTGCTGCAGCCGGCGATCGTCACCATTCACGCCTCGGGCGGGCGCGCGATGATGGAAGACGCCAAGGCGGCCGCCGGTGAAGGCTGCAAGGTGGTGGCGGTAACCGTGCTGACCAGCCTGGACGATGCCGATCTGGCGCGCGGCGGGGTCAGCGGTTCGTCGCACGACCAGGTCCTGCGCCTGGCAGACCTGGCGCAGGAAGCCGGCCTTGATGGCATCGTCTGTTCCGGGCACGAGGTGGGCGAAGTGCACCGCCGCTGGAAGAACGGCTATTTCGTGGTGCCGGGCCTGCGCCCTGCCGAAGGCCGGGGTTCAGCGCTCGGTGACCAGAAGCGTGCGGTGACCCCGCGCGCGGCGCGCGATGCCGGCGCTTCGTGCCTGGTCATCGGCCGCCCGATCAGCCGCGCCGAAGATCCCCTGGCCGCCGCCCGCGCCATCGAAGCCACGCTCTGATCCATCATGCCCGGCGTTGCACCCGCGCTCACGTTCAGGCTGGCCACGCCCACCGATCTGCCGGCGCTGCGCCGCCTGGTCGAACGCGCCTATCGCGGCGACACAGCACGCCAGGGCTGGACGCACGAGGCTGACCTGCTGGATGACGAGCGCACGTCTGACGCAGAACTCGCCGCTGCCATCACCGCGCCGGACCGCTGCGTAATCGTGGCGCAGTCCGCCGATGGCGCGCTGATCGGCACCGTTACCCTGACGGCGCTGCCGCAGGGCAAGGCCTACCTCGGCATGTTGTGCGTCGATCCCGATGTGCAGGCCGGTGGCCTGGGCCGCGCGCTGCTGGCGCAATGCGATGCGATGGCCCAAAGCGAGCTGGGCGCCCGCGCAATCGAAATGACGGTGATCGATCGCCGCCCCGAACTGATCGCCTGGTACGAGCGGCGCGGCTATGTTCGGACCGGCGAAACCCGGCCTTTCCCTGGCGCCACGCCGGTCGACTTCGCCATGGTCGTACTGGAACGGATGGTTTCCTGAACGGTTACCCTGGCAACGGTTCAGCGCGCTGCAAGCTCGCTTCGGCCATTCCCCAGCCGTCACATACGGAGACCGTCCCGATGAAGCGCCTTATCCTCGCCGCCAGTCTTTCCGCCCTGCCCCTGGCCGCGCTGGTCACCCCAGCCATGGCCCAGCAGGCCGTGCAGACCGCCCCGGTCGTCAGCCCCGGCGCCACGGTGCTGACCGTGCAGGCCGAAGGCCGCAGCACCCGCGTGCCCGATCTGGCAGTCTTCACCGCCGGCGTTACCACCCAGGGCCAGACGGCGAGCGAGGCGCTGGCAGCCAACGCCCGCGCGATGAACGCCACGATGGCGGCCCTCAAGTCGAGCGGAGTGGCTGCCCGCGACATGCAGACCAGCAACCTGTCGGTCAGCCCGGTCTATGGCGAGCAGAAGCGCCTGGCCGATGGCAGCACGCAGGGTGATCCGGTGATCGTGGGCTATCGCGCCACCAACCAGGTGCAGGTCAAGCAGCGTGACCTTGCGCGCTATGGCCAGGTGATCGATACGCTGGTCAAGGCCGGCGCCAACGAAGTCAACGGCCCCAGCTTCCAGATCGACAAGCCCGAGGCGGCAATGGACGAGGCGCGCATCGATGCCGTGGCCAAGGCCCGCGCCCGCGCTGATCTCTATGCCCGCGCCGCCGGCCTCAAGGTGGTGCGGATGCTGACCATCAGCGAAACCGGTGGTTGGTCGCCGCAGCCGCCGATGCTCTATGCCCGCGCCGACAAGATGATGATGGCCGCGCCCAGCCCGGTTGCGGCCGGCGAACTGGACGTCAACGCCAACGTCACCATCACGTTCGAGCTTGCACCGCAGTAAGCAAGACGCCACATGGGCTGGCCATGCCAGCCCCAGCCATCAAGATCTGCGGAATCAACACGAGTGCCGCGCTCGACGCCACGCTTGCCGCGCGCGCCGATTATGCCGGCCTCGTGTTCTTTCCCCCTTCCCCACGCCACGTCACCATCCGCGACGCCGCGCTGCTTGGCGCGCGCAATGCCGGGCGCAGCCGCCTGGTCGGCCTCTTCGTGGATGCCGATGACGCCACCATTGGCGAGGCGATTGCCGCGGCCCACCTCGATGTGCTGCAACTCCACGGCCACGAACCCCCCGACCGCGCCGCGCAGTTGAAAGCCCAGTTTGGCCTGCCGGTGTGGAAGGCGCTGTCGGTGGCCGCGCCTGCCGATGTCGCAGCCGCTGCCCGCTATGCCGGGGCGGCTGATCTCTTGCTGTTCGATGCCAAGGCACCCAAGGGCGCGGCCATTCCCGGCGGCCTGGGCCTGGTGTTCGATTGGGCGCTGCTCAACGCCTACCGCGGTCCCACGCCATGGGGCCTGGCCGGCGGCCTGGGCCCCGACAATGTTGCCGATGCCGTGCGCCAGACCGGCGCCGAACTCGTCGACGTATCATCCGGCGTGGAAAGCGCGCCGGGCGTCAAGGACGAAAGTCGCATCCAGGCGTTTTGCCGCGCGGCCCGATCGGCCTGAACGCCAACGCCGGCCGCAGCCGCGCAACCCGCAGCCCCGCAAAAGACAACGGGCGACGCTTTCGCGCCGCCCGCTGCTTTTCCTGGGTCGGAAATTGTCCTGTCGAAACAGGGTCCGATCAGAACTTCAGGCCAACGCCAGCGGTCACCGCATCGCGGTTGCCCAGGCCTTCGTCGGCGATGTAGTGGCGGTATTCCACCTTGCCGTAGAACTTCTGCATGAACGACTTCTGCACGCCGGCGCCAAAGTTCCACGCGCCGCCGCAATCGGTGCAGGGCGTGGTGGCATAGCCGCCCACGGCATAAAGCTTGGTGCCGGCCAGGTTCGCACCCAGGCGGCCGCTCACGCCAACCGACACGCGCTTGGCATAGCTGTTAAGAATCTTGTCAGCCGAGACTTCGACGCCGCCGAAGGCTGCCGGGCCAAGATCGTAGTCATAGCCTGCCGCAACGCCAGCCGTGGCATCGGTGGCATCGTGATTCCAGAGCACACCGCTGTGCGCTTCGACGCGGACCTCGTTGGCCATGGCCGGGGCGGCTGCAGCCAGGGTACCGGCGAGCGCGAGAAGAACGAGACGCATAATAAACCTCCTTGCATTCAAGCCGCCGTTTGGTGCGGCGGTCGATCGGGCAAGTAGGCCGCACGCCAATCGTCAACAAGTCATAACTGTAAGATTTCTGACTCTAACATAGTACGCATGGCATTTTTGCCACAGTTTCTGTCAATTTAGAAAGGTTTATCCCTATCTGAACAAATAGACAGAAAGTATCGTTGCAGTAATGTAAAACGCAAAAAGGCGGCCCCATTACGGGACCGCCTTCACGACGTTGCAAGACGCCATCTAGCGCCCAGACATTACGCCAGGATGAACGCGCAATCGTGCAAATTGCTGAAATGCGATTGCAAAAATGCAAACTACGGCAAAATGCCTTGACCATGCCCGGCGCCGGGCGGGCGCCACTGGCCCGCCGCCCCTTTGGCCATGAATCTGGACAACCGCCCCGCCCTCTGCCAAGCGGCTGGACCATGACTGCCCAGAACCCGAACAGCTTCCGCAACCAGCCCGACGATCGTGGCCACTTCGGCCAGTTCGGCGGTCGCTATGTCGCCGAAACGCTGATGCCGCTGATCCTCGATCTCGAAACGGAATACCGCAAGGCCAAGGCCGATGCCGCGTTCCAGGCCGAATTCGATGACTTGCTCGAACACTATGTCGGCCGGCCCAGCCCGCTCTATTTCGCGCCGCGGCTGACCCAGGAGCTGGCCAAGAACGCGCCGGCAGGCAAGGGCGCGCAAGTCTGGTTCAAGCGCGACGAGCTCAATCACACCGGCGCGCACAAGATCAACAACTGCATCGGCCAGATCCTGCTGGCGATGCGCATGGGCAAGACCCGGATCATCGCCGAAACCGGCGCGGGCCAGCATGGCGTGGCCACGGCCACCGTCTGCGCGCGCTTTGGCCTGCCCTGCGTGGTCTATATGGGCGCCACCGACGTCGCCCGCCAGGCGCCCAATGTGTTCCGCATGAAGCTGCTCGGCGCCGAAGTGGTGCCGGTCACGGCTGGCGCCGGCACGCTCAAGGACGCGATGAACGAGGCGCTGCGCGACTGGGTGGCGAACGTGCATGACACGTTCTACATCATCGGCACCGCCGCCGGCCCGCATCCCTATCCCGAGCTGGTGCGCGATTTCCAAAGCGTGATCGGCAAGGAAGCCCGCGCCCAGATGCTCGCCCGCACCGGCCGCCTGCCCGACGTGCTGGTTGCCGCGATCGGTGGCGGGTCCAACGCCATCGGCCTGTTCCACCCGTTCCTCGATGATCCCGACGTCAAGATGCTGGGTGTCGAGGCGGCTGGCCATGGCCTTGACAAGGAACACGCCGCTTCGCTCGCGGGCGGGCGCCCCGGCGTTCTCCACGGCAACAAGACCTACCTGTTGCAGGACGAGGACGGCCAGATCACCGAAGGCCACTCGATCAGCGCGGGCCTGGATTACCCCGGCATCGGGCCAGAGCATGCCTGGCTCAGGGATGTCGGCCGCGTCGACTATACCTCGGTCACCGATACCGAGGCGCTCGAAGGCTTCCAGCTGCTCTGCCGCACCGAAGGGATCATCCCCGCACTCGAGCCGGCCCATGCGATTGCCGCCGTGACCAAGCTGGCGCCGACCATGGACAAGGACCAGATCATCCTCGCCAACCTGTGTGGCCGGGGCGACAAGGACATCTTCTCGGTGGCCGAGCACCTGGGGGTGAAGCTGTAAAATCAATCGGCAAGCAGGCCTTTCCACTCCCCACGCGTCACCCCGGACGTGATCCGGTGTCCAGCTGAATGCCTGGAGCCAAGGGAGAGGCCGCAAGCTGGACCCCGGATCACGTCCGGGGTGACGATGAGGGCAAAAGGCAGGGCTCTTTGCATCTCGGCGCAAATCACGTAGTGCGCAGCCCGGAACCTTGAAGATCATGGAAGGTGTGTTGGAAATGATGTCCTTGCCGCTGGCGATCGCGAGCGTGACATGCGGTGGAGTTGTCGGCTGATGACCCGCCTTTCCAATGCCTTTGCCAAGGGCCATGCTGCCCTCGTGTGCTTCGTCACCGGCGGTGATCCCACGCCCGAGGCGACGCCCGCGATCCTTGACGCACTGGTGGCCGGTGGCGCCGACGTGATCGAGCTGGGCATGCCGTTCACCGATCCCATGGCCGATGGCCCGGCGATCCAGAACGCCAACCTGCGCGCGCTCACCGCCGGCACCAAGACCGCGCATATCCTGGCCATCGCCAAGGGCTTCCGCGCGCGCCATCCCGATGTGCCGCTGGTGCTGATGGGCTATGCCAATCCGATGATCACCCGCGGCGCGGAATGGTTTGCCGATGCCTGCGCCGATGCCGGCATCGATGGCGTGATCTGCGTCGATATTCCCAGCGAGGAAGACCCCGAACTGGGCCCGGCGCTGCGCGCACACGGCATTTCGCCCATTCGCCTCGCCACCCCCACCACCGATGCCGCGCGCCTGCCCGCCGTGCTCGAAGGGTCGGGCGGGTTCCTCTATTATGTTTCGGTTGCCGGCATCACCGGCAAGCAATCGGCCGCGCTCGCCTCGATCCAAGAGGCAGTGGCGCGGATCAAGCAGACCGCCACGATCCCCGTTGCCGTGGGCTTTGGCGTGCGCACGCCCGAACAGGCCGGTGGGATTGCCGCCGTGGCCGATGGCGTCGTCGTCGGCTCGGCTCTGGTGGATCTCGTGGCCCAACACGGCGCTGATGCCGCCGGCCCGGTACGCGATCTTGTCGCGTCGCTGAGCGCGGCCGTGCATGCGGCGCGAAAGGATATCGCATGAGCTGGATCAACCGCGTTCGCAACGCGCTGCCCTTCACCCCCAAGCGCGACACGCCCGACAACCTGTGGATCAAGTGCCCCGGGTGCAGCGAAATGCTGTTCACCAAGGAGTATGAAGAAAACCAGTCGGTCTGCCCGCGCTGCGATCATCATGGCCGCATCGGCGCCGATGCGCGCCTGGCGCAGCTGATGGACCCGGGCTTCACCCTGCTGCCTGCGCCCAAGGTCAAGGAAGACCCGCTCAAGTTCCGCGACACCAAGAAATATGGCGATCGCATCAAGGCCGCTCGTGCTGCCAACCCGCATCCCGATGCGCTGACCAACGCGGTGGGCCGCATCGAAGGTAAGAAGGCCGTCGTTGGCGTGCAGGAATTTGCCTTCATGGGCGGATCGATGGGCATGGCCGTGGGCAATGCCTTCATTGCCGGCACCGAGCGCGCGATCCGTGAAAAGTGCCCTTATATCGCCGTCACCGCTGCTGGCGGCGCGCGCATGCAGGAAGGCATCCTCAGCCTCATGCAGATGCCGCGCTCGACCGTAGCAATCAGCCGCCTGCATGCCGCGGGCCTGCCCTATATCGTGGTCTTGACCGATCCCACCACCGGTGGCGTCACGGCCAGCTACGCCATGCTGGGTGACGTGCAGATTGCCGAGCCGGGCGCGCTCATCGGTTTTGCCGGCCAGCGCGTGATCCAGGACACGATCCGCGAAAAGCTGCCCGAAGGTTTCCAGCGGGCTGAATACCTGCACGCTCATGGCATGATCGACATGGTGGTGCACCGCCACAACCTGCGCGCCACGCTGGCCGAAACCATCGACTACCTGATGGCCGCCAAGGCCGCCTGACGCGAATGCGCCCTGCCCCCGCCTGCGCGCGGGGGCCAGATGGGGGGAGGGGTTTTCGTGAAGGACTTCGCGATTTCCGAGGATCCGGCCGTGCAGGCCCAGCTCGATCGGCTGGGGGCACTGTCGCTGCCGCAGGGACGGCTGGGCCTCGACACCGTGCGCGAACTCTGCGCCCGGCTGGGCAACCCGCAGGACCGCCTGCCCCCGGTGTTCCACGTTGCGGGCACCAACGGCAAGGGCTCTACCTGCACCTATCTGCGCTACATGCTCGAGGCGCAGGGCCTGCGTGTGCACACCGCCACCAAGCCGCACCTGGTGCGCTATAACGAGCGCATCCGCCTTGCCGGGCAGTTGATCGACGATGCCACGCTGGCCGCCCTGCTCAAGCAGGCGCTCGATGCGGCGCAGCCCGATCTTACCCCAAGCTTTTTCGAAGTGACCACCGCCGCGCTGTTCCTGGCCTTTGCCAGCGTGCCGGCCGATGCCTGCGTGATCGAGACCGGGCTGGGCGGGCGGCTTGATGCCACCAATATCCTGCCCACCGCAGCGGCCACGGGTCTTGCCACGCTGGGCCTGGATCACGAGGCGTTCCTACTGTCGCCCGACGAGACGATTCCCGATGCGGCCGTGCACGATCCGCTGGTGCGCATCGCGTTTGAAAAGGCCAGCATCGCCAAGGCGGGCGTGCCGCTGGTCACGCTGCGCTATCCGGCCCGCGCCGCGCAGATGGTGGCGGAAACCGCCACAGCGCACGGCGCCCCCGTGCTGGCGCGCGGCACAGCCTGGGACGCCGCCATCGGCCAAGACATCGCCTATCGCGATGCCATGGGCGCGCTCACCCTGCCCCTGCCCGCCCTTGCCGGGCTGCATCAGGCGGAAAACGCTGCACTCGCCGTGGCGATGCTGCGCCACCAGACCGTGATGACGATTGATGAAGCGGCCATGGCTGCGGGCATCCGTGCAGCGCGTTGGCCCGCCCGCCTGCAGCGGCTGGGCCATGGCCCGCTGACCGCGCAAGTGCCGGGACGCACAGTGTGGCTCGATGGCGGGCACAATCCCGACGCCGGGCTGGCGATCGCCCGCCACCTGGCCGCGCAGCCGCCCGTGCACGTGATCATCGGCATGCTGGCCAACAAGGACCCCGGCGCCATCCTGGCCCCGCTGGGCGGCCATGCCCTGTCGATCTCGGTCGTGCCCGCACCGGGCCACGATGCCCACCGGCCCGAGGATTTCGCCGCGCACAGCGCCTTGCCCGTGCGCAGCTTCGCCGACGTGGCGCAGGCGCTGGCCGCGCTGCCACCGGGTGGCGACGTGCTGATCGTGGGCTCGCTCTATCTCGCTGGCGACGTGCTGCGGCGGAATGGGGAAGTGCCGGATTGAGCCGTTCGGGCAAGGCCTCTCACCACCCCCAACCCCCTCCTCTGAAGAGGAGGGGGCTTCATTTTTAGCGCTTTACCTCCCCCTCCTCTTCAGAGGAGGGGGTCGGGGGGTGGTGTGCGGCCAAACGCGACACGCGCACCCATTCCAGCAGCACGAACACCACCGCCAGTCCACCGGCGGCCGCAGCATAGCGGAACACCGTGGCATAGCCGTAAAGGTCGAACGCCTCGCCGGCGATGCCTCGCCCCAGCGAGCCGATCAGGAACGTGAGCGAAGAGAGCAGCGCATATTGCACGGCGGTATAGCTGCGGCTGACAATTGTGGAAATATAGGCGACAAACGCTGCGCCAGCGATGCCGGTCGATATGTTTTCAAAGCCGATCGTCAGCAGCAGGCGCACCATGCGATCGTCGAACCCGAAGGCGCCCAGCAGGGCCTGTAGGCCCACTCCATGGGCCACGCGATCGATCATCGCCCCGCCTTCGGCAAGATCAGCATAGACGAAGTTGCCCAGGATGGGCAGCGCCACACCGAGCAGGATCGTGGGCATGCGCCCCACCCGCACGAACAGGAAGCCACCCAGGCCAACCCCCGCCATGCTCATGAAAATGCCGAACAGCTTGGAGGCAAAAGCCACCTCGTCCTTGGAATAATGCAGGAAATCCAGATAGAACGGAAAGGCGAAGCTGGCCCACATATTATAGCACAACGGATAGGTCAGGATCATGCCGATCACGATCAGCACGCCCCAGCGCAGCCGCCCGACCAGTTCCGACAACGGAGAAACAAGCGCCACATAAAGATGGTTGAGCGCAGTGCGCCCCGGGCCATGTGCATCATCAGGCGCCACCAGAACCGCCTGCCCGCGCACCTTGAGCGCATTGACCACTGCCGATACCAGCAAGGGTACACCGACGGTGGCGAGCACGATCCAGGGGCCAGTCTCGCGCGTGAAAGCAGCCACCGACGGATGCTTTGCACCCGGCGCCAGGGGACGAAGCATCTGGACCATGAAGACCACGATCGTGACGATCGCCCAGGTCCAGCTTAACCCCACGACCAGCAGAGCCAGTCCTCGTGCCTTAGGCACCAACTCGCCAGGCTGGCTGAGCGCGGCATGCAGCGCACCCTGCCCTACGCGCGGCGTATCCGGCGCGCGCAGCGTTACCACGATGATCAGCGCGATCAGCCCGGCCATCAGCAGATAGACCAGCGGCCAGCTCATCCGCCCGGCCATGACCAGCGCGAGCGCGCCCCCCACGATCGAGGCGATGCGGTAGGAAAACTGCCCGATCGACGTAAGCAGTTCCACGCTGGTCTGCTCATCGGCCACGTCGATGCGCCACGCATCGATCGCCACGTCTTGCGTTGCCGATGCCAGTGCGCCCAGGAAAGCGAAAAGTGCGAACGAGCCCATAGAGCGGGTCGGATCGGTGGCCGCGAGGCCCATAAAGCTGGCCACCAGCACGCCCTGGCACAGCGCGATCCAGCTCTTGCGCCGCCCCAGCCGCTCAAGCCCGGGCAATGCCAACCGGTCCACTAGCGGTGACCACAGGAACTTGAACGAATAGGTCAGCCCGATCCACGACAGCACGCCGATCGTCGCCAGATCGATCTTCACCTCACCCAGCCAGGCGTTGAGCGTGCCGATCAGCAGCGCAAAAGGCAGGCCCGAGGAAAACCCGAAACCCAGCATCGTGGCCGACTTGCGCGTTTGCAATGCCAGCTTGAACAGCTGCCAGCCCTTTGGTTTTTGTGGCGCTGGGGCCGATGCCATTGTGGTCTCCTGGTTGCTCGATCGGCACCCTAGGCGCGGGGAATGCCCTTCGACAAGCTCAGGGCGTACGGAATTCCTTGCCCGCCCGTTCGGGCTGAGCCTGTCGAAGCCCCATGCCTGAACTTCAAAGCCCCCCGCTTTGACGCAAAGCCGGCGATGGTCTATGGGCCGGCGATGACACTTCCCCCAAAAGGCAGGAGCGGCCGCCCGGGACGGCCCGCCGCTTCCAACAAGGCCGCAAGTACACGCCGTCCCGATGGCAAGCCCGCGCCGCGCGCAGACCGCGCCGCGCCCCGTGACGGCGCCAAGCCGGCCGGCAAGCCAGCCGCCCGGCCGGGCACCAAGATCGAAGGCAAGCTGAGCCCCAAGCCGGCCTCCCCCAAGCCCGCCGCGCGCCGCGACGATCGCCCCAGCGGCATGGCCCAGGCCCGCTCGCTCACCCAGCCCCGCGTCGGCGAGCGTCCCAAGGGGGACCGTCCGTTCAAGATCGCCAATCGCACCCCCACTGGCAAGCCGGCGGCGCGCCCCGCGCCCACCCCTGCCCAGCCGCGCGAAGATGGCCGCGAGGGCGAACGCATTGCCAAGCTGCTCGCGCGCGCCGGCGTTGCCTCGCGCCGCGAAGTGGAGCGCCTGATCACCGAAGGGCGCGTGCGCCTCAACGATGAACTGGTCACCACGCCCGCCACGATCCTCAAGAACCTCAAGGGCGTGAGTGTCGATGGCCGGCTGATCGCAGCCGCCGCCCCCACCCGCGTTTTCCGCTTTCACAAGCCGGCCGGCCTGATCACGGCCGAGCGCGACCCGTCCGGGCGGCCCACGATCTACAACGCGCTGCGCAACGCGCTGCCCCCCGAAACCCCGCGCGTGATGCCGGTGGGCCGGCTCGACCTCAATACCGAAGGCCTGCTGCTGCTGACCAACGATGGCGAATTGAAGCGCGCGCTGGAACTGCCTGCGACCGGCATCCCGCGCACCTACCGCGCCCGCACCTTTGGCGATATCTCGCAAGACCGCCTGGAAGAGCTGATCGAGGGCATCGAGATCGAAGGCGTGCGCTATGGCCAGATCGACGCCAACATGGAGCGGCGCACCGGCCGCAACCAGTGGATCGAAATGACCCTGACCGAAGGCAAGAACCGCGAAGTGCGCCGCGTGCTCGAGCATCTGGGCCTTCAGGTCTCGCGCCTGCTGCGCATCGCCTATGGCCCGTTCGAGCTGGCCGACCTGCCGCGCGGCGGAGCCGAGGAAGTGCCGCAGGTTCTGGTCGAGCGCTTCCG
The DNA here is from genome assembly GCF_001295765.1 of Novosphingobium sp. AAP1. NCBI lineage: Bacteria > Pseudomonadati > Pseudomonadota > Alphaproteobacteria > Sphingomonadales > Sphingomonadaceae > Novosphingobium > Novosphingobium sp. AAP1. The sequence goes on along the minus strand of NZ_LJHO01000005.1, from coordinate 111,192 downwards.
CAAGACGCTCAAGACCAGCCCTGCCCCGACCAACTTCGCCCAGCCCAAATCGGAAAATTGAACGAATGCGTATCATTGCTGGGCAATGGCGCGGGCGCAAGCTGAACGCACCCGCCGGAGACACCACCCGCCCCACGTCTGACCGCACGCGCGAAACGCTGTTTTCGATGCTGGCCAGCCGGCTGGGCGATTTTGAAGGCCTCAAAGTGGCCGATCTGTTCGCCGGATCGGGCGCCCTGGGGCTGGAAGCGCTGTCACGCGGGGCGGCCCACTGCCTGTTCGTGGAACAGGACGCCGCGGCGATCCGCGCGATCCGCGCCAACCTCGCCGCCTTTCGCGTGCAGGGCCAGGCCGACGTGCGCGCTTCGTCCGTGCTGTCGCTCGGCCCGGTCAAGGAGCCGCTCGACCTGATCCTGCTCGATCCGCCCTATGGCACCGGTGCCGGCGCCGTGGCGGTGGACAAGCTGGTGCGGCTGGGCTGGATCGGCGAAGGCACCTGGGTTTCCCTCGAAACCCACGCCGACGAAGTGCCGCAGATCAAGGCCTGCGAAGTGGAAAGCGAACGCAAGGTGGGCAAGGCCCGCCTGACACTGCTGCGCCTGAAAACCAAGGACTGACGGTCAGCGCTTTGCGCCCTTCGACAAGCTAAGGGCGAACGGGTCACGTTGTTGAAATCCGTTCGGGCTGAGCCTGTCGAAGCCCTTTATCGCGCCGGCTTGGGCGCAAACACCACACCGGCCAGCGTCACCGCCCCGGCCACCGTCAGGAACAGGCCAACGCTGGCCGTGCCGCCGCGCTGGGCCAGCGCCTGGGCGGCAAAGGGCGCCAGCGCCCCGCCGATGATCCCGCCAACGTTGAACGCGATCGAAATCCCGGTGTAGCGCACTGGCACGGCATAGAGCGTGGGCAACCAGGCGCCGAGCGGGCCATAGACCAGCCCCATCACGAACAGCGCGAGTGCCAGCGTGGCGAATACCAGCGGCAGATGGCCCGAGCCCAGCCCCACCCCGAAAACCAGGCCGACCAGCGCGGTCAACCCGGCGCCGACGCGCAGCACGGCTGCCGGCCCGCGCTTGTCCGCCCACCAGCCGGCGAGCGCGATGCCCGCCGCCAGGAAGAAATTGGCCGCCAGCTGCACCGCCAGAAATTCCTGCTTGGCATAGCCCAGCTTGGTCGTGGCGAACGACAGGGCAAAGGTGGTGGCCAGATAGAAGATGGCAAAGCAGGCGACCACGCCGGCAATCCCGGCCAGCACCGCGCCGGGATGATCGGCCATCAGGCGGCCCACCGGCACCTTGGGCGGCGGCGCGGCTTCCTGCGCGGCGCGAAACGCGGCGGTTTCCCCGATCTTGAGCCGCACCCACAGGCCCAGGAGCACGAGCACCGCGCTGGCCAGGAACGGCACGCGCCAGCCCCAGCTGGCAAAGGCGGCTTCGGGCAAGGTCATGCCCAGGATCAGGAACAGCCCGTTGGCAAAGAGGAAGCCCAGCGGCGCCCCCAATTGCGGCGCGGCACCAAAGCGTGCCTCCCATCCCTTTGGCGCGTTTTCCACCGCCAGCAGCGAAGCGCCGCCCCATTCCCCGCCCAGGCCAAAGCCCTGGCCAAAGCGCAGCAGGCACAAGAGCGCCGGCGCCACTGGCCCGGCCATGGCATAGGTAGGCAGGAACGCGATGAGCATCGTCGAGCCGCCCATCAGCATCAGGCTGGCCACCAGCGTGGACTTGCGCCCGACCCGATCGCCGAAATGGCCGAACGCGATGGCCCCAACCGGCCGGGCAAAAAATGCCAGGCCAAAGGTCATGAACGAGAGCAGCACTTGCGCTTCGGGTGCCTGCGCCGGAAAGAACAATTGCCCGATGACCAGCGCCGCCGCCGTCGCGTAGATATAGAAATCATAGAATTCCACCGCCGTGCCAACCAGGCTGGCGGCAAGGATGCGGGCGTTCTGGCGAAGCGGATGGGAGGGCGCGGTCATGATCTGCGCGACGTTCCCGCCGGCCCCTTCCTTGTCAAGCGCGCAATCGATTTGGCGGCCTGACACGCGGCGCTGACGCGAAAAGGGGCGCCGGTTTCCCGGCGCCCCCTCCCCGTTGCCAAGGCAACAGATTTGCGACCCTTCAGGGCTTGTTTGGTTCAGACACCGCCACGGTTGCGGCAGCTATCCGTCACCGTGCGCGAGCACACGGGATACTTCTTGGGCGTGGCGTCAGCGTTGGACGCATACTGGCTGCTGCTGCTGGCCGTCGCTGCGCTGTCCATGCCGGTATCGCCGCTCGGGGCCGGGGCAGGCGCTGCGGCGGTGTTGGCCGCCATGCCGCCCGACATGCCACTGCTGTTCGAGTCAGCGGTGGGAGCCGGCGGGGTGCTGCCCGCTGCCGAAGCGGATGCCGAAGCCGACGCCCGGCCCTGAACCTGGGCCACAATCGACGGCCAGATCTGGGCGCGCTGGTCAGGCGTCATGGCATAGACTTGGCCGCGCTGGGTGTCATTCATCGCCCACCAGCCCTTCTGCTGGTCCGCATTCAGCGACCAGAAGTATTCCTGCTGGGCAGACGGCCATGCATCATACTTGGCCTTGAGATCGGCCGGCCAGCCGTCGTACTGGCCCTTCTGTTCCGTCGTCATCGAGAACGGACCAGCCGGGGTTGCGGCAGCCGGCGGGCTGGCTGCTGCCTGAGCATGGAGAGCAACGGGCAGCGAAGCGGTCGAGAGCGCCAGAGCGCTGATGAAAATCATCTTTCGCATGGAGATCTTCTCCTGTTCCAAAGATCCGAATTGCCCAAGTTACGCCCGATCCTGTCATTTCGTTTCCGCGCATTCGGCCAGACGTGATATTGTGTCGATCAGACGCTCGACTTGCCCCGTGTGTGCGGCAAGCGGTGATTTTTGTTGATGTATGACAGATGAATGGGCTGCTTTGGCCGAGGCGTTGGGCGGTAGCGAATGGGCAAATCCGCCTTGCGCCTGCGCACCCGGTTCCCTACTTGTTCCACCGTGACGAGCTTTGCCCCCCCTTCTCCCCACTCTCCCTCCGGCCCCCTTGCAGGCAACGAGCCCGATTGGCTGTCAGGCCTGAACCCGCCGCAGCGCGAGGCGGTGTTGACCACCGATGGCCCGGTGCTGATGCTGGCGGGTGCCGGCACCGGCAAGACCGCCGCGCTCACCGCGCGCCTGGCCAATCTGCTGCGCCAGCGCCTGGCTTATCCGTCGCAGATCCTGTGCGTGACTTTTACCAACAAAGCCGCGCGCGAGATGCGCGAGCGCGTGGGGCACCTGATCGGGCCGGCAGTGGAAGGGATGCCGTGGCTCGGCACGTTCCATTCGATCGCGGCCAAGATGCTGCGCCGCCATGCCGAACTCGTCGGGCTGACCAGCTCTTTCACGATCATCGACACCGATGACCAGTTGCGCCTGCTCAAGCAGCTGATCCAGGCCGAAGGCGTGGATGACAAGCGCTGGCCGGCCAAGCAGCTCGCCGGGCTGATCGATCGCTGGAAGAACCGTGGGCTGGGACCGGATGATCTCGATGCCGGGGAAAACGAAGCCTATGCCAATGGCCGTGGCGCGCATTTCTACAGGCTCTATCAAGACCGGCTGCGCACCATCAACGCCTGCGATTTCGGCGATCTGCTGCTGCATATCCTGGTGATCTTCCGCCAGCACCGCGATGTGCTGGAAAGCTGGCAGGACCGCTTCCGCTATATCATGGTGGACGAATACCAGGACACCAACGCGGTGCAGTACCTGTGGCTTCGGCTCTTGGCGCAAGTGCGCAAGAATATCTGCGTGGTGGGCGACGATGACCAGTCGATCTATTCCTGGCGCGGCGCGGAAGTGGCGAACATCCTGCGCTTTGAAAAGGATTTTCCCGGCGCCAAGGTGATCCGGCTGGAGCAGAACTATCGCTCCACCCCGCATATCCTGGGCGCGGCATCGGGCCTGATCGCCGAAAACGCGCAACGGCTGGGCAAGCAGCTGTGGACCGAGCGCGACGGCGGCGACAAGCTGCGCGTGATCGGCGTGTGGGACGCGCCCGAGGAAGCGCGCCGCGTGGGCGAGGAGATCGAGCGGCTCGAGCGCGAGGGCTGCCCGCTCGATCGCGTGGCGATCCTGGTGCGCGCGCAGTTCCAGACGCGCGAGTTCGAAGACCGCTTCATCCAGATCGGCCTCGCCTATCGCATCGTTGGCGGCTTCCGCTTTTACGAGCGCGCCGAAATCCGCGATGCGCTGGCCTATCTGCGCCTGGTGGGGCAGCCATCAGACGATCTGGCGTTCGAGCGGATCTATAATACGCCCAAGCGCGGCCTGGGCGACAAGACGCTGGAAAAGCTGTTCCGCTTTGCCCGCGCCAACCAGGTGCCGCTGCTGCGCGCCGCCTATGACATTACCGATACCGACGAACTGCCGGCCCGCGCGCGCAACACGCTGGCGGCGCTGGTGCGCGATTTCCTGCGCTGGCGCGAACAGGTCGCCACGCTGTCGCCGGCCGAACTGGCGCGCACGATCCTGGATGAAAGCGGTTATACCGCCGCGCTTCAGGCCGAAAAGACCGCCGAGGCCAATGGCCGGCTGGAAAACCTGTCGGAACTCGTCCGCGCCATGGAAGAGTATGAGACGCTGGGCGATTTCCTGGAACACGTAAGCCTGGTGATGGACAACGAGGCCCAGGCCAACGAGGACAAGGTCACGATCATGACCATCCACGCCGCCAAGGGCCTGGAGTTTGACCAGGTGTTCCTGCCGGGCTGGGAAGAAGGGGTGTTCCCCTCGCAGCGCGCGCTCGACGAAGGCGGCCTTGCCAGCCTGGAGGAAGAGCGCCGCTTGGCCTATGTGGCGATCACCCGCGCGCGGCGGCGCTGCACCATCCTGAATGCCGCCAACCGCCGCATCTATGGCCAGTGGACCAGCGCCATCCCCTCGCGCTTTATCGAGGAACTGCCCGAGGACCATATCGAGCAGGAAACCACCCTGTCGGGCGGGGCATCGATGTGGCGGGCCAACTGGAGCGAGGCGAGCGATCCCTTTGCCGACGTGGCGCGCAATCACCCCGCCAAGGCCAGCACGCGCGGCCCCGGCTGGCAGCGCGCCGCGGCGCAGATGTTCGATCCCAAGCCCCGCAAGATTGCCGAAAACACGCGCAGCGCCGCCAGCTTTGCCAGCAAGCCACGCGCCGATCTGGCGGTGGGCGCGCGGGTGTTTCACGACAAATTCGGGTATGGCACCATTTCCAGCCAGGAAGGCAACAAGCTGGAAATTCAGTTCGACAGCGCCGGTGAAAAGCGCGTGCTCGACAGCTTCGTGAAACCAGCCTGAGATCGGGCCACAGGGGGATAGAGATGCGGGCATGGCAGCGTGGCGCGGCGTGGGTGGCGGCCTTGGCCGGGGCGAGCGGCCTTGCGGCAACGGTTGCCTGGGCCTGCGCGGATAGCTCGTGCTCGCCGGTCTGGCGGCTCGATTCGCCAGACTATGCCTGCGAAGGCCGCGCGATGCTCAATCCCGGCAACGATACGCGGATCAACCTGCTGCTGCTGATCCGCAGCCTCGCCCCGGCGAGCGAGGCGGGTCTGGCCTATGCCAAGCCGGAATGGGATGACCAGCAGCTTGGCCACGTGTTCTTCAGCTGGCGGGGCCTGCGCGAAACACTGTGGCCGCAAGCGCCCGAGCCGGAGCCGGCCGCCAGCGACACGACCGCCGCCCAACGCGCCCCGCCCAAGACGGCGCAGGATGCCTTTGCGGCGGCCATGGCGGCCGACGATATACCGCAGGGCTATCGTGACACCTTGATGGCAATGCGCGCCAAGGTCGGCTGCACCGACCCCTTGCCCGCAACGGCGTTTCCCGATGTTCTGGCCGGCAAGTACCTGGAGTATCTGGCTGCCGCCGACGATTTCTATCGCGGGAATTATCCAAGCGCGCGCAGCCGCTTTGCTGCCCTGGAAACCAGCGCCTCCCCTTGGCTGCGTGAAACCGCCAGCTACATGAAGATCCGTGTCGCGCTGCGCAGCGCGGTGGCCGGCGCGATCGACAAGTACGGCGATTTTGCCGGCCTGGACAAAGTCGACAAGGCGCAGGCCCAGGCGGCGGGCGCGGCGATTGACGCCTATCTCAAGGCCTATCCGCAAGGGCGCTATGCCGCATCGGCACAAGGCTTGCGCCGCCGGGTGCTGTGGCTGACCGGGCAGGACGCCGCACTCGCCGCCCGCTATGAAGCCATGCTGCGGGCTACGCCGGGCAGCAGCGAGGCGGCCGCCGATCTTGCCGAGGAAATCGACAACGCCCTGTTGCAGCGTGACGAGGGCGTCCAGGCGATCATGGCCGCGAAAAAGACGCCGCTGCTCATGGCGATCGCCGATCTCAAGGCGATGCGGCCCAGCGATCCGGCCAAGCCGATGCCGCTTGCCGCCACCACCCTCGCGGCGCAGGCACCAGCCTTTGCCGGGGACGGCGATCTCTATGGCCTGCTCGATGCCACGCGCAGCTATTATGACGGCGAGGCGCCGCGCACGATCCTGGCGCGGCTGCCCGATGCCGCGCGCGCGCCCTCCTATACCCCGCTGGCGTTCAGCCGCCAGGTCTTGCGCGGCATGGCCCTGGCCAAGGCGCACGACGCCAACGAGGCTGGCTTCTGGCGGGAGTTGCTGGGTGGCGCCAAGGGGCTGTGGCAGGGCCAGCTGGCACAGCTCGGCCTGGCGCTGCGCTGGCAGCGCGACGGGCGGATCGACCAGGCCCTGGCCAGCGCCTCTCCGGTATCGGACACTACGCTGCGCCAGTTGATGCTGCAAACCATGGCGGCGCCGTCCATGCTGCGCGCCACTGCCACCGATGCCACGCGGCCCGATGAAGAGCGCAACGTTGCCCGCTTCACCCTGCTCTACAAGGGCTTGACGCGCGGCGCCTATGGCGATGTGGACCGCGATCTGGCGCTAGTGCCATCGGCGCCCAAGGCAGACCTGACCTCGTGGTATGGCAGCGGCCTCGGCACACCGCCGGCGCAGCGGTTCACCATGGGGCAATGGAGCAATGGCTGGCCCTGCCCACCGCTGGCGCAGACCGTCGCCACGCTGGCGCGCACGCCGGCGAACGCGGCAGCGCGGGTGTGCCTGGGCGAATTCTATCGCCTCAATGGCTTTGACGGCTTTGCGCTTTATGCCCCGTCGGATCAGGTGGACCAGCTTGGCCGTGGCCGCGATCTGTTCCCCGGCACGCCGCTGTGGCGCGATGCGATCTACACCGCGATCATTGCCGACAAGGCCGCCGCGCCAGACCTGCGCGCCTACGCGCTCTATCGCGCGGTAATGTGCTATTCGCCATCGGGCTATAACGGCTGCGCCGGGCCAGCCACCAGTTATGACGCGATGCAGGCGCAGGAAGTACCCAAGGCGCAGCGCAAGGCCTGGTACGATGAACTCAAGGCCCGCTATCCACAAAGCCGCTGGGCCAAGTCCCTGCGCTATTACTGGTGAAGCGCCAGGCCATCATCCTGGCCGGCTTGGCCCTGCTATCGGCTTGCAACCGGCAGCAGCCCGCCCCGGCGGCCACCGACGCCACCCAGGCAGCCAAGGCGCAAGGCCCGGCGGTCGATCCCCATGGCTTTGACGCGTTCTATGTCTGGCCGGGTGTGCGGCCCGCCGCAGACCTGACCGCGCACACGCTCTACCTGCTCGATGGCGAAGTGCGCCGCCGGCCCGGCCCGGCGCGGTTCACCCGGCTGCGCGCCGGCTTGCCACGCCTGCCCGATGCCCAGCTGTGGCTGGTGGTGCGGATCGATCGGCTCGACCTTTCACCACGCACCTGGGCGGTGATCGTGGCCGACATGGAGCGCTGGCAGGCCGCCGGCAACCATCTCGCGGGCCTGCAGATCGATTTCGATGCGGCCACGCAGGGGCTCGATCGCTATGGCGCGTTCCTGGCCGATGCGCGCAGCCACCTGCCCCGCCCCTGGCGCCTGTCGATCACTGGCCTGATGGATTGGAGTGCCAATGGCGACCCTGCCGCGCTGGCACGGCTCAAGCCGGTGATCGATGAAGTGGTGGTGCAAACCTATCAGGGACGCACCACGATCCCCGGCTATGATGCCTATTTCCGCAAGATGGCGCATTTCCCGCTGCCGTTCCGCGTGGCCCTGGCCGAGGGCGGCGCCTGGACGCCGCCCCCTGACCTGGCCCGAGAGCCGCAGTTCAAGGGCTATGTCGTGTTTCTGATGCCCAAGCAGATCAGGCGGTGATCACGCGTCCATCGCGTGGCGGCCCGGCCGCACGGTGGCGCGATGGCCCACCCGGCCGGCCGCGTTGCGCTGGTCGATCGTGTCCATCATCACCCATTCGTTGGTTACTGCCTGCGGCGTGACAGTCAGCGCCATGTAGCCGCGCTGCGCCGTATCGCACCACGCCAGTTCGGGATTGGCCGCTACCAGGCCCGCTGCCACTGTTTGCGGCGCCACGCCGACATCGTGTTCGAAGCCGGGCGAGGTTACCGAATGCCCGGCAAATTCCACTGCCGTGGCCTGGCCATCCTGGCGCAGGTTATAGGCCCAGGCGTTGTGGCTATCGCCCGAGATCACCACGGTGTTGCCGCCCATCGCCTGCACGCTGCGCAGGAAGCGGGCACGCGCCGCCGGATAGCCGCCCCAGTTGTCGTAATTGAACGGCAGGCCCAGCTTGGCCGCCATGATCCCGCTGCCGACATAGCGGGCGGCCTGTTCCGACTGGCCGCGCACCCAATCCTGCGCCGTGGCCGGCATCACCGTTTCGCCCATGATCGTGCCAAAGCCCACGATCTGCCAGGGCCGCCCGCTCTTGACCGAGGCCTGCATCGCGCTGGCCAGCCAGGCTTCCTGCTCGCTGCCCATCATCGTGGCGGCCGGGTCCTGCCAGGCGCCATCGCGGAATGCCTTGAGCGCGGCGATGGGATCGGCCGCCTGGAACAGCGGCGCCACATCGGGCTGCTGGGTGCGGCCGAGCAGGCGGGTTTCGGTGCGGAACAGCGTGGCCAGGCCGCCGATGTCATAGGCCTTCCACGGCGCCTCGCTCACCGGCATCCATTCGCGATAGACCTGCATCGCGGCGTCCTTGCGCACGTTCCAATCGCCTTCGGTGGCGGGGTCGTGGTGCTGCGCGCCGCCGGCCCAGCTGTCATTGGCGCTTTCGTGATCGTCCCACTGCGCGATCATCGGAAAGCGGGCGTGCAGCGCCTGAAGATCGGGATCGGCGCGATAGCTGGCATAGCGCAGGCGATAATCGGCCACATGCACCGTGTTGGCATCGGGCAGCACGGTGCGTCCGGCCAGGCTATCCTTGGGCAGCGGATAGTGGCCGGGCGCGTATTCATAGAAATAGTCGCCCAGGTGAATGGTGCAATCGAACGCATCGTTGCGCGCGGCGTGGGCATAGGCATTGAACCAGCCGAACGGCATGTTGGAACAGGAAAACACTGCAGCGCGCCACGGCTGCTGGCCATCGGCCGGCAGCGTGCGGGTACGGCCGACTGGCGATTTGCTGCCATCGGGCGCGATGAAACGATAGTAATAGGTCCGTGCCGGGGTGAGGCCAGTGGCGACGATCTTGACGGTGTGATCCCGCCACGGGCCGGTCTGCATCGTGCCGGCGGCCATCGCGCGGGCAAATTCGGGAGTCTCGGAAAGCTCTACCGCCACATCCGCCACGCCGCCGTCGGTGGGCACATAGCGTGTCCACAGCAGGATCTCGTGCGCGCCGGGCTCGCCACTGGCGACGCCATGGGTAAACCCGCGCGCGCCCAACAGGTCGGCGGCGCGCACCCAATCGGGCAGGAGCAAGGCGCCCGTGCCGAACATGGCGGTCTTGATGATCTGGCGGCGGTGAAACTGCATGGCGTTGGTCCTGGCAGGAAGGGGTTGTGCCCCTTCATCCCGGATTACGTGACAGCTTGATGAAATGCCGCGATATTTCGCTTCTTTGCCCCAAAGGCCCAGGCCGCTGGGGCCAGTACGCGCCGGATCAAGCCGGCGCGACCTGGCTCAAAGCGCGGAAACGTGCAGGAAGTTGGGGATCGGGCCGTTCCATTCGCCCGGCGGGCTGGGCGGCTCGCTGCGGTATTCGCGGCGACGATCGCCCTGGCGGCCGGAATCGCTACGGCCAGCGTCAGCCCGGTAATCGTCGCGGCGATAGTCGTCGCGGCGATAGTCGTCGCGGCGATTATCATCACGACGGGGGGCATCACGACGGGGCTCTTCCCGGGCGCTTTCGGTGTGCGCCGGGGTGTCCTCTGCCGCCGGGGCAGCGTCCTTCTTGCGGCGGGTGGGCTTTTCGGAAGCGGCCTTTTCCGCCTTGGGCGCGCGCTGCGGCTTTTCGGCCTTGTCGCGGCTCTTGCGCGCCGGGCGCTCGTCCGCTTCTGCGGCGGCACCGATATCCAGCGTCATCACCGGAATCGCGCCACCAGTCAGTTTTTCGACATTGTCGATCGCTTCGGCGTCTTCCGGGCTGACCAGCGTGAACGCACGGCCAGTGGCGCCGCCACGGCCGGTGCGGCCGATGCGGTGCACGTAATCGTCCGGGTGCCACGGCGTGTCGAAGTTGAACACATGGCTCACCCCCTTCACGTCAAGCCCGCGTGCGGCGACATCAGACGCCACGAGGATGTTGATCACGCCGTCCTTGAACTTCTGCAGTTCGGCGTTGCGCGCCGACTGATCCATGTCCCCATGGATTTCTCCCGCGGAAAAGCCATGGCTCTTTAGGCTCTTGGCCAGTTCGCGCACGGTCGTCTTGCGGTTGCAGAAGACGATCGCGGTGCTCACGTTGTCGGTGCGCAGCAGGTGGCGCAGCGCCTCGCGCTTGGCACGGCTGGCCACCTTCACCTTGTGCTGCACGATGTTGATGTTCGTGCTGGCCGGGCGCGCCACTTCGATCGACTTGGGATTCGACAGGAAGCGATCCGCCAGCTTCTTGATCGGCGGCGGCATCGTGGCCGAAAACAGCAAGGTCTGGCGCTGCGACGGCAGCTTGGAACAGATCGATTCGATATCGGGGATGAAGCCCATGTCGAGCATGCGATCGGCTTCGTCGATCACCAGCAGTTCGCAGCCGGTGAGCAGGATCTTGCCGCGCTCGAACAGGTCCATCAGGCGGCCAGGGGTGGCGATCAGCACGTCGACACCGTCTTGCAGGGCCTTGACCTGATCGCCCATCTGCACCCCGCCGATCAGCAGGGCCATCTTGAGATCGTGGTTCTTGCCGTACTTTTCAAAGTTTTCGGCAACCTGCGCAGCCAGTTCGCGCGTCGGCTCGAGAATCAGCGAGCGCGGCATCAGGGCGCGGCGCCGGCCGTGGGCCAGAATGTCGATCATCGGCAGCACGAAGCCGGCCGTCTTGCCGGTGCCGGTCTGGGCGATGCCGATGATGTCGCGCATCATCAAGACCGAGGGGATGGCCTGGGCCTGGATCGGAGTCGGCTCGTCATAGCCGGCGTCGATGACCGACTTAAGCAATTCATCAGAGAGGCCGAGATCGGCGAACTTCATGCAGGTTATGTTCCGAAAGCAGGATGGCCCGCCAGCCTGGCAACGAGACACCGTGCGTGTGCCGCCACCCTGGATGCAAGGCCACCGGTACGGGCCACTTGCGACCCGACACTCAATGCGGGCCCGCTATGCCGAAACCTGCCGGAAAGTCAAGGAAAGCCGCATGTGCCTGCGCACTCAGCGGCCCACCTCGCGCAGGCGGGTGATCATGCAACTGGCCCCGGCACGCGAATGGATCACGTCACGCCCGGTGCAGAGCATCCCATCACTGCTTCTTTCGGCATAGAAACCGACATAGAAATCGCGGGCATTGCAGGTTTTTTCCAGGCTGGCGACAACCTGGCGACGGTCTCTGAGCAGCAGGACGATCTGGCTGTCCGACGAAGACGGCGCGATCGCCGCGATCCCGCCCAGCGCCACGCACCCCCCGCCATGGCGCCCACGCAGCACCATCATGGGCTGGGGCATGGGCGGTGGCGGCGGCATGTCGCGGCCCATGATGCCGGGGGTAATGCGGATGATCAGGCGCTGCTCGATGCGCACCTGGCGCCAGGTTTCATCGGCCAGGCCATCGGCCAGCGCGCCGGGATCATCCAGCAGGTCTGGCGCAGCCTGGCTCATCGGGCCCGATGCGGCATCGCGCAGCGGCTGGGGCAGGCTGGCGGCGGGCATGGCCTGGCTGACCGGCGCAGAAGCGACTGCACCAGCCGGCGCCGTGCTCACGGCGTCAGGCCCGATGGCAACGCTCGCAAGCGCCGCCATGGCCAACAAGGGATGGACCAGACCAGGCATCAGCAAATCGGCAAAAACCAACGATCCCTCATGTCCGTGACCTTAGCGCCCCCCTTGGCACCTGGCCCGAACCGACAAGCCTCCAAGAGGCAGGCACTGTGCCTTGCAGCCAGCGCTTGAACAACGCCTTAACCCGGCCACGATGAAAAAGGAATTGCTGCGCGGCGCGCAGCGGCGTAGCCGGAGGCCATGGTCGAAACGCTTGCACCCCGCGCGGAAACCGCGCCTTTCCTGGAAGCCGCCGCTGCCCTGTTGGGCGCGAAGGGCTTTACCACCGATCCCGATGCGATCTCTCCCTGGCTGACCGACTGGCGCCAGCGCTTTACCGGTCGTGCCCTGGGCATGGCCTCGCCCGCCACGACCGACGAAGTAGCCGGCCTGGTGCGCCTGTGCGCGGCGCACAATGTGCCGATCGTGCCGCAGGGCGGCAACAGTGGCATGTCTGGCGGCGCCACGCCGGATGAGACCGGCCACGCCGTGGTGCTCTCGCTGCGCCGCATGAATGCGATCCGCAGCGTCGATACCGCCACGCGCAGCGCCACGTGCGAGGCCGGCGTCATCCTGCAAGTGCTGCACGAGGCGGCCGAAGCCAAGGGCCTGCGCTTCCCGCTGTCGCTGGGCGGCAAGGGTTCGGCCACGGTCGGCGGGTTGATCTCCACCAACGCCGGCGGCACGCAGGTGCTGCGCCATGGCTCGATGCGCGCGCTGGTGCTGGGGCTCGAGGCGGTGATGCCCGATGGCACCGTGTTCAACCAGCTGGTGCCGCTCAAGAAGGACAACCGCGGTTTCGATCTCAAGCAGTTGCTGATCGGATCGGAAGGCACGCTGGGCGTGGTCACCGCCGCCACGCTCAAGCTGGAGCCCGCCGTGGCGGCGCGCGAAGTGCTGTGGGCCGGCACGCAAAGCCTGCCCAAGGCGCGTGAACTGTTGCTGCTGGCCGAACGTCTGGCCGGCCAGGCGCTGGAAGGCTTCGAAGTGATGCCCCAGCACAGCCTTGACGCGGTGCGCGACTATCTGCCCGGCGCGCGCCAGCCGCTGGCCGAAGACCACGCCTGGCACGTGCTGATCGAAATGGTCGCCGATGCCGATGGTGCCGAACGCCTGCCCGACCTGGCCCAGCGCGTGCTGGAAGAAGCGTTTGAGGCCGGGCTGATCGACGATGCCACCATGGCTGCCAACGAAACCCAGGCCGAGGCATTCTGGAACCTGCGCGAATCCATTGCGCCGGCCGAACGCGCGCTGGGCCCGGCGGTCCAGCACGATATCAGCGTGCCGGTGGAAAAGATGCCCGCCTTCGTCGAGGAAGCGGTGCCCCAGTTCGAGGCGCAGTGGCCCGGCACCCGCGCCGTCGGATTTGGCCACCTCGGCGATGGCAATATCCATTTCCACGTGATCGCCCCGCAAGGGGTCGACCGCGCCAGCTGGGAAGCGGGCGACGGCAAGGCGATCAGCCGCCAGGTCCACGACATGGTCACGGCCTGGGGTGGCTCGATCTCGGCCGAGCACGGCATCGGCCAGTTGAAGCGCGATGAACTGGCGCGGCTGGGCGATCCGGTGGCGCTGTCCATCCTGCGCCATGTAAAGCAGGCGCTCGATCCCCAGGGGCTGATGAACCCCGGCAAGCTGATCTGACACCCGCGCCGGGGGGCGGCCGATTCCAGCCCGATAGCGAATCGGGAACGTTTTGGCCGATAACCCCCCAGTCCGGCGCGGCCTTGCGCTTGTCACTGCCGGGTTGAGGCCTTATGCCCGGCGCGCGCCCGTGCTGGCCACGGGCCCGTTATTGTTTTCGGAGAGAGTTCATGGCCAGCGCGCCGCAAGCCAACCTGCCCCTGTTCTACCAGGACCTCATGCCCCTCAACACGCGCGACCACGCCACGTGGCGCGCGCGCGGCGCCCAGTCGGCCCCCTGGCTGATCGGCCAGCACGCCATCCCGTTGACCGTGGAAGAGTTCCCGCAGGCGGCCCGTCACTTCCCCATCATCTTCGCCTCGGGTGACAATCCCGTGCCGCTGGCGCTGATGGGCCTGAACGAAGGCGTCAACGTCTTCGTCAACGAAGAAGGCAAGATCGACCAGCCGGTCTATCTGCCGGCCTATGCCCGCCGCTATCCCTTCATGCTCGCCAAGCTGATGCCCGACAGCGACGATCTGTCGCTGTGCTTCGATCCGTCGAGCGGCCTGGTTGGCGAATTCGAAGATGGCGAACCGCTGTTCGACGGCGACCAGCCGAGCGAAGCCACCAAGCAGGCCCTGCAGTTCTGCGAGCAGTTCGAACAGGCCGGCCAGCGCACCCAGGCGTTCATCGATGAGCTCAAGAAGCACAACCTGCTGATGGAAGGCGAAGTCGCCATTCAGCAGACCGGTGTGGACCAGCCGTTCATCTATCGCGGCTTCCAGATGGTGAATCAGGAAAAGCTGCGCGAAATCCGTGGCGACGTGCTGCGCGGCTGGGCCCAGAGCGGCCTGCTGCCGCTGCTCTATGCGCACATCTTCTCGCTCGACCTGATGAGCACGATCTTCGGCATCCAGGCCGAGCAGGGCAAGGCCCCGGCTCCGGTGGCAGTGCCCGCACTCTGATCCAGCAGGGTGGTCGGTACGCCGGCCGCCCTGCTCCGGGTTAAAGCGCCGAATCAGACAAGCCCCTGCCGGCAACGGCGGGGGCTTTTTCGTGGATTGCCCGCAAGTCTGTCTTCATCCTGACGCGCGCCGGTGTCACAAATTGTGAGGAATCACCCGAGCTTGGCCGCATGCTTAACGCCAAGTGTATTTGCCGTTCAGGAAAGGGCTGCGCAGCAAACAAAGATTCACGGTAAATGCAATAAATTTCTGCATCACCCCCTTGCATGGCCGGAAAGTGTTGCCTATCTTCATCACATCAGGTCGGCGCTCCCCTCATGGCCCGATCTGATTGGTGCACTTGGTGCACCTCCTCCCTGAACCTTGGCCACCTGGAGCTTGTCTCCAGGTGGTTTTTTCTTGGGGAGTTTGGGCGGGTCGCTACTCCGCCGCGCGGGGCCAGCGTTGCGCCGCCTGGCCCATGGCCGCAACATCGGCCGCCAACGCCCGCACCATGCCGGTCATCGTTTCCACCACGTCGGCCAGCCCCTCGCCCGGCTCTGCCAATGCGGCATCGAGATAGGCGCTGCGATCGATTTCCACCTGCATGGCATGAATGCCCGCCTCGCGCCGGGCCTGGCGCTCCAGGCCATAGCCGCCGGCATAGGGCCGGTTGTGCGCGGCGCGCGCACCGCAGCTGGCCAGATGGGCAAAGGCGGTGCCCATCACCCCGCCTGCACAGGCCGCGCCAAAGCGATCGCCCAGCACATAGGTGGGTGGCGCCTCCGCCGAATCGCGACGAGGCAGCGGCGGCATCGAGTGCAGGTCGATCAACAGCGCCGCCCCCCAGCGCGCAGCCAGATCAGCCAGCGCGTCGGCCAGGGCCTGGTGATAGGGCAGATGGATTTGCGCGATGCGCGCCTGGATTTCGGCCGCCGGGGTGCGCTGACGCCAGATTTCGCCCAACCCGACCAGCCGGCGGGGGACCAGCCCCAGCCCGCTATGCGCCCGGCGCGCCGCCATCGGCCCGCGCGGCAGCGGCGGAAAATCCGCCATGGCCGGATCGGGCACGATCATCTCGCGATCAAGATCATCCGGCGCGCGGTTGAGATCGATCATCGCGCGCGGCGCTCGCGCCACCAGCAGCGCCGCCCCGGTGTGCCGCGCCACGGCCTGTGCCACCAGATCGACCAGGCGATCCTCCAGCCGCCGCGCCGCCTGCGCCGGCTGGCGCATCGCCGCCAACACCCCGGCGGGATAGGACCGCCCGGCATGGGGCACAGCCAGGATCACCGGAATCGGCGCAGGGTTGGCCCGCTGCAGCACGAACGCCGGGCCACCCTCCCCCGGAATCGTGCCGCCTTCGCTGTGGATTACCGGGGAAACCGGGTCGGTGCCGCCTGGCCTTGCCCCAAGGTGGCACGAATCGGTTGCGGGACGATCGTTTGCATCCATCATCATTGGCTGCAATGCTTTGCCAGTTCTGTCAAAAGCGCATCTGGGCAAAACTGCTGCCACAGCCAGCATCGATCACGCCGATGATGCTGGCCGAAGATTGTTAACCCGCCGGGCGCTATAGCAGCCCCCCGGCCGGATGCCCGCGCCGGTCACGGCGTGGCGCACGGGCCGGGTGCATCTGGAAAACGACATGGAAAATCAGAAGGGTAACATGATCCGCATTCTGCTGGCAGAAGACGAAGAGGCCATGCGCACCTACCTTGCCCGCGCCTTGGAAAACGCCGGCTACAGCGTGGTCGCCGTCGATCGCGGCACCGCCGCGGTTCCCCTGCTCGAAAGCCAGACATTCGACCTGCTGCTCTCGGACATCGTCATGCCCGAAATGGACGGGATCGAACTCGCCCAGCGCTGCAGCGAAATCAGCCCGGGCACCAAGGTGATGTTCATCACCGGCTTTGCCGCGGTTACCCTCAAGGCCAACCGCGAGGCACCGCAGGCGCGCGTGCTGTCCAAGCCTTTCCACCTGCGCGACCTGGTGATGGAAGTGGACCGCATCTTTGCCGACGCGGCATAAAAAATCCGGATTTGCCCCCTTGCCAAGCCCCGGCGGCGCGGTTAGTGGGGCGCTCCCGACGCCGAGAGGCTGACGGACATTCGATGGTGCGGGCGTATAGCTCAGTGGTAGAGCACTATGTTGACATCGTAGGGGTCGCAAGTTCAATCCTTGCTACGCCCACCATCGGAAACCCTTGAAAAGCCCCGCTTCGGCGGGGTTTTTTCATGGCCGCCGCCGCCATCTTTTGCGCGTCTCGTCCAGAAAATCTCACCATCGGGAAACACGCTGCAAGCCGATGCACGCTAGCTCTTGCGCAAGGGGCCTGGCGCCCCATGTGAAATGGGAGAGCGAGAATGATCGATTGGCTCGGGATCATGGCACTGGCCGCCACCACGGCGCAGCCGCTGCCGGCAAGTACGCAGGTGGTCCATCGCGGCAACAGCTATGATGTGACCTATCGCGCGCAGACCCAGGCGCGGCACAAGTCCGTGGGCATGAACGCCCCCACCCGCCAAGGCAGCGAGCGATGCGAGCGGACGGTCACCGTGGTGGCAGAGCGGCGGATCGCCCTGCCTGGTGCCGACGCCGCTCTCACCCACCGCCTGCCCGGCGCGCGCACCTGGCGCGATTCGATCCCGGGCCATTGCCGAAAGGATGCAAACGCGCAGGCGGCGGTGGCGCAACGGTCCGCCCAGATTGCGCAGTTCCTGGCCGAAGCGATGGAGCGCGATCGCCCCGATGCCCTCGCCGCGATCGAGGCCGCCCACGCCCTTGCCGCGCGGTGAGGTGGGCCATCGCGGCCCTGGCCACCTGCCTTGGCAATGTGCCCTTTGCCATGGCCCAGGATGGCGAGGCGCCAATCGATGTTGAAGTGGAGGCCGCCAGCGACTGGATGGCGCGCGGCCTAAGCCAGAGTGGCGGCCGGGCCGCACTGCATCTGGCAGGCAACTGGGCCCCGGACGAGCGGGTTGCCATCGCCGCGGCGGTCACCACCCTGCGCGGCAGCGCGCGCCATGGTGGCAGCACGCTGGGCTTGGTCGTCGCCCCGCGCCTTGCCGGTACGGTGGCGGGCTGGCAGTGGAGTGCGGGCCTGGCTGGCCATGGTTTCAATGGCCGGGGGCGGCTGGCCTATGGCGAAGTGCGCGGCGCCCTGGCCGGCACGCTGGGCCCGGTGCAACTCGCCATCGGCGCAGACTATGCCCCGCCGCAAACAGCGATCGGCGGCGACAATCTCTATCTACACGCCATGCTCCAGGGCGCGGTGCCCGGCTCGGCCCTGACGCTGCATGCCGGCGGCGGCTATTCCCTTGGCCGGGCCCGGCCGGGGGAAAGCGCCTGGCGCCTGCGCCCGCAGGGCGACTATGCCGACCTGCAGGCCGGCATTTCCCATGTTTCGCGCCGGCTCACGCTGGGGCTGCGCGCCAGTAGCACGATCGGCCAGCGGGCCGCGCCGCTGCCCCAGATGGCAAGTGGACTGCCGGCAAGGCGCGAGGGAACGCGCCTTGTTGCCTATCTGCGGCTGAACGCCCTGCCCTAGGCCTAGCGGGTTGGCTCAATCCGTGGCGATGAAGTGATCGGCCAGAGTCTTGGCCGTAAACCCATGGCTGTAGCTTTGCGGATCGAGCGGCAGCATCGTGGCGTTCCAGCGGTTCCAGTCCTGCGTCAGTGCGGCAAAGACATCGGGATGGCGCGCTTTCAGATTGGCGCGTTCCATGGGATCGGCCTCGACATCGAACAGGAACGTATTGTCGCCGATTTTCAGGTATTTCCATTGGCCACGCCGCGCCGCCTGCTGATCGTGCAGCTTGTAGCGCCAATAGAGCGTGCGTGCCGGCAGGCTACCACCGGCAATCGCGCTGCGGATGTCAATGCCATCAGGGGCAAAGGCAGGATCGGGCGCGCCGCCCGCCGCAGCGACGAACGTGGGTAGCCAGTCCATCGAGATGATCTGTGCCGCGCTGGTGCTGCCCGGCTGGCTCAGGCCGGGCCAACGCACGATCGCAGGGATGCGCAGGCCCCCTTCGAGCAGTTCGGTCTTGCGCCCGGTGAACGGCCAGGTATCGGCAAAGCGTTCGCCGCCATTGTCGCTGGTGAACACCACCACGGTGTTGTCGGCCTGCCCTGAATCCGCCAGTGCCTTGAGAATCCGGCCGACCTGAAGATCCAGGCGCTGCACCATCGCGGCATAGGTTTTCTGGCTGCCGCCATCGAAGTGCATCAGCGCCTCGGGGTCTTTGGACTGGGCCAGCCGCTTTGATTCGCTGTCGTCGTCCGGGGTTTCCCAAGGCCAGTGCGGCGCGGTGAAATGCAGGCTGAGCAGCCAGGGCTTGCCGATGCCGGCATTGCGCCGCACCGCCGCCACGGCATGATCACCCAAGAGATCGGTCAGGTATCCGGCCTGCTGCACCGGCGTTGCCCCGTCCCACAAATCCGGCCGCCCGCCCGAGGTGGCGTGGGTGTAATAGTCCACCGCGCCGCTGCGGATGCCCCAGAATTCGTCATAGCCGCTCAATCGCGGATCGTAGTCGGGCAGGCTGCCCAGATGCCACTTGCCGATCAGCCCGGTGGCATAGCCGACCTTGCGCAGCAGCGAAGGCAGCGTGGGTTGGCTGGGTGGCAGGCCGATCGCGCGCTGTGCCAGCGGCTCTTCCAGCCCCACCGGCAGGCGATATTGATAGCGCCCGGTAATCAGCGCCACGCGCGTAGCGGTGCACACCGCGCTGTTGGCATAGGCCTGGGTAAAGCGCACGCCCTGCTGCGCCAGTGCATCGATCGCGGGCGTGGCATAATCGCGCCGGCCATAGCACGAGACATCGGCATAGCCCATGTCATCAGCCATGATATACAGGAAATTCAGCTTCTTGCCCGTATCGGGCACAGCCAGCGCTGGCGATGCCAGTGCCGCGCCTCCGGCAGCAAGGCCGGCCAGGGCTGCGCGGCGGGAAAGGCGGGATGCGGGCATGACAGGCTCCTTGCGGCACGACGGAAATGACACGGCAGAGGTCAGCCGGACGCCAGCCATTGTCTACAAATTTAATTGAACACCCCGTATAGCCATGCTTGGCTCTGCAATTGCGCCACATGCGAGCCAACTGCGCTTGATCGCGGAGTGCCGCACAGGCCACGTGCCCGGCATGAATGATGTTTCCACCGATGCGACCCTGGCGTGCCGGCGTCTGTACTGGTCCGCACTGCAGGATCGGTGGGACCGCCGCACCCGGCAGGCCGCGGCGTGGCTGGCGGACGAGGCCGGCGTGGTGGATATCGGTTGCGGGCTGATGCCGCTGCGCGACCATCTGCCGGCCGGCACCCGCTATGTACCGGTGGACATTGTCGATCGCGGGCCCGGCACGGTCCTGACCGATCTCAACGCCGATCCGCTGCCCCGCTTTGCCGAACGCGCCGCCGCGATGCTCGGCGTGGTCGAATATGTCACCGATCTGCCGCGCCTGTTTGCCCAGTTGCGCCAGTTCGACCGCGTCGTTCTGTCGTACAACCACGCGTCGGTGCAGGATGTGCTGTGGGCCATGCGCCTGCGCCGCAAGGAGGTGATCTGGCTGCATCGCCATGGGCCGGCGCGCTTTGCCCGCCTGCTGGAAGACGCCGGCTGGCACATCGCGCGCCGCCACCGCGTGCGCGTGGGCGAGGCGATGTACGATCTGCGCAACAGCCCTTGAATGGCCGCCACGTTGCCGCACTGCGGCGCAAAACATAAGCTCGGTTCAAGAATCGCCGGAGCCGCGCTTGCGCCGCGTTCCGCACCTGCTAAGGGGGCAGTAAGTTCAACTCCCCAGGCAAGGCAACAGGACGGCTATGGCGAAGATCAAGGTGAAGAACCCGATCGTCGAGATCGACGGCGACGAGATGACCCGCATCATCTGGGAATGGATCCGCGAACGCCTGATCCTTCCCTACCTCGACCTGGACCTCAAGTATTTCGATCTTTCGGTCGAAAAGCGTGACGAAACCGGCGATCAGATCACGATCGATTCAGCCAACGCCATCAAGCAGTACGGCGTGGGCGTGAAGTGCGCCACGATCACCCCGGACGAAGCCCGCGTCGAAGAATTCGGCCTCAAGAAGATGTGGAAGTCGCCCAACGGCACGATCCGCAACATCCTGGGCGGCGTGGTGTTCCGCGAGCCCATCGTGATCCAGAACGTGCCCCGCCTCGTGCCGGGCTGGACCGACCCGATCGTGGTTGGCCGTCACGCCTTTGGTGACCAGTACAAGGCCACCGACACCCTGATCCCCGGCCCGGGCAAGCTGCGCCTGGTGTTTGACGGCGTGAACGGCGAATCGATCGATCTCGAAGTGTTCGATTTCCCGTCGGCCGGCGTCGCCATGGCGATGTACAACCTTGACGATTCGATCCGCGACTTTGCCCGCGCCAGCTTCAACTATGGTTTGAACCTGGGCTGGCCGGTCTATCTGTCGACCAAGAACACCATCCTCAAGGCCTATGACGGCCGCTTCAAGGACCTGTTCCAGGAAGTGTTCGACAGCGAAGGCTTCAAGGAAAAGTTCGCTGCCGCCGGCATCGAATACCAGCACCGCCTGATCGACGACATGGTCGCTTCCGCGCTCAAGTGGTCGGGCAAGTTCGTGTGGGCCTGCAAGAACTATGACGGTGACGTGCAGTCCGACACCGTGGCGCAGGGCTTCGGCTCGCTCGGCCTGATGACCTCGGTGCTGATGACGCCCGACGGCAAGACCGTGGAAGCCGAAGCGGCCCACGGCACCGTCACGCGCCACTATCGCCAGCACCAGCAGGGCAAGGCGACCAGCACCAACCCGATCGCCTCGATCTTCGCGTGGACGCGCGGCCTGATGTATCGTGGCAAGTTCGACGAAACCCCCGATGTGGTGCGTTTTGCCGAAACGCTGGAGCGCGTGTGCATCGAAACCGTGGAAAGCGGCAAGATGACCAAGGACCTCGCGATCCTCATCGGCCCCGACCAGCCCTGGATGACCACGGAAAAGTTCTTCGAAGCGATCGTGGAAAACCTGGAAAAGGAAATGGCTGCCTGGGCCTGAACCCGCGCCATTTCGCATGAAAAAGAAAGGCTCCGGCGTCTGCCGGGGCCTTTTCTTTTGGGGGGGTAACCGGCTAGCAGGACATGACGCGGTCTTGCGGGGCACAACAGGCGCAAGCAGCCGTGGGCAAGGGGGCCTTGGGCAAAGTGAGTAGCATGACGCAATTGGCACCCATGGTGGGGATCGCGCTGGCCGTGGTGGCCGTGCTCGCCACGCTTGTGGTGCTGCTGATCGTGCGCCGCCGCCGCGCCGCCGCCCTGGCCGCGCAAGAGGCCGAACTTGTCGAAGAAGCCCCGCCCCCACCGCAGCGCCGCCGCAACTTTGGCCCCGGCGCCGGCACCGCCGCCGATCAGGCTGATATGCCAGACGATGGCCCGAGCCTGCCCGCGTTCGTCACCGCTGCCCAGGCAGCCAGTGCCGACGCGCAACCGACCGCGCCATTCGTGGCCGAACCGGCTGCCCCGCGCCAGTCGCGCGGGTTGCCGGCCGCCATCGCCGGCGCTCTGGCCCAGGCCGTGGTGTTTCGCCAATCCTTCCCGCCCGCGCCCACCGGGGCGCACAGCTTCTATGGCGGCGTGCCGTTTACCCCGGGGCCTCTGGAGTGGCCGCGCTCTGCCCACACCGGCCTGCCGCTGCATTTCCTGTTGCAGGTGGATTGTGCGCAAGTGCCACCCCGCGCACGCCTGGGCGTGTTGCCCGGCAGCGGCGCGCTGCTGTTCTTTGCCGATCTCTCTGCCGCGCCGGGCGGCGCCGCCACAACCGAAGGCCGCGTGATCTGGATCGATGATGCCGGCGCAGCCGAATGGACCGAGGCAGAGCCCCCCGCTGATCTGCCGCCGGCCTATGCCGATGCGGCCGCTCAGGCCTGGCCATGGGCCATCGACGCGGCCGACGCGCCACAGGTACTGCCGCGCTGGCCGTTCGCGCCCGCTGTGATCGAACTGACCACGGCGGCACACGATCCGGCCGCGCCGCCGCTGACCTGGCCCGAAAGCGCGGCTACCGCCGATGCCCTGCTTGCCGCGCAGGGCAGCCCGGTGGCGGTTTTTGCCCTCTCGCCCAACGATTTCAACCTGGGCGACGATGGCCTGATGGATCGGCCCTGGCCCGGTTTCCCGCACGATTGGCTGTCGATCCAGACGCTGGTGGCGATGCTGCTGCGCGAAGCCGGGCGGACCAGCGTGGCTGCCGCCCGCGCGCTCTGGCCCGATCTGGCGGACGAGGATCGGCGCACGCTGCTCGCCCAGATCGAAAGCGAATGTGGCGAATGGCATGCTCTGGCGCGCAACAAGGCGGCCTTTGCCGACGTCACCGCGCCGGTGCGCGACGCGTTCTGGCAATGGTTTTCCAGCTATGCCCCCCTCGCCCGCCTGGTGGCGCCGCGTGGCTGCGTGGCCGCGGTGGAAACCACGCTGCACGCCCTGCCCGGCAGCGCGGCGGCGTTTCCCGATGAACTCGTGGCGCGGCTGGCCTATCGCCACGCGCTGGCGGTGCGCACCGCTGCGCGCGTGCACGCCCGCGTGCCCGATCGCCTGCTCGCCGCGCCGTGCGAAACCGAGGCCGATCAATCCGACCGCATCCGCCGCCAATTGCTGCTGCTGGAACTCTCGGCCGACGAAGCACTGGGCCACCACCTGGGTGACCACGTCCTGCAGTTCTGGATCACGCCCGAAGACCTTGCCGCGCGACAGTTTGCCGCCGTCGAGGTGACCGCGCCCGCCGTCTGAGCCGATTCCCACCCGGAACGGTGGCGCTTTTGCTGGTCAGCCACACAAACTTACCGTCGCCAGGGGTGGCCAAGCCGGACTCCACCCCCTAGCCTGCGCGGCATGGCAGGCCAGCTTCTTCCCACGTCCGCACTTTCCGATGCCCTGGTGATCCTAGGGGCGGCGGGTATCGTCATTCCCGCCTTTGCGCGCTTTCGCATCACGCCGATCATTGGCTTCATCCTGGTTGGCCTGCTGGTGGGCCCCTATGGCCTGGGCTCGCTGGCGCAGCAGCTGCCCTGGCTGCACTACATCACGATATCCAATCCCCACGCGATAGAGCCGTTTGCCGAGTTCGGCATCATCCTGCTGCTGTTCGAGATTGGCCTGGAACTGTCGTTCAATCGCCTGTGGTCGATGCGGCGGCTGGTGTTCGGGCTGGGCGCGATGGAACTGATCGGCTCGGCGCTGCTCGTGGGCCTGGGCCTTATGCTGCTGGGCCAGCCGGTCGCCGGGGCGCTGGGCCTGGGTCTGGCGCTGGCGCTCTCGTCTACCGCGCTGGTACTGCCGATCTCGGGCACGCAGGGGCCGGTTGGCCGCGCCGCGCTGTCAATGTTGCTGTTCGAAGATATCGCGCTGGTGCCGATCATCTTCCTGCTCGGCGCCATGGCCCCGGTGGCAGCGGCCAACGCGCCCAGCCTGGTCGAAACCTTGTGGAAGGGTGGCGCTGTGATCGTCGCGCTGCTGGTGTTCGGACGGTTCGGCCTGCCCCCGCTGTTTGCCCAGGCCGCCAAGACCAAGAGCCCCGAACTGTTCCTGGCCGCCAGCCTGCTGGTGGTGATCGTGGCGGCTCTCGCCACCGGCGCGGCCGGCCTGTCGCCCATCATGGGCGCATTGCTCGCCGGCCTGCTGATCGCCGAAACCGAGTATCATGGCGAGGTTGAGGCAATCACCAAGCCGTTCAAGGGCCTGGCGCTGGGCGTGTTCCTGATCACCGTGGGCATGGGGATCGACCTGCGCGTGCTGGTGGCCAATTTCGGCCCGCTGGCGCTGGGCGTGCTGGGCGTGGTCGTGGCCAAGGCCGTGGTGACCGGTCTGCTGCTGCTGTTCTGGGGCAAGGAACGGTCGACTGCGATCGAGACCGGCATTCTCATGTCCAGCCCATCGGAAACCACGCTGATCGTTTTGGGCACGGCGGCGCAGGCCCAGTTGATCCAGCCGGCCACCGCGCAGTTCTGGCAGATCGTGACCGCCATCGGCCTTACCATCACGCCGCTGCTGGCCAAAGTGGGCCAGGTGGGCGCGGGCCGCGTGCGCAATCGCGCCCGGGCGGACGAGGTCGCTGTGGAAGAACCTGAAGGCCGCCGCACCGTGATCCTGGGCTTTGGCCGCGTCGGCCGCCTGATCGGCGAGATGCTCGCCGAACATGGCCGCCCCTACCTCGCGCTCGATGCCGAACCGGCCGTGGTCCGCGCCGCGCGCGCCGCCGGGCTGCCGGTGCTGTTCGGCAATATCGACAGCGCTGCGGTGATCGACCGGCTCAATCTGGCTGACGCCAGCGCGGTGATCGTGACCATGGACGAGCCGGTGCTGGCGCTGCGCATCGTGCGCAAGCTGCGCACCCTGGCGCCAGAGGTGCCGATCATCGTGCGCGCGCGCGATCCCGGCCACGCGGCGCAGCTCTATCGTGCCGGAGCCAGCCACGCCGTGCCCGAAACGCTGGAAAGCTCACTGCAACTGTCAGAAGCGGTGCTGGTCGACCTGGGTGTGCCAATGGGCCCAGTGATCGCCTCGATTCACGAAAAGCGCGATCAGTTTCGCCAGCAGATCATGGCCGAGGGCGAACTCGCCGCGCCGCCGCGCCTCAAGGCGAGCCGTTTGCGCGAGCGGTAACGGAAGGAAGGATAAGGCCCCTCCACCAGCCTGCGGCTGGTCCCCCTCCCCACCCTGTGGGGAGGTGGCAGCCCGAAGGGTTGACAGAGGGGCTGGTGAACAACCAACCCCTCCAACACCAGAAAATTACCCGGCGAGCACGGCCTTGGCCGCAGCCAGCGCATCGGCCGCCTTGCTGCCATCGGGGCCTCCGCCCTGCGCCATGTCCGGCCGGCCACCGCCGCCCTTGCCGCCCAGCGCTTCCACGCCGGCGCGGACCAGATCGACGGCGCTGACCTTGCCAGCCAGATCCTCGGTTACCGCCGCTGCGATCGAGGCGCGGCCATCGTTGACCGCGACGATCACCGCCACGCCCGAACCGATGCGCTGCTTGGCCTGGTCGAGCAACCCGCGCAGCTCCTTGGGATCGAGCCCGTCGAGCACCTGGCCCGAGAACGTCACGCCGCCCACGCTTTCGTCGGCTGCCTCGGCCTTGGCGCCGCCACCACCCAGGGCCAGCGCCTTCTTGGCTTCGGCCAGTTCGCGCTCCAGCTTGCGCCGTTCCTCGATCAGCGCGGCCACGCGCGCTTCCACGTCATCAGGCGTGGTGCGCAGCAGGCTGGCAGTGTGCTTGAGCGCGTCTTCGCGGCCAATCAGCCACTGCCGCGCGCCTTCGCCGGTCAGCGCCTCGATCCGGCGCACGCCCGAAGACACCGCGCTTTCGCCCACGATGCGGAACACGCCGATATCGCCCAGCGCGCGCACATGCGTGCCGCCGCACAGTTCCACCGAATAGACCTTGTCCGTGGTGCGGCCCATCGACAGCACGCGCACTTCGTCGCCGTACTTTTCGCCGAACAGCGCCATGGCACCGGCAGCGATGGCGTCGTCGGGCGTCATCAGACGGGTGCTGACCGTTTCGTTGGCGCGGATTTCGGCGTTCACCTCGGTTTCAATCGCGGCGATATCGTCCGCGCTCAGCGCCGTGGGATGCGAAAAGTCGAACCGCAGGCGGTCGGGCGCCACCAGCGAGCCCTTTTGCGTGACATGCGCGCCCAAACGGTTGCGCAGCGCCTGGTGCAGCAGGTGCGTGGCCGAATGGTTGGCGCGCGTAGCATCGCGGCGCACCACGTCGACCGCCAGTTGCACGGCATCGCCGACGTGGATCGTGCCGGCATCGACCACGGCCTGGTGGGCGTGCAGGCGGCCAAGCGGCTTGGCCGTATCGGTCACCGTCAGCATGAGGCCATCGGCGCCGGCGATCGTGCCGGCATCGCCCATCTGGCCGCCGCTTTCGCCATAGAACGGCGTCTGGTTGGTCAGCACGGTCACCGTGTCGCCGGCCTGGGCTTCGGTAACTTCAACGCCGTCCTTGACCAGGGCCACGACAACGCCCTCACCGCTCGTGGCGGTGTAGCCGGTGAACTCGGTCGCGCCTTCGCGCTCGGCGATGTCGAACCACACTTCGCTCGATGCCGCCTCGCCCGAACCCTTCCACGCAGCGCGCGCGGCGGCCTTCTGCTGGGCCATGGCCGCGTCAAAGCCTTCGCGATCGACGCTCACGCCACGGGCGCGCAGCGCGTCTTCGGTGAGGTCATAGGGGAAGCCGAACGTGTCATAGAGGCGGAACGCGGTTTCGCCAGGCAGTTTGTCGCCTTCGCCCAGCCCAGCCGACGCTTCATCGAGCAGGCGCAGGCCGTTCGACAGCGTCTGGCGGAAACGGGTTTCCTCGCGCTGCAGCACTTCCTCGATCAGCGGCTGGGCACGGCCCAGTTCGGGATAGGCCTGGCCCATTTCGGTCACCAGCGAACCCACCAGGCGGTGCATCAGCGGATCCTTGGCGCCCAGCAGGTGGGCGTGGCGCATGGCGCGGCGCATGATCCGGCGCAGCACATAGCCGCGTCCTTCGTTCGACGGCAGCACGCCATCGGCCAGCAGGAAGCTGGACGAGCGCAGGTGATCGGCGATCACGCGGTGGCTGGCAGTGTGTTCGCCGGTGGCCTTGACGCCGGTCAGGCTTTCCGAGGCGGCGATCAGCGCGCGGAACGTGTCGGTATCATAGTTGTCGTGCTCGCCCTGGAGCACGGCGGCAATGCGCTCCAGCCCCATGCCGGTATCGATCGAGGGCTTGGGCAGCTCGCCGACGATCTCGCCGGCGGCCTGCTCGAACTGCATGAACACGAGGTTCCAGATTTCGATGAAACGATCGCCGTCCTCGTCCGGGCTGCCCGGAGGGCCACCGGCGATATGCGCGCCATGATCGTAGAAGATTTCCGAGCACGGGCCGCATGGGCCATCATCGCCCATCGCCCAGAAGTTGTCCTTGGTGGCGATGCGGATGATCTTGTCGTCGGGCAGTCCGGCAATCTTGCGCCACAGCGCGGCGGCGTCTTCATCGGTGTGATAGACGGTAACCAGCAGCTTTTCGGCAGGAATGCCCCAAACCTTGGTCAGCAGAGTCCAGGCGTTGGTGATCGCCTGTTCCTTGAAGTAATCGCCGAACGAGAAATTGCCCAGCATTTCGAAGAACGTGTGGTGCCGCGCGGTATAGCCCACGTTATCCAGATCGTTGTGCTTGCCCCCGGCGCGCACGCACTTCTGCGAAGACGTGGCGCGCGGAATGCTGCGCGTTTCCAGGCCCGTGAAGACGTTCTTGAACGGGACCATGCCCGCATTGGTGAACATCAGCGTCGGGTCGTTGTAAGGAACGAGCGGCGCGGATGGCACCACTTCGTGGCCTTGCGAGCCGAAGTATTCCAGGAAGGACCGGCGGATTTCGTTCGTCGAAGTCATGCCCCGCCGATTAGGCGAGGCGTGGCTTGGGAACAAGCGGGATTCATCGCTAACCGTGATCGCATTACGCTTTCGTGGCGGTAACGATCCAGGCGGCAGCGGAGAACATGACTTTGCCATCGCGGGTGTGGGCGGCGATCACCGCGCGCAGCCGCTGCTCGATCCCGGCGCGGTCAGCCTCCGCTGCCTGGCGCAAGGCCGAGGCGGCCGGCCCGATGCGGCGGAACAGGGCCAGGGCCTGCTCGGCGGCGTCAGGCCCCTCGCCTGCCAGATAGGCGAAATCGTGGGGCGTGAAGGCCAGGTCTGTCCACCCCGCCAGCATGGCCCGCACATGATCGGGATCGGCAAAGGCAAACGGGCCTGGAGAAAAGGGGTTGGGCGCATGCGGATCAGCAGGCTGCGCCGGCGGCGGCACCAGGCCCGCCATGGCGCTGGCCCAGGCGTTTTCAGCCGGGGCGCGAAAGCACGAGAACACCAGCCGCGCCCCCGGCGCCGCCACGGCGGCCAGATGGGCAAAGGCGGCGGGCGGATCGGCAAAGAACATCACGCCATGGCGCGAGACGAGCAGATCGGGCGTGAAAGCAGGATCCTGCCATTGGCTGGCATCGGCGATGGCAAAGCGCACATTGGCGCGGCCGGCCCCACGCTGCTGCGCGGCAGCGATGAGATCAGCCGACAGGTCGATCCCGCATACCGCGCCCTTGGGTCTGGCAGCGGCCAGCGACAAGGCCAGTTCGCCCGCACCGCAACCGATGTCGAGCACCCGATGGCCGGGCATGGCAGCGATCGTTGCCAGCAAGGCCGGCGTCAGTTGCGCAAAGGTGCGATCGGTGCGCTGCCATTCTTCTGCCCAGGCGCGGCCGACGCCGCCCTGCCAATCCATCGCCTGTGTCATGCTGCCGGTATAAACGATCGCCGCGAGCTTGGCGACAGCGGCGCTTGCGTCACGCCCTGATCCTGGCGTTGTCGCCGGGATGAAAGACTTTGCCTGGCCAAAACGCCAGCGGCGCGCCATTCACCTGGAACGACGCGCCGGGAGCAAGGAACGGCAGGGCGTGGCGCGGCAGCCTGCCGCCATCGCGCCCTGCGGATCAGGTCAACGCCTGATCAGATATCGTCGTCAGCGTCAGGGCCGGCCATCAGGCCTTCGGCCACCTGCTCGGTCCGGCCACGGATCGCCGCTTCCAGGCGATCGCGCAGTTCGGTGTTTTCGCGCAGGAAGTTCTTGGCGTTTTCGCGGCCCTGGCCGATGCGCACCGAGTCATAGCTGAACCATGCGCCCGACTTTTCGACCAGGCCGGCCTTGACCCCGAGATCGAGGATTTCGCCGATCTTGGAGATGCCTTCGCCATACATGATGTCGAATTCGACCTGCTTGAACGGTGGGGCGACCTTGTTCTTGACGACCTTCACGCGGGTAGTGTTGCCGGTGATTTCGTCGCGATCCTTGATCTGGCCGGTACGGCGAATGTCGAGACGGCAAGAGGCATAGAACTTGAGCGCGTTGCCGCCGGTGGTGGTTTCCGGGTTGCCGTACATCACGCCGATCTTCATGCGCACCTGGTTGATGAAGATCACCATGCAGCGCGAACGGCTGATCGAACCGGTCAGCTTGCGCAGCGCCTGGCTCATCAGGCGGGCCTGGAGGCCGACGTGGCTGTCGCCCATTTCGCCTTCGATTTCGGCGCGGGGCACCAGCGCGGCGACCGAGTCCACCACGAGGATGTCGATCGCGTTGGAGCGCACCAGCGTATCGACGATTTCCAGCGCCTGCTCGCCCGTGTCGGGCTGCGAGACGATCAGTTCATCGATGTTGACGCCCAGCTTCTTGGCATAGACCGGATCGAGCGCGTGTTCGGCGTCAACGAAGGCGGCCGTGCCGCCGGTCTTCTGGGCCTCGGCAATGGCGTGCAGCGCCAGGGTGGTCTTGCCCGAGCTTTCCGGGCCATAGATTTCGATAATGCGGCCGCGTGGCAGGCCGCCAATGCCCAGCGCGATGTCCAGCCCGAGCGAGCCGGTGGAAATCGCTTCCACCTGCATCGTCTCCTTGGAACCCAGCTTCATCACCGAGCCCTTGCCGAATGCGCGGTCGATCTGGGCCAGTGCGGCGTCTAGCGCCTTCTGACGATCCATGTCCTTTTCTTTGCCTTCCTGAATGAGCTTGAGCTGCGCCGCCATGGCTGCTTCCCCTTGCCTAGAGATGGCTGACACGAACCGTCAACACGCAGAACAATGTACTTATTCTGTTCCAATGGAACAAGAGGGGAACGAAAAATTCTCTCCAGAGCGGAGACAATTCCCGCTGCGCACTGGAAACATGGGGATTTCAGGGACTTTTTCAAGCTCTCCGGCACCGCAAGCCACGCTCGGCATGGCATTTCTTCGGTGTGGGAAAATGCTGCCATCGTGGCGGAATTGGCGACTCAGCTGGCCTATCGACCGCCCCTCCGTCAGGCCTGCGGCCTGCCACCTCCCCACGATGTGGGGAGGATCTTGAAGGCCCTCCCCACATCGTGGGGAGGGGAAACGCCCGCGCAGCGGGTGGTGGAGGGCCCTCACTCCCCGCGCAGCACCTGTTCCACCGCCGCCACGATCTGCGCCACCGAAAACGGCTTGGCCAGGAAATGCATGTTGGGGATGTCGATCTCGCGGCGGAGCTGTTCTTCGGCATAGCCTGACATGAACAGCACCGGCAGATCGGGCTTAACCCGGCGGATCTCGCGCGCCATGGCCGGCCCGTCCATCGAGGGCATGACCACGTCGGACACTACCAGGTCGATATCGCCGCCAACCGCCATGATGCGCGACAGCGCCTCCAGGCCGTCCTCGCCGTCGGCCGCCGTGGTGACCTCGTAGCCCTGACGGACCAGCGCCCGCTCGGCCACGGCGCGCACGGTGTCCTCGTCCTCTACCAGGAGCACGCGTCCGCCGCCGGTCCATTGCGTGCGGCGCGTCTCGCCCTTGGGCTTGGCCGCTTCCACGGCCTCGGCCGGATCGGGCACATGCACCGGCAGGTAGATGGTAAAGCGCGTGCCCTTGCCCACCTCGCTATCGGCAAAGATGAAGCCCCCCGATTGCTTGACGATGCCATAGACA
The DNA here is from genome assembly GCF_001295765.1 of Novosphingobium sp. AAP1. Taxonomy (NCBI): domain Bacteria; kingdom Pseudomonadati; phylum Pseudomonadota; class Alphaproteobacteria; order Sphingomonadales; family Sphingomonadaceae; genus Novosphingobium; species Novosphingobium sp. AAP1. The sequence goes on along the minus strand of NZ_LJHO01000005.1, from coordinate 79,827 downwards.
GTGGAAAGGCCAAGGCCGGTGCCCTTGCCCTTTTCCTTGGTGGTGAAGAACGGTTCGAAGATCTTGCCGATCTGCGAGGGCTTGATGCCGTGCCCGGTGTCTTCCACCACCAGCGCGGTATAGTCTGCCACGGGCAGGATTTCGCTTTTCATCGCCCGCACGTCATTGGCGCTCACCCGCCGCGTGGCGATGCGCAGCGTGCCGCCGGTCTTGGTATCGGCGCCGTTGGCGGTCATCGCATCGCGGGCATTGACGGCAAGGTTGAGCAACACCTGCTCCAGCTGCACCGGATCGGCGCGGACCAGGCCCAGATCGCGATCGTGGGTCACGTCGAGCTGGATCTTCTCGCCCAACAGGCGCTTGAGCAGGGTGGAAACCTCGGCCACCACATCGGGCAGTTGCAGCACTTCGGGGCGCAGCGTCTGCTGGCGCGAAAAGGCCAGCAATTGCCGGGTGAGCGAGGCCGCGCGGTTGGAATTGGCCTTGATCTGCTGGATATCGTCGTAATCGCTGTCGCCCGGCGTGTGGCGCATCAGGATCAGATCGCAATAGCCGATGATCGCGGTAAGCACATTGTTGAAATCGTGCGCCACGCCGCCGGCGAGCTGGCCCACCGCCTGCATCTTTGTGGCCTGGGCAATCTCGCGCTTGAGGCGGGCTTCCTCGGTCGAATCCTTGAGGCTGAGCAGCACGGCCCCCTCGCCCATGCCGCGCACGCCGGCGAGGCTGAGCGAAACCGGCTCTTCGGGCGAGGCGCGCAGGCGCACCGCCACGTCGCCCGCCGTGGGCGCGCCCTGGGTATAGCGGCGGACGGCATCGGCCAGCGCGCCCTTGTCTTCGCGGATCACCAGGTCGGAGGGATAGGGCGGCGGCACGGTATCGTCATGGCCGGCCGCGCGCAGGAACGCACGATTGGCAAAGAGGAAGCGGCCATCGCGATCGGTCATCGCCAGGCCCAGCGGCAGGCGCGAGAGCAGCGCCTCGATCTGCGGCAGCCCGGCGCGCGCGTCACCCAATGCGCCGTCGTTGTCGATGATCAGGAACAGCGAGGGCACCCGCGCCGGATCGGTGCTGGCCACGCCATCGGGATCGGCGATCGGTACGTGGACAAAGCGCACCGGCGTGCCGCGCGCGCCTTCGCGGGCATAGAAAATGCGTTCGGCATCATCGGCACGGAACCACGAGACAAAATCGCTGCCGCCCACCTGCGCGCCCTCCCCGCCAGCGCGGGTGGCAAAGGCGCGGTTGGCGGCGCGCACCAGGCCATCGGGCATGACCACGGCCGCCTGGATGCCTTCGCGGGCCAAGGCACGGCCGAGCTTTCCGGCCACGTGCCCGGCCATGTCAGCCACCAGGTCTGCCTGTTCGAGGGGAATGAACCGGCACACCAGGTGATCCTGCCCACGCCCGGCGCGCAACAGTTCTGCCCGCCAGCGCCCTTTGGGCGAGGTGACTTCGCCAATCTGAGCCCGGCCATCGCGCCAGGCGGCGCGCACCGCGCCATCGAGCGCTTCGACAGCAGGGGCATCAAGTGGCAGGCGCGGCGGCGCGACATGGCCAAACCACTCCGCAAAGCGGCTGTTGGCGCAGGCCAGGCGGCCGGCACGATCGAGGATCGCCAGCGCTTCATCGGGCCGCTCGATCGCGGCAAAGGTCACCGACCAATCGGGCGCGGCCGGTGCAGTCTCTCCACGTGCGGGAACGAAGCGCAGCAGCAGGCGCGCCACCAGGGCCAGCGTGGCAATGCCCAGCAGGTAGGCTGCGGCCAGCACAGCATCACCCGCCAGCAGCCACAGCAGCGCAGCCCCGGCCAGTGCGGCGGCAGCCACCCAGGCGGCATCGCGCCGCCATGCCGGGCCCTTGCCAGCGGCGTGCGGCGCCCCGGACAGATCCCCGGACAAATTGTTGCCCCCGTCGATATCGCCCGCTGCGGCCGGCACGCTTGCTCCCTTCACCATGACAGGCAGCATGGGCCGCCCGCCCCCTTTATTGCTCCACCCGCATCGCCAGGCGCGTGCGCCGCTTGTGCACCGTCCACCAGCGCCAGGCAAATGCAGCGATGACATAGCCGAGCGCGGCGGCCACCACCGAGATCACGAACAATCCGAAAATCAACGCCGGGGCCGCATCCGACAGCAGCCAGCCGGTCCATTCCGCCACACTGGCGCCGCGTTCGAACAGGGCCATGAACGTGGCGACATCGGCATGAAAGCCGAACCAGTTGCCTAGCGCCAGCGAGGCAGCGATGAACAGCGGCGTTGTCGCCGGATTGGACAGGAACGTCATCCCCGCCGCGATCGGGACATTGCCCCGGAATGGCAGGCACATCGCCGCAGCGCCAGCGATCTGCACCCCGGGGATCATCGCAAAGATGCCGACGAGCAGCCCGATCGCCACGCCGCGCGGCACCGAGCGGCGGGTAAAGCGCCACAACTCGGCCCGCGCTGCCAGCCGCCCGGTCAGGCGGTTGCGCTCCATCTGCTCGCGCGTGGGCATCGAAGCGCGAACCATCGTGGCAATCTTCTGGCGCATTGAAACGGCGATTCCCAAGGAGTGGTGGAACGATGGCATTGGACAAAGGCAGGCTGGCCGACCAGCCCGAAATGCCACCATGCACCACGTCAGCTTGCCAAGCGATGAAGCCGAACGTGCACTTGGCCTGGCCCGATCAGGGGGCGTGACCGACCGCTACGCTCAACTGTGTTCGCGCATGATGCGCGCCTTGTCGCGCTGCCAGTCGCGGTCCTTGATCGTGGCGCGCTTGTCGGCCGCGTTCTTGCCCTTGGCCAGGGCGAGTTCCACCTTGGCCCGGCCGCGTCCGTTGAAATAGATCGACAGCGGCACCAGCGTCATGCCCTTGCGCTCCACCGCGCCGTGGAACTTGGCGATCTCGCGTTCCTTGAGCAGCAGCTTGCGCGGGCGCTTGGGCTCGTGGTTGAAGCGGTTGCCGTGGCTGAATTCGGGCACGTTGGAATTGACCAGCCACACCTCGCCGTTCTTCACCTCGGCATAGGATTCGGCGATCGATCCCTCGCCAAAGCGGAGCGATTTCACTTCGGTGCCGGTGAGCGCGATTCCCGCCTCGTACACGTCTTCGACGAAATACTCGAACCGCGCGCGGCGGTTTTCGGCGACGATCTTCTTTTTGTCGAATGCGAGGGGTGTGGGTCTTGCCATGATGCCTGCCCATGTAGGGTGGTATTGCCGGCATGGAAAGCGCCCGAGCATGCGGAATTTGCAAGTGGCTCTCCGATAATCGGCACACCGCGGTGGGAACCGCTCTTGCCAGTTTCACGTTGGCGCCACACACTCGCTTCATAGTGCAGTGCACAAGCCGGCATCATCCCTCACTGGGTGCACGACAGGCCGGGTGCAGGACGGGAATGACCATGGCTGATGCCACGCGCGAAAGATGTGTTCTGGTGCTTCAGGGCGGCGGAGCGCTGGGCGCCTACCAGGCCGGCGTGTTCGAGGCGCTGGCCAGCAATGGCTATAGCCCGGATTGGGTGGCCGGCATTTCGATCGGTGCGGTCAACGCCGCGCTGATTGCCGGCAACCCGCCCGAACGCCGGGTGCGCAACCTGCGCGCGTTCTGGGAGCAGGCCAGCTCGCGCATTCCGTTCAAATCGCCGTTCGCCGATGGCTGGGGACGCCGCCTGTTCAACGAATGGGCCGCAGCATCGGTGGCGCTGACCGGCATTCCCGGTTTTTTCACCCCTCGCACCACCCCATCGTGGCTGGCCCTGCCCGGATCGCCGGAATCGATCAGCCTTTACGATACCAGCCCCTTGCGCAAAACGCTGCTGGAACTGGTGGATTTCGATCTGATCAACAGTGGCAAGGTGCGTTTCAGCGTGGGCGCGGTCAACGTGCTCAACGGCAACTTCGCCTATTTCGACAACCGCGACCGCCTGATCGAGCCCGAGCACATCATGGCCAGCGGCGCGCTGCCCCCCGGCTTTCCGCCGGTGATGATCGATGGCGATCCCTATTGGGACGGGGGCCTGGTTTCCAACACCCCGTTGCAATTCGTGCTGGACGAGCGCGCGCGCGAGGCTGACCGCCACGATCCGGCCCGCGCCCAGGCGGCACGCGATCCCGTGCTGGTGTTTCAGGTCGATCTGTTTTCCGCCCACGGCATGATGCCGCGCAGCCTGGCCGAGACAGCGCAGCGCGAGAAGGACATCCGCTTTTCCAGCCGCACCCGGCTCAACACCGACATGCAGAAGCGGATCGAAGCCCTTGAGGCAGCCGCCGCACGCCTTGCTGAACGGCTGCCGCCCGAATTTGCCGACGATGCCGACCTCGCCACGTTGACCGCCCACGCCCAGGACGGGCCGGTAACGATCCTGCACCTGATCAACCGCAGCGAGGATTATGAAACGCAGAACAAGGACTATGAGTTTTCGCGCATGACCGCGACCGGCCACTGGGAAAACGGCCGGCGCGATGTCGAGCGCTCGTTTGCCAGCCCGCGCTGGAAAAACCGCAAGCGGCCACAGCGCGGCATCGTCACGCTCGATCTGGCCTGATCCACCCGATTTTTACGCTTCCTGCTTGGGGACCGACCACGGCCCATGGCCAAACACCCTGGAGAGTGAAACCATGAATCTCGACAACAAGATCGCCATCGTCACCGGTGCTGCCAGCGGGATCGGCCTGGCCATTGCCAAGCGCTATGCCGCTGCCGGTGGCCGCGTGGCGATTGCCGATCTCAAGCTCGACGCGGCGCAGGCTGCGGCCGATGGCATCAATGCCGATCACCCCGGCGCCGCCATGGCCGTGGAAATGGACGTGACCAGCGAAGACCAAGTCAACGCCGGCGTGGCCAAGGTGGTGGACGCCTGGGGCGGCGTGGACATTCTGGTGTCGAACGCCGGCATCCAGATCGTCAACCCGGTGGAAAACTTCGCCTTTGCCGACTGGAAAAAGATGCTGGCGATCCATCTCGATGGGGCATTCCTCACCAGCAAGGCCGTGTTGCCGCACATGTATGCCAAGGGCAGCGGCGCGATCCTGTTCATGGGCTCGGTCCATTCCAAGGAAGCCTCGCCGCTCAAGAGCGCCTATGTCACGGCCAAGCACGGCCTTGAGGGCCTGGCGCGCACCATTGCCAAGGAAGGCGGCAAGAAGGGCGTGCGCACCAACCTGATCTGTCCCGGTTTCGTCCGCACGCCTTTGGTGGACAAGCAGATTCCCGAGCAGGCCAAGGAACTGGGCATCAGCGAGGACGAGGTGATCAAGAAGGTCATGCTCGGCCAGACGGTGGATGGCGAATTTACCACGGTGGACGATATCGCCGAAGTGGCGCTGTTCTTTGCCGCATTCCCCACCAACGCGCTCACCGGCCAGTCGCTGGTAGCCAGCCACGGCTGGTTCATGAACTAGGGCACGCGGTATTTGGAACAGGGCGGGCTGCGAACGGCCGCTTTCTGTGCTTCCGGTCCTCACGTGCCAAAAGCACGCTGCGGGCCGGTTCTCGAAATCACCCATTCTCGCTCCCCCCTGTTCCAAATCCCACGCACCCTAGGCAATCGCGCGTGACCCGCCGCCCCGTTTGCCTTGCGATCTGCCCCCCTCCCTGTTAGGCGCGCCCCGTCTTTTTGGTTGTCGCGTCTTTCAGTTTGAGGAGTGCCCCGCCCATGTCCGAGATCAAGCGTGTCGTCCTGGCCTATTCGGGCGGGCTCGATACCTCCGTCATCCTCAAGTGGCTGCAGGTGGAATACGGCTGCGAAGTCGTGACCTTCACCGCCGATCTCGGCCAGGGCGAGGAACTCGAACCGGCCCGCGCCAAGGCCGAACTGATGGGCGTGAAGCCCGAGCACATCTATATCGACGACCTGCGCGAGGAATTCGTGCGCGATTTCGTCTTCCCGATGATGCGCGCCAATGCCCGCTATGAAGGCGATTACCTGCTCGGCACCTCGATTGCGCGGCCGCTGATTTCCAAGCGCCTGATCGAGATCGCCCGCGAAACCGGTGCTGATGCCGTGGCCCATGGCGCCACCGGCAAGGGCAACGACCAGGTGCGGTTCGAGCTTTCGGCCTATGCGCTGGAGCCGGGCATCAAGGTGATCGCGCCGTGGCGCGAATGGGATCTGACCAGCCGCACCGCGCTGATCGCCTGGGCTGAAAAGCACCAGATCCCGGTGCCCAAGGACAAGCGCGGCGAAAGCCCGTTCTCGACCGACGCCAACCTGCTGCACACCTCGTCGGAAGGCAAGGTGCTGGAAGACCCGTGGCAGGAAGTGCCCGACTACGTCTATTCGCGCACGGTCAACCCGGAAGACGCGCCCGACGTGCCGGAATACATCACCATCGATTTCACCAAGGGCGATGGCGTGGCGCTCAATGGCGAGGCGATGAGCCCCGCCAGCCTGCTCACCGCGCTCAACGAACTGGGCCGCAAGCACGGCATCGGCCGCCTCGATCTGGTGGAAAACCGCTTCGTCGGCATGAAGAGCCGCGGCATGTATGAAACCCCGGGCGGCACGATCTATGCGGTGGCGCATCGCGGCATCGAATCGATCACGCTCGATCGCGGCGCGGCGCATCTCAAGGATGAGCTGATGCCCAAGTATGCCGAGCTGATCTACAACGGCTTCTGGTTCTCGCCCGAGCGCGAGATGCTCCAGGCCGCGATCGACCACAGCCAGGCCAAGGTCAACGGCACCGTGCGGCTCAAGCTCTACAAGGGCCTGGCCTCGGTCGTCGGCCGCCAGTCGCCCGACAGCCTCTATTCCGAACGCCACGTGACGTTCGAAGACGATGCTGGCGCCTATGACCAGAAGGACGCGGCCGGCTTCATCAAGCTCAACGCGCTGCGCCTGCGCCTGCTCGCGCAGCAGGGCCGCTAAAGCCAGAACCCAGGCAGGCGCCGGGCCATCGCGCCCCGCGCCTGCCACCTGGCCTAGCCGATCAGGCCAGGCCCGCCAGCCATTCCCCGATCATCGCCCGCCCCGCCCGCACCGCGCCGGGGCCATGGGCATCGTGGGCATGCCGCAATGTGGCCCGGGTATGGCCGGCGGCCGCCACGTCTTCGGGCGATTGCGCCAGCCACGCGTCGAAGCGCGGGTCTTCGCCCATCTCGGCATGGAATTGCAGCGCCAGCAGATTGCGCCCCCGGCGAAACGCCTGGTGCGGATAGACATGGCTTGAGGCCAGGAGTTCAGCATGCGGCGGCAGGGTGAACGTGTCGCCATGCCAGTGCAGCACCGGCACGCCGGCAACATGGCGCAGCGGGCTGTCGGCCACATGCACCTGCACGGGATGAAATCCCACCTCGCGCGCATGGCCACGATAGACATCGGCCCCCAACGCCGCCGCGATCATCTGCGCGCCAAAGCATACGCCCAGCGTCGGCCGGTCTGCTGCCAGGCGCAGCGCCAAGCGGCGCATCTGGCAGCGGATCCAGGGATGCTCGATCTGGTCATAGATGCCCATCGGCCCGCCCATCATGATCAGCAGATCAGGCTCGCACAGGTCGAGCGACGGAAACGCCGGATCGCACACATCGATGCGGTCAACATCGTAACCGGCATCCTCGATCGGCTGGCGATAGCCGGCCACCCCTTCGTAGGGCACGTGGCGGATGATGAGCGCGGACTTCATGGGGCCTTATCGTGATCAATCGGTTGCAGGCCGGCAAGCAGGCCCATGCGGTTTTCTACAGCCGCGTGGCTGAACAGAAGTCAGCATTCAAAGGCCCAGCCGGCGAAAGAATTCTTCCGCCGTGCTGGGCCGCTCGCCATCCGGCCGCGCCAGCCCCAGCGTGCCCCACGAAGGGTGGGGCAGCGGTGCATTGGCGCGGAGGGGGGCCGGACGGCGGGAAATCGGGCGGGCGTTCAAACGGGACATCGTCGCATTCTCCTTTTCACAGGGCCGAACACGAACCTGGCCACATGGCCTCGCTTTCGTGCGCTTTAGCTGTTGGTGACGCGGAGCAAGCTGGCAGGATCAAAAGCCGCGACCGGACAAGGCCGATGCAATTTCTCTACCATTTCAGTTGATAAAGGTCATTCGAGAAAAGCTGAAGGCCGCCAAAGATTTCCTTGAGCGCCCAAGAAGAAGGCCCGCCGTGCGCCGCTGTGGCGCCCGACGGGCCAGCCTTTCCTCCCCAGGAAAAGCGAAGTCGTGGTCTTCCTCGTGTCAGCGCGGGCTCAACGGCCCATGGCGCTGCCGAGGCGATGATAGAGATGCGAGAACTTCACCGATTCGGGCTTGTCCTCGATAGCCTTGAGGTAGTGCAGCACAGCCTCGCGGATCAGCTTGAAGTCCTCAGTCGAGAGGACTGCACGGGCACGGGCAGGTTCAGCCATTGTCCTTCTCCTTGGATTATATTCGCGGCTCGGCTCAAGCCGCGAACTGGTTCATCGTGTTGTGCGTGCCACCGGCCTTGAGCGCGGCGTCGCGGGCAAAGTATTCCTTGTGATCGTCGCCGATGTCCGAACCCGCCATGGCCTGGTGCTTGACGCAGGCAATACCCTGGCGGATTTCCTGGCGCTGCACGCCCTTGACGTAGCCCAGCATGCCCGCCTCGCCGAAGTATTCCTTGGCCAGGTTGTCGGTGCTGAGCGCGGCCGTGTGATAGGTCGGCAGCGTGATCAGGTGGTGGAAGATGCCGGCTTCGCGGGCGGCATCGCGCTGGAAGGTGCGGATGCGCTCGTCGGCCTCTGCCGCCAATTCGGTTTCGTCATAGTCCACGCTCATCAGCCGCGCCCGGTCAAAGCCGCTCACGTCCTTGCCTTCCGCGGCCCAGGCATCGAACACCTGCTGGCGGAAATTGAGCGTCCAGTTGAAGCTGGGCGAGTTGTTATAGACCAGCTTGGCATTGGGGATCACCTCGCGGATGCGCGACACCATCCCGCCGATCTGGCCGATGTGCGGCTTTTCGGTTTCGATCCACAGCAGGTCTGCGCCGTTCTGCAGGCTGGTGATGCAATCCAGCACGCAGCGATCCTCGCCGGTTCCAGGGCGGAACTGATAGAGGTTCGAGGGCAGGCGCTTGGGCTTCATCAGTTGCCCGTCGCGGGTGATCAGCACGTCGCCATGGCCGATCTTGGCCGCATCGACCGGCTCGCAGTCGAGGAAGGCGTTGTACTGGTCGCCAATGTCGCCAGCCTCGCGGGTGAAGGCGATCTGCTTGGTCAGGCCAGCGCCGAGCGAGTCGGTACGGGCGACGATCACGCCATCGTCCACGCCCAGTTCGAGGAAGGCATAGCGCACCGCGCGGATCTTCGCGATGAAGTCCTCGTGCGGCACGGTAACCTTGCCGTCCTGGTGGCCGCACTGCTTTTCATCGGAAACCTGGTTTTCGATCTGGATGCAGCAGGCGCCCGCCTCGATGAACTTCTTGGCCAGCAGATAGGTTGCCTCGGCATTGCCGAACCCGGCGTCGATATCGGCAACGATCGGCACGATGTGCGTTTCGTAGGTGTCGATGTCGTGCTGGATCTTGGCGGCCTTGACCTGATCACCGGCATTGCGCGCGGCATCCAGATCGCGGAACAGCTGGTTCAACTCGCGCGCATCGGCCTGGCGCAGGAAAGTGTAGAGTTCCTCGATCAACGCGGCAACGCTGGTCTTTTCGTGCATCGACTGGTCGGGCAGCGGCCCGAACTCGCTGCGCAGCGCCGCAACCATCCAACCCGACAGGTAGAGGTAACGGCCCTTGGTGGTGCCGAAATGCTTCTTGATGGAAATCATCTTCTGCTGGCCGATGAAGCCGTGCCAGCACCCCAGCGACTGGGTGTAGTTGGCCGGATCGGCATCATAGGCAGCCATGTCGCGGCGCATGATGCCGGCGGTGTAGCGCGCGATGTCAAGCCCGGTGCGGAAGCGGTTCTGCAGGCGCATGCGCGCCACGCTTTCGGCGGCAATGCCATCCCAGTGGGTGTTCGGCGTGATCGTGCGATCCGCCTCGATGATCGATTGCTGGTACGTCATGGCATGTGCCCCTTCCGCTATACGATGGTGTTTCGTTGCACCCGGAATAGGTCGGCATGATGCACTGCGGAATGCGCTGCGGGGTCTTGTTGTCAAACTTTACATGTTTTGCTTGTAAAGTTGTACAGGCATGACAAGAATGCAGGCATGGCCCGCCCTGCAGCTCCTTCCCGCCCGCTTTACCTTGGCCCCCGCATCAAGCGCCTGCGCCGCGAACTGGGGCTGACACAACAGGCCCTGGCCGAGGACATGGGCGTTTCGCCCAGCTACATCGCGCTGATCGAGCGCAACCAGCGCCCGCTGACCGCCGACCTGCTGCTGCGCCTGGCCGCGACCTATCGGCTCGACATGGCCGACCTCGCCGCGCAGGACCGCGACGATCACGCCCGCCGCCTGGCCGAGGCGCTGCGCGATCCGCTGTTTGCCGAGATCGACCTGCCCGCGCTGGAAGTGGCAGACCTTGCCAGCAGCTTTCCCGGCATGACCGAGGCGATGCTGCGCCTGCACGGCGCCTATGCCCGCGCCGGCCAGGCCCTGGCCGAAGGACGCGAGGCGGCTGGCGCCACGCCCTCGGCCGATCCGGTGTGTGAGGCGCGGCGCTTTCTGGCCGCGCGTGGGCACTGGTTTGCCGGCATCGAAACCCGCGCGGAGGCACTGAGCGCCGAGATCGAGACGGCCGGCGGCGGCGCCGAATGGCTGCGCCGCAATGGCCTGCGCGTGCGTGCCATGCCGGCCAGCGTGATGATGGGCGCCCTGGCGCGCTATGACCGGCACAACGAACAGTTGCTGCTCGACGAATGCCTGGGGCCACAGCGCCGCGCCTGGCAGATCGCGCTGCACATCGCCTATACCAGCCTGCGCCCCGATATTGCCGCGATCGTGCGCGGGGAAAGCTTTGCCAGCGCCACGGCAGCGCAACTGGTCCGCCGCGCCCTGGCCGAACTGGGCGCGGCGGCCGTGCTCATGCCCTATGACCGCTTTGCCCGCGCCGCCCAGGCGCAGGGCTATGACGTGCAGGGCCTAGCCGATCTGTTCGGCGTGGAATGGCAGCAGGCCGCGTTGCGCCTGGCCACGCTGACCAAGCCGGGCCAGGAAGGTGTGCCATTCTTCCTGGTGGAACTCGATAGCGCCGGCAACGTGGTCCGGCGCATCGATGGCGCGGGCTTTTCCTTTGCCGCGCAGGGTGGCGGCTGCCCGCTGTGGAGCCTGCACCAGGCCTTTGCCCGCCCCGGCGAGGTGCTGACCCAGTGGCTGGAAATGCCCCATGGCGATCGCTTCTTCTCGATCGCGCGCACGATCGATATCTCCACCGGCCCAGGCCTGCCGCCAGTGCGCCGCGCCATGGCGCTGGTCTGCCCGGCCCAGGCCGCCCCGCGCCTGGCGGCGGCACGGGGCGTCGATCCGCAAACCGCCGCGGCAACGCCGGTGGGCGTAACCTGCCGCCTATGCCAGCGCGCGGAATGCCCGGCCCGCGCCCAGCCCCCGCTGGGCCGCGAAATCCTGCCCGACGATTATCGCCGCGCGGCCGTGCCCTTCGTTTTCAGCGAAAGCTGAGCAGCAAACCAACAATAGCCCCATCCTCTTCAGAGGAGGGGTTGGGGGTGGTGGAATGCTGAACCGACGCGCGTGGCATCCACCACCCCCCAGCCCCCTCCTCTGAAGAGGAGGGGGAGCATGTAGCTTCCCGCCATCCCCAATCGTTTGACCCCCTGCCCCCCGGCCGCTATCGGCCCGGCACGTTTCACGATTCCCAAGGCGCCTGTTCTTGTCCACGATCATTCCCCTCGCCGATGTCGATCCGCAACTGGTTGAAGAGCTGCTCGATGCCGCGTTCGAGCCGGAGCGTCGCCAGCGCACTGCCTATCGCCTGCGCGAGGGGATCGATTGCCTGCCCGGCCTGTCGTTTGCCGCGCTGGACGATGAAGACATGCTGGCCGGCACGATCCAGTGCTGGCCCGTGGCGCTGACCACGCCCGAGGGGCGCCGCGTGCCGATGATCATGGTTGGCCCGGTGGCCGTCATGCCCGGCCAGCAGGGGCGCGGCTATGGCAAAGCGCTGGTCACGGCCAGCCTGACCGCGATCGATCCACGGGCGCCACTGCCGCAGGTGATGATCGGCGATCCGGAATACTACGAACGCTTTTTCGGCTTCAGCAACGCGCACACCGCTGGCTGGCAGTTGCCCGGGCCGTTTGATCAGCATCGCCTGCTGTGCCGCACGGCCAACCCTGCCGTCCTTCCGGGCGAAGGCATGCTGGGGCCTTGGCGGGGCTGATCAAGTCTGGCAGGGCTCAGCCTGTGCCTTACGAACCTCCCCCCGAACTGGCCGGCCTTTCGCTCAGCGAGATCGCCGCGCTCGCGCAAAGCCGCCGCCTGCCCCCGCTCGATCAGTGGAACCCTGCGCATAGCGGGGAGAGCCACATGCGCATCACCGCCGATGGCAGCTGGCTGCATGAAGGCAGCCCGATCACCCGCCCGGCGATGGTCCGCGCCTTTGCCTCGCTGCTGCTGCGCGACGAGGACGGCCAGCACTGGCTGGTCACCCCGCACGAGCGCCTGGCCATCGCAGTGGATGATGCTGCGTTGGTGGCGATCGACATGGAAGTGCGCCACGATCCAGCCACTGGCGAGGCCGTGCTGGCATTCCGCCTCAACACCGATGACGTGGTGCTGTGCGGTCCCGATCACCCCCTGCGCGTGGCCGGCACGGCAGAGCTGCCGGCATTCTACCTCGCGGTGCGCCACGGGATCGCGGCGCGCCTCAACCGCAGCACCTATGGCCAGCTGATCGCCCACGCGCTGGAGGTTTCGCCCGCCGCAGACCAGCCGCACGGCCTGATGGTAGAAAGCCGGGGCGCACGTTTTCCGCTGGTTCCGGCGCCATGAACGCGGCGCTGTTCGACCGTCTGTCCGCGCTGCACCGCGCCGGGCATGAAGGGCCGGCACCCGATCTGATCGCCGATTGGCGCGTGGTGCCCGATGGCCTGCGCCCGGCCGCCGTGCTGATCGCCGTAACCGACCGTGTCGATCATCCCGATGGCCCGGGCGTGCTGTTAATCCATCGCCCCAGCCACATGCGTGCCCATCCCGGCCAGGCCGCCTTTCCCGGCGGCAAGATCGAACCAGGCGAAACCCCGGTAGAGGCGGCCTTGCGCGAAGCGAACGAGGAACTGGGCATCGATCCGGCCATGGTGCGCGTGATCGGCCCGACCGATCGCTATCGCACCGGCACGGGGTATGACATTACCCCGGTTCTCGCCGTGGTGCCGCCCGACCTGCCGCTGCAACCCAACCCGGCCGAGGTGGCTGGCTGGTTCGAACCGCCGCTGTCCCTGCTGCTCGACCGGCGCGGCCACGACTGGATCGAGGCGGAATGGAACGGCCGGCGCGGCCGCACGATCGAAATCCTGTGGCAGGGGCACCGCATCTGGGGCGTGACCGCGGCGATCATCGCCAATCTTGCCAAGCGCATGCAATGGCCCGACGCATGAACACCACCATCCTGCCCCCTGCCCCGTGGACCACGCGCGAAGACCTGGCCGGCCTGGTTGCGGCGCTCGATCCCGATGGCGCGGGCCTGTGCCGCTATGTCGGCGGCGCCGTGCGCGACACGCTGTTGGGCCTTGACGTCAAAGACATCGACATGGCCACCCCGCACCTGCCCGAACAGACGCAGGCGCTGCTGAAAGCCGCCGGCATCCGCCAGGTGCCCACTGGCCTCGCCCATGGCACGATCACCGCGGTGCTGCCCGGCGGCCCGGTGGAGATCACCACCCTGCGGCGCGACGTGTCGACCGATGGGCGCCACGCCACTGTCGCCTTTTCCCGCGAATGGCAGGAAGACGCGGCGCGGCGCGATTTCACGATCAATGCGCTCTACGCCGATCCGCGCACGCTGGAGGTGAGCGACTATTTCGGCGGGCTGGATGATCTGGCCAGCCGCACGCTGCGCTTCATCGGCGCGGCCGACGAGCGCATCCGCGAGGATTACCTGCGCATCCTGCGCTACTTCCGCTTTCAGGCGCGGTTCGGCTCGCTGCCGGCCGATCCTGCGGCAGAGGCGGCCTGCGCGGCGCTGGCGCCGGGGATGAAGGGCCTGTCGCGCGAACGCGTGGCCAGCGAATTGCTCGGCCTGCTCGCACTGCCCGATCCCGCCGCCACGGTGGCGCGCATGGCGCAGATGGGCGTGCTGGCGCAAGTCTTGCCCGAGGCCGACCCGGCCGCCCTGCCCGCCTTGATCGCCGCAGAGGCAAAAGCCGGCCAAGCCCCCGATGCCCTGCGCCGCATGGCCGCGCTGCTGCCCGCCGATCCGCCCGTGGTGGAACAGGTCGCCGCGCGGCTGCGCCTCTCGATCGCGCAGCGCAAGCGCCTGGTTGCCGCCGCTGCGCGCAGTCCGCTCGATGCGCTGCGCCCGCCCCGCGCCATGGCCTATGAACTGGGCCGGGACGAGGCGATCGACCGCCTGCTGCTGGCCGGACGCGATATTACCGACCTGTCTGGCTGGACCGTGCCACGCCTGCCACTCAAGGGCGGGCAGATCGTGGCACGCGGCGTCGGCGCCGGGCCAGACGTTGCCCGCACCCTGCGCGCGGTAGAGGCGCGCTGGGTGGCCGAAGGCTTTCCCGACGAAGCCCGCGTGATGCAACTGCTCGACGCGGAACTGGCCAAAAACTGACCACTTTCTCCCCCTCCTCTTCAGAAGAGGGGGTCGGGGGGTGGTGCGAGGCCTGGCGCAAGGTTTCCACCACCCCCAACCCCCTCCTCTAAAGAGGATGGGGCTTTTTCCCATTCTATTTCAACTTCAGCGGCAGCCCGGCGCAGACCAGCACGGCCTCGTCACACACCGCCGCCATGCGCTGGTTCGCCCAGCCCGCCTCGTCGCGAAAGCGCCGGGCCAGGGCATTGTCGGGCACGATGCCCTGGCCCACTTCGTTGCTGACCAGGATGACCAGGCCCGCCGCCCCGGCCACGGTCTGGTCCAGATCGTCGAGCGCGGCGGCCATGTCGCGCTCTGCCAGCATCAGGTTGCTGAGCCACAGGGTTAGGCAATCGACCAGCAGCACGCGATCGGGCGCGGCATGGGTGGCGATCGCGTGCGGCAGGTCGAGCGGCGCATCGACGGTTTGCCAGCGAGCATCGCGCTCTGCCTGGTGGCGGGCGATGCGCGCGGTCATTTCCGCGTCAAAGGCCTGGGCCGTGGCGATGTAGCGCGGCGCCAGGCCGCTATCCTCGGCACGCTGCTGGGCATAGCGGCTCTTGCCCGACCGCGCCCCGCCGATCACGAACAGACTAGGCATCGCCAGCCTCGCGCGCCAGGGCCAAGAGGCCGTCGATATCGAGATGCTGTTCCAACCGGGCGGCAATCGCATCGAGTGCGGCGTCGACCACCGCAGAATGGTTTGCCCCATCGGATACTCCCCCGATCCAGCCGAGCAGCGCACCACGCAGCGCCGGCCCGCCCAGCGCGCCATGGACATAGCTGCCCATGACCTGCCCGCCCGCGTCGATCGCGCCATCAGGCCTGTCACCATCGAGCAGTGCAAAGGGCCGCGCGCAATCGGGACCATCGGTTTGGCCCATGTGCATCTCGAAACCGGCAAACGCCTGGCCCAGCGCCTGCCCCGCCACCTGGCGCAGCGCCTTGTGCGCGGTGAGCACGGTGGTCACGTCGAGCAGGCCCAGCCCGGCCATTTCGCCCGCTGGCCCCTCGATGCCATGGGGATCGGCCACGGTCTTGCCCAGCATCTGGTATCCGCCGCAAATGCCCAGGACGCGCCCGCCACGGCGATGATGCGCCAAAATGTCGATATCCCAGCCTTGCGCACGCAATGCAGCGAGATCGGCCAGCGTGGCCTTCGATCCGGGCAGCACTATCAGCGCGCAATCGGCCGGGATCGGCTGGCCCGGCGGCACCATCACCAGTTCCACCCCGCTTTCGCCTTTCAGCGGATCGAGATCATCGAAATTGGCAATGCGCGGCAGGATCGGGCAGGCAATGCGCAGTGCGCCCGCGCGCAGCGGGGCATGACGTTCCAGCACCACGGCGTCTTCGCTCGGCAGGCGCGCACTTTCCGCCAGCCACGGCACCACGCCAAAGCCGCGCCAGCCGCAAAGCGCGGCAATCTGCTGATAGCCATCGGCAAAGAGCGCGGGATCACCCCGGAACTTGTTGACGATAAAGCCCCGGATCATCGCCGCGTCTTCCGGATCGAGCACGGCCCGCGTACCCACCAGCGCGGCGATCACCCCGCCCCGGTCGATATCGCCGACCAGCACCACCGGCACCTGCGCCGCGCGGGCAAAGCCCATGTTGGCAATATCACCGGCGCGCAGGTTGATTTCCGCAGGCGAGCCCGCCCCTTCCACCACCACCACATCGGCCTGCGCACGCAACCGCTGCCAACTGGCCATGACATCGGGCAGCAGCGCCGCGCGGCCCATGCGGAAATTGCCACCGCCCAGCGTGCCGCGCACCCGGCCATGCACCACCAGTTGCGAGGTGTGATCCGCCTGCGGTTTGAGCAGCACCGGGTTCATGTCGGTATGCGGCGCGGCACGGCAGGCCAGGGCCTGCAGCGCCTGCGCCCGGCCGATTTCCCCGCCATCGCTGGTGACAGCGGCGTTGTTCGACATGTTCTGCGGCTTGAACGGCAAGACGCGCAGGTCCCGGTTGGCAAGCGCGCGGCACAGCCCGGCCACCAGCACCGATTTGCCCACGTCAGACCCGGTGCCCTGCACCATCAATGCGCCCATCTTCATCCCTTCCACACCAGCACCACGCCCAGCGCCACCGCGATCAACAGCGCGCAGGCCCGCCGATAGAGCCGCAGCGCCCGCGCCACATCATGCGCATCGGCCGCCGCGCGCCCCTGCCCGATCCACTCCTTGGCCACGGCCACGCCATCATAGGCGAGCGGCCCGGCCAGCCGCAGGCCCAGCGAGCCCGCCATCGCCGCCTCGGTCCACCCCGCATTGGGCGAGGCATGCCGGCAGTGATCGCGCCACAGCACCGCCCAGCCGCCACCGCCCGCCAGGCACAGCAAGACCGCGCCCAGCCGCGCCGGCAGCAGGTTCAGCGCATCGTCCAGCCGCGCCGCCGCCCAGCCGAACGGGCCCCACGGCGCCTCGCGATGGCCGATCAGGCTGTCGGCGGTGTTGATCGCCTTGTAGGCCCACAGCCCCGGCAGGCCGGCCAAGACCAGCCAGAACAGCGGCGCCGCCACCCCATCGCAAAAGCTTTCCGCCAGGCTTTCGATCGCGGCGCGGGCCACCCCGGCGCGGTCGAGCGTGGCCGTATCGCGGCCCACGATCATCGCCACGGCGCGCCGCGCGCCCGCAAGATCATCGCGCGCCAGGGCCAGCGCCACCGGCCGCACGTGATCGTGCAGGCTGCGCAGGGCAAGGCCTGGCCAGGCCAGCAGGCCGATCACGATCCACGCCCAGCCGCCGGCAAGCCAGGTTGCCAGGGCCTGGAGCACGCCAGCGAGGCCAATCGCCACGGCCAGCAATATCAGCACTGTAACCACGCCCATGGCGCGGCGACGCCCCGCGCTCCACTGCGGGCGATTGCCAAGGCGCGCGCACCAGCCGATCACGCGGGCAAAGCCGCCTACCGGATGGCCCACGCGCGCATAGAGCGCCGCTGGCCAGCCGAGCGCGAGATCGAGCGCCAGCGCGAGTGCCAGGGCAGCGAGCGTTTCACCCATGGCGGGGCAAGGCCTGCACCAGTCGCGCCAGACCCGCTGCATCGCCTGGCAGGCCCAGCCGCAACCAATCCGGCTGATCGGCAAACGGCCGCGTCAGGATATGCTGCTGCGCCAGATGGGCGAACAGGCCGGCCCCGTTCACGCCGCGCACCAGGCGAAACAGCGGGCAGGCCCCGCCAACGGTATAGCCCTTGGCCCGCAGCGCCGCGTCCAGGCTTGCCGCCCGCTTCGGCAAGGCATTACGCTCGGCGGCGATCCAGGCAGTATCACGATAGGCCGCCTGGCCCACTGCCAGCGCCGCCGCGCACAGGGGCCAGGCCCCCAGCCGCGCCCGCAACGCCGCCAACAGCGCGCGCGGCCCCAGCACAAAGCCCAGGCGCAGGCCCGCCAGGCCAAAGAACTTGCCGAACGAGCGGAAGATCACCAGCCGCTGCGCGTCGGCAATGTCGCCGGCCAGGCTGGCTTGCGGGTGCGCGTCGGCAAAGGCTTCATCCAGCAAGAGCCAGCCATGATCCCCGCGCCGGTGCAACAATTCGCGCAGCATCGGCGGCGTCAACAGGCGGCCATCGGGGTTGTTGGGATTGGCCAGGACCAGGCTGGCGCCATCGGCGCTTTCCGGGTCGGCCACCGCCACGCTGGCGCGCAGCATCTCGGCATGGGTGCGATAGCCCGGCACGGCATGGCAGCCCGTGCCACCGATCAGATCGCCTATCAGCCGCAGCCCGATCTCGGTGCCAGGCACGGCGCAGACATGGGCGGCCGCGCAGCCAAAGTGCACCGCCGCGGCCTGCTCCAGGCCGCGCAGCGCGCTTTCATCGGGCAGGGCCTGCCAATCCACCGACGCCGCCACCGCCCCGGCGTGAGGCCAGGGGCATGGGTTGATCCCGGTGGACAGGTCCAGCCAAGGCCCATCACCAAACTGCGCGCGCGCCGCCGCCAGCCCGCCGCCATGCCAGGTGAAGCGGTTCAGCCCCACAACCGCCCCGCAATGCATAAGGCCAGTAATAGAACGGTTTCGTTCCATTCGATGCCGGCGCCATGGCCATCGCCGGAAATACCGCCGATCCGCACCTTGAGCCACCAGCCCCACAGCGCCATGCCCGGCACCGCGATCAGCAAGGCCGGATACCACCAGGCGGCCAGCGCCAGCGCGCCGGCCCACAGCACCAGATCGCGGCGGCGCACCACACCGGCAAAACGCGCCCCCAGCCCGGCGTGCAAGGGCGGCAGCCAGCGCGCCCAGGCAAGCGGGCCAAGGCGTGCGGCGAAAGGCACCCAGACGATGCCCGCCATCATGCCCTGCGCCACCAGCGCATGGAGCAGCACCAGCTTGGCCATGAGTTGCATCACCACCGCCACCACGCCAAAGCTGCCGACGTGCGGATCGGCCAGCACCGCCAGCAACCGCGCGCGATCGCGATGGGCAGCGCCGCTGGCATCGGCCAGATCGGCCAGGCCATCGAGATGCAGCGCGCCCGTCACGGCCACCCATGCCATCAGGCCGGCCATCGCCCCAATCCACGGATCGAGCCACCCACCAGCCCAGGCCGCCCCGGCCACGCAGCCACCCACGATCACGCCCACGGCGGGAAACCACCGTATCGAGGCGGCAAAATCGCCAGCGTCGGCAGCCACGCGCGGCGTGGGCAGGCGGGTGAGGAACTGCGTTGCCAGTAAAAAGCCTTTCATGTGGCCAGCCCCACGATCTGCGCTGAGGGTCGCGCCCCGGGCCAGACCCGCAGGCTGAGCAGCGCGGCATAGGGCAGGTCAAACGCCCAGGCCTGTTCCGACACAAACCCGCACAGCACGGTGAGCGCGGCACGCATCGCGCCACCGTGCGTCACCACCAGGGTGTCGCTGCCGGGCAGATCGGCCAGTGCCGCCGCTACCCGCGCGCGCAGCGCGGACCAGCGCTCTCCACCCGGCGGGGCGTGAGCATCGGGATCGACCCAGAACGCGGTCAGCGCCGCGCAGCTTACCTGCGCGGGGGCGAGACCATCCCAAGCGCCGAAATCCAGCTCGCGCCAGCGCCGGTCCAGCTGCACCGGCAGGGCGCGCGGGGCGGCAATGGCCTGGGCAGCAGCAGCACAGCGGCGCAGGTCCGATGCCACGATGCCGGCAAAATCCACGCTTTGCGCCCGCTGCGTACAGGCAGCCAGGCCAGCAGCCGTGGGCGCCATGTCGTCGTGGCCCAGCAAGAGCCCAGGCGTGGCCGGCGCGCCGTGGCGCAACAGATGCAGCAGGAAGCCGCTCACGCCTGCCCTTCCGCGCCCGCTGCCGCGCCCGATGCCACGCCGGCCTGGGCAAAGGTTGCCATCTGGTCGTGCGCGGCAAGCGCGGCGCGGATCACCCCTACGGCCACCGCAGCGCCGCTGCCCTCGCCCAGCCGCATGCCCAGGTTGAGCAGCGGCACCAGCCCCAGCCGCGCCAGCAGGCGCACATGCCCCGGTTCGGCCGAACAGTGCCCGGCCAGGCAATGATCGACGATGCCCGGTGCCACCACCGCCAGTGGCGCCAGGGCAGCACAGGTGATGAAGCCGTCGAGCACCACCGGAACGCGCAAGGCCCGCGCGCGCAACACCGCGCCAGCCATCGCCGCAATCTCTCGCCCGCCCAGCCGGCGCAGGGTTTCGAACGGGGTGTGCGGCGCATCGGCATGGAAGGCCAGCGCTTGAGCGATCACCGCAACCTTGCGCGCCACGCCGGCGGCATCGAGCCCGGTGCCCGGCCCGGCCCACTCCGCCGCGCTGCCCCCCAGGCTGAGGGCGCAGAGCGCGGCAGCGGCCGTGGTATTGCCGATGCCCATTTCACCTAGCGTCAGGATATCAAGATCGGGCGTAACCACTGCGGCACCTGCGTTGAGGGCCGCCAGGCATTCCGCCTCGGTCATCGCCGGGGCGGCAGTGAAATCGGCGGTGGGACGATCAAGATCGAGCGGCACCACCATCAACTCAAGGCCGGCAACGCCCGCCAGCGCATTGATCGCCGCGCCCCCGGCGGCAAAGTTGGCCACCATGGCGGCGGTCACGCTGGTGGGAAAGGCGCTGACGCCATGCACCATAAAGCCATGGTTGCCGGCAAAGATCGCGGTGCGCCCGCGCGCGATCACCGGGCGTTCGCGCCCCTGCCAGCCGGCCATGAACACGGCGATGTCTTCCAGCCGGCCCAGCGATCCGGGCGGCTTTGTCAGATCATCCTGCCGCGCCCGCGCTGCGGCGGCCGCCGCAGCATCGGGCAGGGCCAGATCGGCAAGCGCCGCATCGAACGCGGCCGGAGAAGCAAACGCGCTCATGCCGCGACGAACCCGGCCGGCGGGGTGCGGCTAATGAAATGGCCTTTCACCCCTTGCGGCCATTCCTTGAACGGCACGCGCCCATGCTCGCTTTGCGCATAGGCGGCGGCATAATCGAGGATTGCCGTGGCGGCCGCTTCGTCCGCGTCAAAACGGCCGAGAACATAGCCCACCTTGCCCGGCGCGCGCAGGTGCACGGTGCAGTGGTCCTTGCAGGCAAACAGGCAGGCCATTTCCTGCACGGCAATCCCGGCATAGCGGGCATCGCCCTGCTGCACCGTGCGCAGCGCCGCCAAAAGCCGCGCACCACCGCGCTGGCCCTGGTCATCCTCGCGCAGGTCAGCGCTCAACCGGCAGGTGTTGCAGGCCACCACGGCGGGGCCATCGTCAACGGGGGTAAGCATGGGGGAAATCCTTGTGATGCAAACGGAACATGTCAGAACTCGATACCCGCCTGGGCTTTCACCCCGGCGCGGAACGGATGCTTGATCTGGGCCATTTCGGTGACGAGATCGGCCGCCGCGATCAGTTCGTCGCGCGCGTTGCGGCCCGTCACGATCACGTGCTTCATCGCCGGGCGCGCGGTCAGCACGGCCAGCACCTCGTCGAGCGGCAGATAGTCGTAGCGCAGCACGATATTGAGTTCGTCGGCCAGGACCATGGCATAGGCCGGATCGGCGATCATGCGCTTGACCTCGTCCCAGGCGGCGCGGGCCACGGCCACATCGCGCGCGCGGTCCTGCGTGTCCCAGGTAAAGCCTTCGCCCATCGGCTTGAACTCGACGTGGGCGGGAAAGGCATCGAACACGGCCTTTTCGCCGGTGGTCATTGCGCCCTTGACGAACTGCACCACGCCCACGCGCTGGCCATGGCCGATGGCGCGCACCACCATGCCCATGGCCGCAGTGGTCTTGCCCTTGCCCTTGCCGGTATGGACGATCAGCAGGCCCTTTTCCTGCGTCTTGGTGGCCATGATCTTGTCGCGCGCGGCCTGTTTCTTGCGCATCTTGTCGGCGTGGCGCGCGTCTTCATCACCAGCTTGCATCGCCCGTTTCCTTTTTCAGCAGATAGATGTCCATGATCCAGCCATGCTGCGCGCGCAGCGCGGCACGGCGGGCGAGAATGCGCGGGGCCACCGCGGCCAGCGGGCCATGCTCGAGTGCCTGATGCGCCATGCCCAGATACGCGCCCCACCAGATGGTGATGCCCGCTGGCTCCAGCGTGGCAAACGCGCCGCCCGCATCGAGCATCACGACAAGATGATCAGCCCCCGCCGGCCAGCCATGGGCGCGCAGCAGGCGGCCGGTGGTGATCATGACCGGCCCGGCCAGCGGATTGAGCGGGATGGCATGGGCGGCGGTCAGCGCCGCGATGCTGGTGATCCCCGGCACGACCTGCACCGCCAGGGCCGCACCCTGCCCCATCAGCCGCGCCGCGATGCGCAGGCTGCTGTCATAGAGCGCCGGATCACCCCACACCAATAGCGCGGCGCGGCCGCCCTGCGGCAGGGCCTGGGCCAGGGTGGCCTGCCACACCCGCGCGATGGCGTGATGCCAGGCATCCACCGCCGCCGCATAATCGCCCGCGCCATCGCGTAGCGGCATGGCGAATTCGACGATCGGTACGGCCCGCGCCAGCACCGTCGCGCAGATCGTGCGGCGCAGGTCGATCAGCCCAGCCTTGTCCGCGCCCTTGTCGGGCAGCAGGATCACGTCGGCGCCATTGATCGCGCGCACCGCCGCCAGGGTAAGGTGATCGGGGTTGCCCGTGCCGATCCCGATAAGATCGAGCTGGATCACGCGGCCCCCGCAATCATGTGGAAGAACGTGCCCGTGACCTGCCCGCGCCGTGATCCGCTTTCCGCCACGGCCGCGCCGTTGGCATCGGCCACCTGCGCCAGCGGTGCATCGCCTTGAGCCAGGATGGTGCAATAGTGGAATTCGTGGCCGCGCAGCGCAGTGCCCGCCGCCATGCTGCCCACCGGCGCCAGCAGCCGGGCCGCGCGATAGCCCAGGTGCAGGCGCCGCTGCGCATGGCTGGTTTCCAGGTCCAGCAGCCCTGCCATGGCGTGGCGCGCACCGGCCTTGTCGACCAGGCCCTGGCCCAGCACCATGTAACCACCGCACTCCCCATGCACCGGGCGGGTCTGCGCGTGGCGGCGCAGGCCAGCCAGGAATGTCCCTGCCGCCGCGATCGCCCCGGCATGCAGTTCGGGATAGCCGCCGGGCAGCCAGACGATGTCCGCATCGGCGTGCGGCGGTTCATCGGCCAGCGGCGAGAACGGCATGATCTGCGCGCCGGCCGCGCGCCAGCCATGCAGCAGGTGGGGATAGAGAAACGAGAATGCCGCGTCGCGGGCCACGGCAAGCCGCTGCGCCGGTGGCGGCGGCAGCGCGGCTGATGCGGTGGCCGGGGCGCCCATTGTGCGCGCCGCTGCAACCAGCGCTGCCAGATCGACATGCTCGCGCACGAAGGCGGCCAGATCATCCAGGCGGGCGGGCAGATCGGGATGCTCCACCGCCTGGACCAGGCCCAGGTGCCGCTCTGGCAAGGCAAGGTCTGCGCGGCGCGGCAGGGCGCCCAGCACAGGCATGCCGATCGCCGCCATGCCGGCGCGCAGCAAGCTTTCATGGCGCGGGCTTGCCACCTTGTTGAGGATGACGCCGGCCACCGGCAGCGCGGCATCGAACCGCGCAAAGCCCAGCGCCGTCGCTGCCGCCGATTGCGCCTGGCCCGAGGCATCGAGCACCAGCACCACCGGCCAGCCCAGCCGGCGCGCCACATCAGCACTGGCGCCGTTACCGGTGGCGCCCGCGCTGGCGACGCCATCGAACAGGCCCATCGATCCTTCAGCCAGGGCCAGATCGGCGCCACCAGCCTGGCTTGCCAGAGCATCGATCAGGCCGGGCACCATGGCCCAGCTATCGAGGTTGAACGATGCGCGCCCGCAGGCGGCCTGGTGAAACGCCGGATCGATATAGTCCGGCCCGTTCTTGAATGGCTGCACCGCCAGCCCCTGGCCATGCAACGCGCGCAGCAGGCCCAGCATCAGCGTGGTCTTGCCCGCGCCCGAACTGGGCGCCGCGATCATCAGACCCGGCCCGCTCATGCGGGCGCCCCGTCGCTTTCGCCGCCATGCTGCGGGCGAAAGCGGCGATCATAATCGGCGGCATAGAGGCTGCTTTCGACAAAATCAGTAGCGCCCAACACGCGGCCGACCAGGATCAGCGCGGTGCGCTCCATCGTGCCGGCCACGGCGGCCTCCACGCTGTCCAGCGTGGCGCGCACCACGCGCTGATCGGGCCAACTGGCGCGCCACACCACCGCCACCGGGCAATCGCCGCCATAATCGGGCAGCAGATCGGCCACCACTTGCGCCAGGTTGTGGATCGACAGGTGAATGGCGAGCGTCGCGCCGGTCTGGGCAAAGGCCACCAGAGTTTCGCGCGGTGGCATCGCACTGGCCCGGCCCGGCGTGCGGGTCAGCACCACCGACTGCCCCAGCGCCGGCAGCGTCAGTTCGCTTTCCAGTGCGGCGGCGGCGGCGGCAAAGGCCGGCACGCCGGGCGTGATGGTGAAGGGAATGCCTAGCGCCCGTAAGGCCCGCAGTTGCTCGCCCAACGCAGACCACACCGACAGATCGCCCGAATGCAGCCGCGCGACATCGTGGCCAGCGGCATGGGCCTGGATGATGTGGTCCATGATCTGGTCAAGCGAGAGCGGCGCCGTGTTCACGATGTGCGCGCCGGGCGGGCAATGGGCGAGCAGTGCCGTGGGCACCAGCGACCCGGCATAGAGGCACACCGGGCACGCGGCGATACGATCGCGCCCGCGCAAGGTGATGAGATCGGGCGCGCCGGGGCCGGCGCCGATAAAATGGACCGTCATTGTTCAATTTCCTGGGCATGGCCCTGAGCAAGGGCACAAGTGGCCATGCGATCGGGCGATATCTGGCGGTGGCACAGCAACTGCGCGCCCGGCCCCGCTGCGGCCAGCGCGGCTGCTTCAGCCAGGCTGCCAGTGCCGCGCGTGCGCAGGCTGGCGGCGGATTGCGTGGCCGTGCCGCAGCGCTGCACGGCATCGGCCGCCACCGGGATCAGCGGCAGGCCCAGCGCGCGCGCCAGCGGCGCCAGCGCCGGGGCCTTGTCTGCCGCCGTGGCCAGATGCGTGGCGGCCGGCAGCCCTTGCTGGGCCATGGCAAAGGCCGCGTGCAGGGCAGCAAGCGGGGCGCCCGCGCGAAAGCCCAGGCCGGCGACGATCATTGTCATCGCACCACGCTCCACTGCACGATCGGATAGCGCGCCTTCCAGCCATGCCGCGTGCCGAGTGGCGCGGCGTCGGCCAGTTCGATCCGCAACAGGCTGCCGCCAACGCGGCCATACCAGGCGGTAAGCAGGGCTTCGGATTCCAACGTCACGGCATTGGCGAGCAGCCGCGTGCCGGCCGGCAGCCGCGCCCATAGCGCATCGAGCAGCGCGGCCGACAGCCCGCCGCCGATGAACACCGCATCGGGCGGCGGATCATCGGGCAGGCACGCCGGCGCGCGGCCGGTGATCACGCGCAGGCGATCCACGCCCAGTGCCCCGGCATTGCCGCGCACGCGGGCGGCACGCTGCGGATCGGCCTCGATCGCCACGGCGCGGTTGGCGGGATGGGCCAGCAGCCATTCGATGCCGACAGAGCCAGAGCCGGCGCCGATATCCCAGAGCAGTTCACCCGCGCGTGGCGCCAGCGCCGCCAGGGTGAGCGCGCGCACGGCTGACTTGGTGATCTGGCCATCGGCGGCGAACAGCGCATCGGGCCGTCCGGGCGTGAGCGGCAGAGCCAGCCCCTGCCCGGCAACGACAATGCCCACCGCCACCGGATGGGCGACATCGCCAAGGGCAAAAGCCTGCGCCTCAAAGCAACGCACCCGCTCGCGCGGGCCGCCCAGCGCTTCGAGCACGCATAGCGTGCTGGCGCCAAAGCCCAGCGCGACGAGATAGGCTGCCAGGTCTGCCACCGCCGCGCCATCGCGCAACAGGGCAATCACGCGCTGGCCGGGCGCGAGATGCGGACGCATGCGCGCCAGCGGCGCGGCGTGGAGGCCCAGGCACGCGCAATCCTGCACTGCCCAGCCCAGGCGCGCCGCCGCCAGGGAAAACGTCGATGGCTGCGGATGGGCCAGCCATTCGTGCGGCGCGAGGTGGGTGATGACACTGCTGCCGGCACCGAACCAGAATGGATCACCCGATGCGAGCATCGCCACACGGCGCCCACGCAAAGCGAGCAATTGGGCGACACCATCGGCAAAGGGCACTGGCCATTCCACCGCCTTGGCCTTAAGCGAGCCCAGCAAGGCCAGATGGCGCGGCGGGCCGATCACCACCTCGGCCTCGTCCAGTTCGGCCAAGGCCACCGGGGACAGGCCGTCGCGGCCGTTTTCGCCAAGGCCGATGATCGTCAACCATGCGCGCAAAGGGGTATCAGCCATGGCCAATGTCCTGCTGCTGGGCGGAACGAGCGAGGCCAGCGCGCTGGCCCGCCTGCTTGCCGCGCAAGGCATTGCCGCCCGGTTGAGCTATGCCGGGCGCACCCACGCCCCGCTGGCGCAGCCCCTGCCCACGCGGATCGGCGGCTTTGGCGGCGTGGCCGGGCTGGCCGCCTATCTGCGCGAGGAAGGCATCACCCACCTGGTCGATGCCACCCATCCCTTTGCCGCGCAGATCAGCGCCCATGCCATCGCCGCCGCCGCGCAGGCCGGGGTGCCGCTTATCGCGCTTACCCGCCCGGCCTGGCAGGGCCAGCCGCAAGACCGCTGGACCATGGTGCCAGACGTGGCCGGCGCCGTAGCGGCCCTCGCTGGCCCGGCGCGGCGTGTGATGCTGGCGTTGGGGCGGCTGCACGTGGCCGATTTCTTGGCCCAGCCGCAGCATGACTATCTGCTGCGCTTTGTCGATGCGCCCGCCGCACCGCCGCCCTTGCCGCGCCATCGCCTGGTGGTGGACCGGGGGCCGTTCACCGTGGCGGGCGATCTGGCGCTGCTGCGCGACCAGGCGATCGACGTGGTGGTATGCAAGAACGCCGGCGGCAGCGGCGCGCAGGCCAAGCTGATCGCCGCGCGCGCGCTGGGCCTGCCGGTGATCATGATCGACCGGCCGTTCATCCCGCCACGCCAGAAAGTGCATGAGCCAGCGCAAGTGCTGGACTGGATCGCTCATGGCGCCACCCCGCCCGCGCTGCGCGGGGTGTAGAGCAGCGGGCCAGCGGCACGCGCCACGATCCGCGTCTGGCTCGATCCCACGATGACCACGGTGCGCATGTCGGCCATCTCGGGCCGCGCCTGGGCCAGCGAGACGATGCGTAGGTCTTCCTGCGGGGTGGAGACGGCGCGGGCAAACAGGATCGGCCGTTCCGTGCCGCAGCATGTGCGCAGCAATTCCAGCGCGCGGGCAAAGCCCTCTGGCCGCGCGCGAGAGCGCGGATTGTAGAGCGCCATGGCAAAATCCGCCTCTGCCGCCAGGCGCAGGCGCCGCGCGATCATGTCCCACGGCTTGAGATTGTCAGACAGGTTGATCGCGCAGAAATCGTGGCCCAGCGGCGCCCCGGCGCGGGCGGCAGCGGCGAGCATGGCGGTAATGCCGGGCAGCACGTCGATCGCCACATCGTCCCATGATGCCGGGCCGCTTTCCAGCACCTCGAACACGGCGGCGGCCATGGCGAATACGCCGGGATCGCCCGATGAGACCAGCACCACGCGGCGGCCCTGCGCCGCCAGATCGAGCGCATGGGCAGCGCGTTCGCGTTCGACGCGGTTGTCCGACGGATGCAGCACCAGGCCGGGGCGCGGCGCCACACGCGCGACATAGGGGATATAGCCCAGCACATCGGTGGCGGCATCGAGCGCGGCGCGCACCTGCGGGGTGATCATCGCCTCGCTGCCCGGGCCCAGCCCGGCGATCGCCAATGTGCCCGTCATGGCCGGCGCCCCTGGCCGTGGATCAACAGGATCGAGAAATAGGGCGTGACGGCTTGGGCCTCGCCCAGCGGCGTAACCCGCTGGCCGGGCATGGCGGCATGTTCCACCAGCCAGGCCTCCCCCTCGCGCCCGGCGGCGGCCACCGCGCGGCGCAGCTTGGCGAGGTGCCGCCCGATCTTCATCACCACCAGGGCATCGGTATCGCGGATGCGGCGGGTCAGTTCCGCCTCGGGCAGGGTGGCCATGGCCACGGTGAGCACGTCATCGCCCCAGGTGATGGGCACGCCGGTGGCATTCCACGCGCCCGCCATCCCGGTGATGCCCGGCACCACCTGCACGGGCACCTGCCCCGCCAGGCGGCTGTGCAGGTGCATGAACGAGCCATAGAAAAACGGGTCACCCTCGCACAGAACGACCACGTCTTCGCCGGCGCGGGCCAGATCGGCCAGGCGAGCGGTGCACGTGGCATAGAACGCGGCGAGACATGCGTTGTAGCGCGGATCGCTGACCGGGATTTCGGTGGTGACCGGGTATTCCATGGGAATTTCCACGGCATCGGCGCGCAGCAAGTCTGCCGCGATGCGCCGCGCCTGGCCCGGCCGCCCGGCCTTGCGGAAATAGGCGATGTGGCGTGTGCCGCGCACCAGCCGATCCGCACGCACGCTCAACAGGTCGGGCGCGCCGGGGCCCAGGCCAACGCCGTGGATCGTGCCAACCGGCGCAAGGACTGGCGCGCTCATTCCGCGTCGCTCGCCAAGGCGTTGATCGCGGCCACGGTGATCGCGCTGCCGCCCAGGCGCCCTTCGACGATGCAACACGACACGCCGTGCCACGCCCACAGCGCGGCCTTGGATTCGGCAGCGCCGACAAAGCCAACCGGGCAACCGATGATCGCGGCCGGGCGCGGGCAAGCCGGGTCTTCCAGCATGGTCAGCAGGTGGAACAGCGCGGTGGGCGCATTGCCGATCGCCACCACGCTGCCGGCAAGATGCGGTCGCCACAGTTCCAGCGCGGCGGCAGAGCGGGTGTTGCCCATGGCCTGGGCCAGGGCCGGCACTGCCGCATCATGCAGCGTGCACAGCACCGGATTGGCGGCGGGCAGGCGCGTGCGGGTGACGCCTTCCGAAACCATTCGCGCATCGCACAGGATCGGCGCTCCCGTGCGCAGCGCGGCGCGCGCCGCCGTGGCGAAATCGGCGGAAAAGCGAATGTGCGGCGCCAGTTCCACCATGCCCGCCGCGTGGATCATGCGCACCGCCACTGGCTCTTCGGCGGGTGAAAAGCGCGCCAGATCGGCCTCTGCCCGGATCGTGGCGAAAGACTGGCGATAGATGGCCGCGCCATCGGTTTCATAGACATGGGGCATTGGGCAGCTCCGCACTGGGGCAACTTGCAAACTGGTCGAGCGCTTGCTGGGCGGTGAGCGGCGCCTGGCACGGCGGCGCGCCAGCGGCGGCATCACGCGCCAGGTCGAACCGGCCATCGGCCCGGCCGGTGAGCACAAGATCGGTGGCGCGGGTGCAGGCACAGCCCTTGGCACAGCCCGATACGTGCAAGCTGCCGCGCACATGCGGCGCCAGGGCGATGGCAAGATCGCGCGTGGGCACATGGGCCTGCGGGCAGGCCGGCGCGCCGGGGCAGGCTTCCACCCGCAACAGCGGATCGGCCGGATCGGCAATCAGGCCTGGCACGGCATCGCCGCCGGCGCCTTCCACCATCAGCAGGCGCCAGGGCGTGATGCGCAGCGCTTGGGCGCCGGGCGCGGCCAGCGCGGTGGCCAGCACCGGCGCTGCAACCCGGCCGAATGGCGCGCCATGCACCATGCCGAGCGCGCAAGGCCCTGGCCGCCAGGCCAGCGCCAACGCCGCTGGCAGATCCTGCCCAGCCGCCCACGCAGGCAGCGGGGCATGATGGCGCGCCATGCGCCCCTGCCCGCCGCTTTGCACGAACCAGCGGGCCAGCGCGATCAGCCCGTCAACCTCTGCCCCGGACGTCAGGGCCACGCCATGGGCGCGCCCAGCCGCGCGCAGGATCAGGCCGCCATGCCTGCCGCGCTCGACTCGAAAATCGCCCGGCTCTGCCAGCAATTGCGGGTGCGATCCGGCGTCGATGACAAAGCCCGCCTTGGCCGGCAGCACCGGCAGTTCGTTGAGGCGCGCCAGCAGCGCCATGGCGATGCGGTGCGTGTCATCGCCATCGCGCCAGCCGGGCGCCACCAGCAGGTTGCGCCGCGCCTCTGCCAGCGGATCGGCATCGACCAGGCCCACCGCCAGCAGTTCGGCCAGCGCAGCCTGCCAACCCGCGTGATCGAGCCCGCGCAGCTGCAGGTTGCCCCGCCGCGACACATCGATCAGGCCATTGCCATGCCGCACGGCAAGCGCGCATACCGCTTGCGCAGCATCGCGAGACAGGCGCGCCAGGCGCGGCTTGATGCGCAACAGCAGGCCGTCGCCCGCCGCCATCGGGCGCCAGGCATCGGGGCACCAGCCTGCCACGCGAAAGCCGCTCATGCCCTGCCCCCCGCGTAATCGGCCAGATCGGCAAGAATGGCATTGCGCCGCGTGGCCCACAGGCCAGCGGCGTGCAGCGCGGCAAAGCCCTGCTGCATCGCGGCCAGGGCGCCGGGGTTCTCGCGCAACAGGAACGCGTACACTGCCGCATCGCCCAGGGTGGCCTGGTAATAGAGGTCGAACAGGTGCGCTGGCACGCTGCCAGGGGCGAGATGGGCAAAGGCGCCCAGGTGATCGAGCGTGGCGGCCAGTTCCGCCCCGCCGCGAAAGCCGTGGCGCATCATGCCCGCGATCCAGCCGGGATGGGCGGCGCGGGCGCGCACCACGCGGGCCAGTTCCTCGCCCAAGGGCCGCGCCACCGGCCGCGCGGGGTCGCGGCTGTCGAGGTGATAGAGCGCGGCCTTGCCCCCGGCCCCACCCCCGACCACGCCCTGCGCGGCGGCAAAGCCGGCCTCGTGCGCGGCATAGTCTGCGGCGAGCAGCAGGTCGGTTTCCGGCAGATCCTGGGCGTGGACAAAGGCGCCGGCCCGCCCCACGCGGGCGCGCAGGCCAGCAGGGTCTGGCTGCGCCGCGCCGGTATCAAAGGCGTGGTTTGATGCCGCCAGCCAGGCTTCACCCGCCGCGCGGCGGCCGGCGGCGTCATAGGTCTGCGCCGCCTGCCCCATGCTCAGGCCATAGCGCCCCGGCGCCGGGCCATAGACCCGCGCACCTGGCGCCTTGCCGACAAACGGGTTCCACTCCGCCGGCTCGTCGCGCGCGGCCAGGGCGCGCACCGCCTGCCCGAACAGCACCGGCAGCAGCGGAAAGGCATCGCGCAGCAGGCCCGAAATACGCAGCGTCACATCCAGACGCGGGTGATCGAGCCGAGCGATCGGCAGAATCTCGATCCCCGTCACCCGTTGCGAGGCGGCATCCCATTCCGGCCGCGCGCCCAACAGGTGCAGCGCCATGGCAAATTCCTCGCCACCGGTGCGCATCGTGGCCGAACCCCACAGGTCCACCACCAGGGCACGGGGATAATCGCCGTGATCCTGCAGATGGCGGCGCACCAGTTCCTGCGCCAGCACCACGCCTTGCGCATGGGCGGCGCGGCTTGGCACGGCGCGCGGATCGATCGCATAGAGATTGCGCCCGGTGGGCAGCACATCCGCCCGGCCGCGCCACGGCGATCCGGCCGGCCCCGCCGTAACCCGGCGCCCGTCGAGCGCGGCCAGCACACCATCGCGCTCTGCCCCGCCCTGCGGGCCGCGGCCGAATATGTGCAGGCCATCGCCATACTGGCTGTCCTTCACATCGCAGACAAAGCGGTCGATCCGGGCAATCGCCTCGGCCGGGGTGGCGGCCGGATCGATGCCCAGCTCTGCCTCAAGCCCCAGCGCCTGCGCCTGCGCGCGGATGGCCACGATCAGCCGGTCGCGCCGCGCCGGATCAAGGCCCACCGCGCCGGAAAACTCGTCGAGCAGCGACTCCAGCCCAGCCAGGCCCGCGCCGCTTTCCGTGCGCCGCAGCGGCGGCGGCATGTGGCCCAGCGTGACCGCGCCGATGCGGCGCTTGGCCTGCGCCGCCTCGCCCGGATCGTTGACAATGAAGGGATAGATCACCGGCAGGCTGCCGATCAGCGCCTCGGGCCAGCAGGCACCCGACAGCGCGACGGCCTTGCCCGGCAGCCATTCCAGCGTGCCATGCGCGCCCATGTGCAGCAGGGCATCGATCCCTTGCGCGCGCAGCCACAGATAAAACGCGACATAGCCATGGCGCGGGCAGCGCGACAGATCGTGATAGGCCTCGTCGCGCCCGGCCAGATCGCCGCGCTCGGGCTGCAACGCCACCAGCGCTTGCCCCGCGCGCAACGCGGCAAAGTGAAAGGCGCCATCGCGAACCGCCGGATCATCCTCTGGCGCGCCCCAGCTTTGTGCGAGATCCTGCTGCAGGGCCGGCGGCAGTTGCGCCAGCGCGGCGCGATAGGCGGCCAGAGGAAACGCCAAAGTCTCGTGGCCAAGCCGGCGGGCTAGGTCACCAGGCGGCGCCACCGCATACCCAGCGTTGGCCAGATCGGCGAGCAGCGCTGTGGTAGAAGCCAAAGCATCAAGGCCCACCGCATGGGCCATGGCATGCGCCTTGCCCGGATAAGTGGACAGCACCAAGGCCAGGCGCCGCTGCGCCACGGGGCGCCGGGCCAGCGCGATCCAGCCCGCCACCCGCGCCACGATGGCGTCGATCCGCGCCGGATCGGGCCGGTGCATGTGGCGGGCAAAGCCGAGATCGGCATCCTGCGTGCACGGTTCCTTGAAACTGGCAGCGCCGGCAAACAGCCGCCCGTCAATCTCTGGCAAAACGACATGCATGGCCAGGTCGGCCGGCGCCAAGCCGCGCACCGCCCCGGCCCAGCTTTCGCGCGTGCCAGTGGCCAGCGCCACCTGGAACACCGGCACGCCGGCCAGGTCCAGCGGGCTCTGCCCGGCATCGTCCTGCGCGGAAAAGGCCGTGGCATTGATGATCGCGGCCGGGCGCAGCCGGCCGAGTTCTGCCGCCGCCACCGCGCGCGATTGTGGTTCCTTGAGCGAGGTGACGTAAAGCCCCTGCGCAGCCAGGCCTGCTTCCTCCAGCGCGGTGATCAGCGCGGTTACCGGCGCAACATCGCGCGCGGTGAGATAGGCGCGGTAGAACACGACCAGCACCAGCGGGCGCGCGGCGTCCACCGCCTTGCCATGGGGATGCCACAGGCCCGCCGCCGGCAGCGGCGCCACCGGCGCGGCAAGCGCGGTTGCGTTCAGCGCCAGCCCGCCCGCCTGTGCCAGTGTCACTAGCGCGCGATGGGCAGCATCGGGCCCGCCCGCCTCGCACAGCGCGGCCAAATCGCGCAAGCTTTCGCGCGGCAAGGTAGAGGCTTCGTCAAGCTGCGGATCGGCCCGCCCGTCTGCCGGCAACACCGCAAGCGCCACGCCGCACGCGCGTGCCAGGGCCGCCACCTGCCCCAGGCCATAGCGCCACCACGAAACCCCGCCGATCAGGCGGATCAGGATCGCCCGCGCGCCAACCAGCGTGCGCTCGATATAGGTATCGACCGACAAGGGATGTTCCAGCGCGGCCAGATTGGCCAGGCGCAGCAGCGGGAACGCCGGATCGGCCTGGCGCGCCAGGTGCCAGCCAGCGGCAAAGGCGCCCAGGTCGCTGTCGGAAAACGACAGGACGACGAGCGGCGCCGGCGCCTGCCCCAGATCCTGGGGCACGGCCGTTTCCTCAAGCCCGTGGCTCTCGCGGAAGATGACGTGCATGGGCCCGCGCCGCCGATCAGGCCGCCAGCACCGCCCTGATCGTTTCGGGTTCCAGCTTGTCGCGCTCGGCAATCGCCACCAGTTGCCCGGTGCGCGGCTCTCCCACCTGCCAGGGCCGGTCATACTGATGGCGCACGCGCGCGCCCACGGCCTGAACCAGCAGGCGCATCGGCTTGCCCGCCACCGCGACATGGCCTTTCACGCGCAGCACGCCATGCTCTGTGGCCAGGCGGGCGATGCGCGCGGCCAGGTCGGCCGGATCGGATACCTCGCCCAGCGGCACGACGGTGCTGGCAAAATCGTCGTGCTCGTGATCGTCGGCGCCATCGTGGTGCGACGGGCGGGCTGCGATATCGTCTTCGGCCGCCGCGTTTAGCCCCAGGATCACGCGCGGATCGGCTGCGCCTTCGGCCAGGTCAATCACCGGAACCGCGCGCGGCGCGGTATCAGCAATCATGGCGCGCGCCTTGGCCAGACCCTCCGGCCCGGCCAGATCGCCCTTGGTCAACAGCACCAGATCGGCACACGCCAACTGGTCTTCGAACACTTCGGCCAGGGGCGTTTCGTGATCGATGCCGGGATCGGCGGCACGCTGCGCGTCGAGCGCGGCGAGATCGGGGGCAAAGCGGCCGGCGGCCACCGCCTCGGCATCGGCCAGCGCCAGCACGCCATCGACGGTGATGCGGCTGCGGATCGCCGGCCAGTCAAACGCCTTGAGCAAGGGCTTGGGCAGCGCCAGCCCCGAGGTTTCGATCAGGATGTGATCGGGCCGGGGATCGAGCGCAAGCAGGCGTTCGACCGTGGGGATGAAATCATCGGCCACGGTGCAGCAGATGCAGCCATTGGCCAGTTCGACGATGTTTTCGGCCGGGCAATCGGGAATGGCGCAGGACGTGAGGATATCGCCATCCACCCCCAGCGTGCCGAATTCGTTGACCACCACGGCCAGGCGGCGCCCGCCAGAGTGGCGAAGCAAGTGGCTGATCAGCGTGGTCTTTCCCGCGCCGAGAAAGCCGGTCACGATGGTGACGGGCACTTTTGCCAGATCCGGCATGCACAAAACCCTTCCGCGGCGCCAGGCGAGCGACACGGCAGGGCTTGCCGGAAAACGATCCGGCCAGGCGCGCGGCAGCGGGCCGGCGCACGAAAGCGCCCACCACAACGCAACCCGTGCAGCCCCAGCCGCACAAGTCTTCGTCGCCCAGACGGAAGTATTACCGTGCCCGGACCATCCCCTGGATCAAGGCAAGAGCGACCAGTGCGCCGGCAGGTCTCCTGGCTCGTGGGTCAGGGCTTGATGCACGCCTTCCCAGGCCCGCTTGGGGCCCAGTGGCCATCCCCGTCGTGCGGGGAACAGTGCATCGCGCTCGCCACTTACAGTTGCAGGGACAGCTGCGGACTTGGGGCAAAGCCCCGCACCGCATTCCCGATTAAGCCCCTCTCGGGGCACCGACGCGATCTTTTGCAGGGCACTGGCCGAAACCGGCGCCTGCGCTGCCCTCCTAGCCGAGTTCGCCGGCCAAGCCAACCGGGCATGACATCAGATTGCGCGAACCACCTCGATGTCGTCGAGCCGCTGCCAGCGATAGATCGCCGCACTGGCCAGCCAGCACAACGCAAACAGGGCAATGATGGCAAAGCCCAGCCCGTTGAAATTGCTGGCAAGATTGGCCGCCAACCGCCATGGCGCACCGGTCAGGCCCAGCTTCTGGCCGATCAGTGCGGCCGCCTCGATCCCGCCGATCACGATCGCCACCAGCGCCGAAACCAGCGTGATGGTGATGTTGTAATAGAGCTTGCGGATCGGCTTGACGAAGGCCCACTCATAGGCGCCAAGCATGACCACACCATCGATCGTATCGATCAGCGCCATGCTCACCGCAAACAGCGCGGGCAGCACCAGGATCGTGCCCAACGCCAGGCCACTCGCCGCCTGGCTGGCCGACAGGCCGAGCAGCGCGACTTCCGTGGCCGTATCGAAACCCAGCCCGAACAGAAAGCCAAGCGGCGCCATGTGCCACGATCGCGTGACCAGGCGAAACATCGGGCGGAACAGGCGCGATAGCAGGCCCCGGCCCGACAGCAGCAGGTCAAGGTCTTCCTCCACATAGGTGCCCCCTGCGCGCACATGGGCAAAGGTGCGCCACACCCCACGCAGGATCACCAGGTTCATGGCGGCAATGGCAAACAGGAACAGCGCCGATATCGTCGTGGCGATCATCCCGCCCACCTCGCGAAAGGCGCCAAACCGGGCGAGCGCCGTGGCCGTCAGCGCCACCAGGACCGAAGCGATGGCGATGATCGTGGCGTGGCCCAGGGCAAACCACAGGCCCACGGCGATCGGCCGCTGCCCCTGCTGCATCAGCTTGCGCGTGACATTGTCGATCGCGGCGATGTGATCGGCATCGACCGCGTGGCGCAGCCCCAGCCCCCAGGCGAGCACGGCGGTGCCCAGCATCAGCGGCTGATCATGGAACAGGCCCAGCGCCCACAGCCAGGCCAGGGCATTGGCCAGCAGCAGCCCGGCCAAAAGAGCAGCGATATGCCGGCGCAGCGAGGGCGCGGCCGAACGGGCCAGCAGGCGGCGAACAGGAAAGGAAACAGGCACGAGCGGAATACTCCGGCCAGAATGGCGACGGAGCCGGACGCGTGACGCCACGCGCACGCCACAAGGCGCCCACGCAGCCACACACCGGCCAGGCGGCGTCGCTCTGACGGACCGAACCGTGCCGCGGCCATCCCCTGGACCAAGGCATGAGCGACCAAGCGCCGGCCGGTCTCCTGGCTTGCGGGTCAGGGCTTGATGCATGCCTTCCCAGGCCTCGCCCGTCTTGGCGTCCGGCCCAGTGGCTGCCCTCCCCGCCGATATCGGGAAAGGCGGTATGCATCGCGCTCGCCGCTTACAGTTGCAGGGACAGCCGCGGATTTGGGGCGCCATGGCCCCGCACCGCATTCCCGATTGAGCCCTTCCGGGCACCGGCGCGATCTTTGCCCGGCAGAAATCCCGCCAGGCCCACCGGGCATAGCCAGCCGGCAGCGGCGGCGCAACGCCCACGCGATGGTGGCGCTGCGTTTTCGGTGGTTGCGAGCGACGGCGCGCTGGGCAATGATCGGCACTGCCCGGCATCATCGCCGTCGCAGGAGGCCGCGCAGGATGATTCCAGCCGCACGCATCGCGCATCATCGACGGGCAGCAAACCTGGTCCCCGCCGTCGTCATCGTTGCCGCCATGCTGGCCGCGCGCCTACCGCTGGCGCAAAGCCACCCCGCGCTGTCCTTGTGGCTTTGCCTGTGGCTGAGCGCCGATAGCCTGCTGTTGTCACGCATCGCGCGCGATGGCGCCGGCCGTCCCGACGCTCGAACCGTATGCGCGACGCTGGCAGGCGCCTGTTGCCTCGTTAGCATGGCCGCACCGCCTGCCCTGCGTGCCGCCTTGTTGGCCATGCCCGGCACGATGGTGGCCATGGCGCTGGCGCTGCTTGCCCACCTTGCCCTCGCCGGTCGGCAGGCGCTGGCTATCGTGCGCCGGGGCGGCACGGCCGCGCGCTGGGAAAGCGTAGCCGCACAATTCCTGCCCCCTGCCCTGGTGCGCCTGGCCCGCGCGGAACTGGTGGTGCTGCACATGGCTCTGTTGCGCTGGGGAGGACCAGCCGACGTTCCACCCGGCGCGCGCGCCTTTGCCTATCACCGGCACCTTACGCCGATGGCGATAACGCTCCTGTCGCTCTCGGCCATCGAAGTGGCGGTCTATCACGTCTTTCTGGGCCACTGGAGCCGCCTGCCGGCCTTGGCGATGTTCGTCGTGAGCGACTTGGGACTGGTCTACCTGGTGGGCGTGGTCAAATCGTTCCGCTTTCGCCCGATCCTGCTGGAGGCAGACAGCTTGCGCATTCGCGCCGGGCTGCTCCTCGACGTGGCAGTGCCGCTCAACCGCATCGAGAGCGTCAGCATGGCCATCGACGGCGCCGAGGTGCGCGATGCCGCCACGCTCAATGCGGCGCTGCTGGCCTGGCCCAACGTGATCGTGCATTTGCGCGCCCCGATTGATCATCATCGCCTGCTGCGCCGCCGCAGCATCAGGCGCGTGGCGTTCCGCCTGGATGAGCCAGAGCCATTCGTGCGCCTGTTGCAATGGCGGCTGGGCCAGCCCTGAACCGCGCCGTTCAACCTGCCGGTGGCAGGCGGCGGGCCGGGGCAAATGCCCATTGCAACGTGCGCGCCATGGCCATGGCGCCACCGCGCACGATCGGTGTCGCCGGCCGGGACAGGTGGCGCCCGTGCAGCGCCTGCGCCCAGCGCGGCATCAAATCGACCGCCGCCTGGAACAGCAGGTGCTGGGCCGGAGCGGCGGCCAGCGAGGGCGACGGCTGCGACAGCACCATGCGCGCGACCTGCCGTGTGCGCTGATCAGCATGCAGTTCAGGGCGAAACGCGGCGATGAGTGCCTCGGCCTGCGCGCGCGTTTCCGGCACCGGATCGGCGCCAAGCCGGCGCGCCACCACACCCGCCTCGCGCATATAGGTGTCCTGGTCTGCGCTTGACATGCCGGGCTCGCCATAGGCGATCCACGCATCGAGAAAACCGATAGCCTCGCACACGTGCACCCAGGCCAGCAGGTGTGGGTCGCTGGCGCGATAAGGCGTGCCGTCGGCCAGGGTGCCCTGTACATATTCGTGCACTGCCCGCACCTTGTCGATCGCGGCATCCGCCTGCCCACGCTCGGCATAGGTTGTCACGGCAATGAACCGCGCGGTGCGGCGCAGGCGGCCCAGCATGTCGTTGCGGAAAGTGCTGTGGTCCCACACGCCAGCCAGCGCTGCCGGGTGCAGCATTTGCAGCAGCAGCGCGGTCACGCCCCCGATCATCATCGTGGTGACATCGCCATGCACCCGCCAGATCACCGAATCCGGCGCAAACAGCGCATCATTCGAACGCACGATCGGGCTTTCGCCCTTGGCCCGATCATGGAACAACGCCTGCACCCGCCCGACAAGCAGTCGCCGCAGCGTTGCGGCAGGGCCAAGATCACGGCGTGAGGTCATGCTCAAGGGTTTGCCGCAAGGCCACGTGCAGCGCCAGCGCAAAGCCAATGCAAGGACACGGCCATGCGGGCAAAACACTGCGCGCCTGGCGACCGCGCCCCTGTAAGAGCGCCATTATCGCTGCTGAATATCAGGAAAAGTGGTAGCGGAGGAGGGACTCGAACCCCCGACACGCGGATTATGATTCCGCTGCTCTAACCGACTGAGCTACTCCGCCCCAGGTCCGCGCCGCGTCTGGCGACGCGCGGTAGGGCGGCCGATTAGGCGGCGCGGGCTGATCCGTCAACCTGCTTTTTTCCAGCGATCCCGATGTTCTCCACAGGCTTGCGCATGGCCGTTGTGCGCTCAGCCAGCCTTGGCAAGCACCAGTTGTTCGGCCAGCGCGTCCAGAACCGCCAACCGCTGCTTCTTGAGCGCTTCCACGTGCTGGTCAGAGCTGGGCGCAACCTCGCTCTCGATCCGGTGCACCGCATGGTTGAGGGCGTGATACTCCTCGACCAGGCGGTGCACATGCGCATTGCCGAGCTTGAGCGCGTGCAACAGCGCGGCATCGTCGGGAAAGGCATCCTTGAGATCACCGGGCACGTGGGTCATCGCTTGCTCCTGCAAAGGTGTTCGTGCACGCGATCATGCCGGCCTGGGCACGCGGCGCATTGCGCTCCATCAAACCGGCATGGCCATGGCTGTGCAGAGATATCCACAAAAACCCGGCAGCGCGTGCAAAACCCATTGCAATCCCGTGCGTGCAAAGCTAATCGCCCGCCAGCCCACACGGCAGGGCCGCTTTAGCTCAGTTGGTAGAGCATCGCATTCGTAATGCGGGGGTCACAGGTTCGAGTCCTGTAAGCGGCACCACGGGTTTCTTCCCATAAAATCTCAAAATATTGATTTGGCCATATTTTCGGTCGATTTCGTCTTCCGGATGCTCTCGCTTTGCGCCAGAATTTCGCACCGCGGTTTACGCCAGGTGGGGGCATTTCTGGGGGAAACGGGAGCCTGGCAAAAGGCGTTGCCGCCAAATAGGCACGTTTGCTGCTGTGGCTGCCGTCAGGAGAAGTTCTTGAGATCCGGCCACATCTCGGTCAGCGATGGCTTCACGTTTTCGCACAGCGCTATCACCTTGCCGTTTTCATACGCCATGGCATAGCGCGACCAGGTTTGGCCGAGCAGCGTGACCTTGCGGCAATAGGGCTGCATGGTGGCCAGGTGATCCTGCACCGACAGCACGTGAATGGGATGCTGTCCGCGCAGGCCCCAAAGGTAATACTGGTTGTGCCCGCTCAACGCGGGCGGCAGGCCCTGGCCGTAGAGATCGAGCGCGGCCGCTTCGCCATAGTTGTCCACCTTGATGGCCGTGACCGCGCGCTCCGGCGCCGGGATGCGGGCCCAGGCTGCATCGACCTGCCGCGCGAAATCGCGCCAGCCCAACTGGTCTGCCATGCTCTGTGGCAAGGCTGTGCCGGCAAAGCTGCGCTCTTGCTGCTGCGGCGCCAGCCCGGTTGCCCGCACATAGCGTTCCAACGCGGCTGGTGACAGGATTGGCAGGGCGAGCGGCGCTGCCAGTGCCGCGACGACGACGGCTGCCGTGGCGACCGCCGCCACACCCACTTTGGCCGGCATGCTTTTTACCCAGGGTGCCAGCGCAGTCGCGCCGATCACGAACAAGGTGGGATAGAGCGGCGCCAGATAATAGTCCTTGCCGTGACCAAGGCGCACGATGACGATCACCACGACGGCGCCGATCACCAGGAAACGAAGATCGGCCAGGCGCCTTGCCAGGAACGGGGCCGCCAGGCCGGCGATCCACAGCGGCGCGAACGCCGGGTTCATCACCAGCACCTGGTTGACGAGGAACGGCATGGCATCGACCGCCGCGTTCTTGCCCTTGGCCGCTGCTGCCAATTCCAGGAACGGAAAGCCGTGGGCATATTGCCAGAGGAAAGACGGCACCGCGATGATGGCGGCAATCGCCACGCCGCCCCACAAGGCCGGCCGCCGCAGCAGCACGCGGCCCGGCGTGACGAGCAGGCC
Organism: Novosphingobium sp. AAP1; assembly: GCF_001295765.1. NCBI lineage: Bacteria > Pseudomonadati > Pseudomonadota > Alphaproteobacteria > Sphingomonadales > Sphingomonadaceae > Novosphingobium > Novosphingobium sp. AAP1. Next base: position 39,068 of record NZ_LJHO01000005.1, on the reverse strand, counting down.
GGCGGTCAGGCCGACCATCCAGAACAGCATGGCATACTTGATCTCAAGCGTGAGCCCGACCAGCAGCCCCGCCCCCAGCAACGCGCGATCATCACCGTCGCGACCGGCTTTGACCAGCAGATAGGCAAGCGCCGTCCAGGCCAGCGGCTCGAAAGCCGAGGTGTTGAGCGTGGCAACGATGCCCATCAGCATGGGCGCGAGGGCGCAGGCCAGGCCGGCCATCGCCTGTGCCAGCCTTCGCCCGCCCAGCAGCCGCGCGAAGCGCATCGCCAGCCATACCAGCGCCCCGCCCGCCAGCGCCGTCGGCACACGCAAGCCAAAGGCGCCCCATCCCAGCTTGAACAGGCCAGCGGCGAGCAAGGGCACGCCGGGCGGCTGGTCGACATAGCCGAACGCAGGGTGCTGTCCGCAGACGATGAAGTAGAGCTCGTCGCGGAACAGGTCGTACCGCCCGGCAAACAGCAGGTGGACTGCAGCAACGGCAAGGCCCGCAACCAGCGCCAGGCGCTGGTCCGGACATTTGGCGCTGGAAACAGGCACTGTCATCGATCCATTCCTGCGGGCATCAGTTCGAGGGCTCGCCCACGTCGATGCGGTTTCCATCCGGATCGGCGAACACGAAAGCGCGCTGGCCATAGTCCTTGTCGGCCAGGCGTTTGATGATCCGCACACCTTTGCTTTCGCAGATGGCGTAGAGTGCAGCCACGTCGCTGACGTAGATATGCATGACGTTGGTGGTCGACGGCTTGTGACCGGGCGTGCGGCTCAGGTGAATTTCCGCGCGCCCCTTCTTGAGGACCATGAAGCCGACCGGAGACCCGTTCTCGAATACTTTCTCAAAGCCGAGCACGCCCACGTAAAAGTCGTGCGCGGCGTGAATGTCCCGCACGCTGATTCCGGGTGCGGCGCGTCCGAACGTGATGTCAGCTATTCCAGGTTCCGCCATCGTCTTGTCCTTGCCAGGCAGGGGCGGCGGTGCGCGTGCCGATTGCGGAGCGGTGTCCTTGGCGCGGTGTTGAACACCGGCCGATTATCCATGTCAACCAATGGGCTGATCGGCCGGGCAAAGCTGCCGGCGGTCGGGCATGGCTGCCACGGCACCGCGAGTCCGCCAGGTGGCCATGGCATCGTCCATCAAGCCGCGACTGTACAATCGTACGGTTTTTCGCTACGCCGCGTGCGGGACCGGAAAAACCGGCAGGCCGGGAGAGAGGATTGGCTATGCGTATCGGCACCGAATCGGGACTTACAGCCGCAGACACTCACGGCATTCTGCTGCGGCCGGAACACGAGGTCTTGCAGTCGAGCGACTCGCTGGAATGGCAGTCGTTCTATGCCTCGCACCAGCGCGAGGCCCCCTATGCCGACACGTTCGGCGGAAATGACCATCATCTCATCATCGTGCATCTCAATGGCCCGGTGCGCATCCGGCGCGAACTGAGCGGCGAACGGCGCGAGGCGCGGATCGGCACCGGTGGGCTGTTTATCCTGCCGGCGCAGCGCGACTTCGGCGTGGCGCTCATGTCACCGCTGGAGACGGTGCACCTCTACGTCCATCGCAAGCTGATCGCGGCGACAGTGCGCGAACTGTGCGACGACGCGCTGGACTCGGTGGAGTTCCTGCCGCGCATGGGAGAGCACGATCCGCTGCTCGAACAACTGGCGCGGCTGGCCTGCACGATGATCAAGGAGCGGCAATCCGATCTGTTTGCCGACAGCGTCGCCCGCCTCATCGCCGCGCAACTGGTGCGCCACCATGCTCTGGCAAAACGGGTGGAACTGCCGCGGATCACCGGGCTCCAGCCGAGCCAGATCGCCCGGGTGCGCGCTCTGGTTGCAGAGAAGATGGAAGCGCCGATCAGCGTGGACGATCTTGCCCGTGCGGCCAATTTGAGCCCGATCCATTTCGCGCGCCAGTTCAAGCGCTCAACCGGGCGGGCGCCCTATCAGTACATCATCGAGCAGCGGGTGGAGCGTGCGCGCGACCTGCTGCGTGGCGATCTGCCGATTGCCGAGATCGCCGTGCGGTGCGGCTTCACGCACCAGGAACACCTTACCCGGATCTTTGGCCGGACGACGGGCGTTACCCCGGCCGCCTATCGCCGTTCGCTTCGCTGAGCGGTGGTCACTGGGCCCCGGGACGCCCATCCCGGGGCCCAGCACCGCCATCAATACTTGATCGCGAAACGGAAGCCATAGAGGCGCGGTGCGCCGGGCGAACCGGCGAACAGGTTGGCATTGGCGTTATAGACGATATCGCCCCACGGACGCTGGTTGCCGATGTTGTTGACGAACAGTGTCGCCGACCATTTATCGTCCTCGCCCGAATACGTGGCCGAGGCCTGGCCGGTCCAATAGGCCGCCTGCTGTTCGATATCGAGCAGTTCGAACCCGACATAGCTGGACGACTGGTAGCGGGCGTCACCTTGCAGCACGATCTTCGCGGTGCCGATGGGAATGGTCTGGCGCACGCCGAAGTTCATCGTCCATTCCGGCGAACGCAACGCGCGCAGGCCCGAACAATCCACCACCGAGGAGACAGAGCCCGGCGCCGGGGCCGTCACCGCGCAGCGGGTAGGCGGCGGCGCGGGCGTCGAATAGCGAAAATCGGTGTATTTCGCATTGAGATACTGGATGTTGGCAGTGAGCAGCGTGTTGCGCGCAGCCAGGAACTGTGCCTCTCCCTCGGCACCATAGTTGCGCGAGTTGCCGATGTTTTCGGTAAAGAAAGCCGAAGCACCGTTCGAATCGACGCCAAGATGCGCGATCTGCTGGTTCTTGTAACGCCAATAGAAGGCTTCGAGATTGAGCTGGAGGCGATTATCGAAAAATCGGTTCTTTGATCCGATCGTGTAGGCCTGGATCGTTTCGGGGCGGTATTGCTGCCGGGTGGGATCGACGGCGAAGGAGAACCCGCCACCGCGATAGCCGGTTTCGACCGAGGCATAGAGCAGCGAGTGCGGACCCACGTCATATTCCGCACCGGCCCGCCAGGTTGCGCGGCTGTTCTTCTGCTCCATGTTGAGCACCGCGCGGTTGTTGCCCAGGATGCTGGTGGGCGCGGACGGATCAGCATAGATGCTGCTGAATGCCGGAACCGGGCTTGGCAGCGGGCCCACCAGGCCAAGGCTGGAGATCAGCCCGGCCGGGGTCTGCGTATAGGGCAGCACCAGGCCACCCGGGCAGCTGGCCGCAACGCAGACCGCCACCAGCGTCTGCGACGCGCCATCGACGGTCTTGCGATCGCTGGTATAGCGCAGCCCGCCGCTCAGGCGGAACGTGTCGGTAAAGGCCAGCGTCACCCGGCCGAACGCGGCATAGGATGTCGTATCGAGCGCGCCACCCAGATAGTTGGTCAGCGTTTGCTGGGCGAACACGTCGGCGGTTTGCGATTCCTCGCGATAGTAGAACGCGCCGAGCAGGTAGCGGAAGAAGCCCGTATCGGGCGAAGCGAAGCGCGCTTCCACGCTCTTCTGGGTGGTCTTCTCGTCGAACAGGCTGATGAACGAGGTAACCGCGTTAAGCGCGTGCACATCGGCACGGCGATAGGCGGGAATCACGGTCAGCGTGCCGGCAGCGGTAGTCCAGCTCAGCTCGGCATTGACGCCCCAGAACGTGCTGTTCTGCCCTGGATAGGGGGCGAGCGGCTGAAGCGTGCGACCGATCTGGAAGCTGACCTGCTGCGGGAACAGCGCCTGCACCTGCGGATCGTACAACCCGGTGCCGCGATCGGTGGGTGCCGGCGTGATCGCGCCGGTGACGGGATTGCGCACGCCAACCAGGGCCGCGCTGCCACCCACGCCGCCAGCCTTGTAATAATCGGCAGCGATGCGGATCGAGAAATCGCTCGTCGGGCGGAACAGCAATTGGGCACGGGCACCCTTGCCGTCCTCGTCATTGGTACCATCGCTCAAATAGCCATCATGCTTGCTGTAGATGCCGGCAACACGCAGCGCGGCCTTGTCAGACAGCACCAGATTGACATCGCCTTGCAGCACCACCGTGTTGTAGTTGCCGAGCGTGGCGGAGAAATCGCCGGAATTGCCGTCCAGTTTCGGGCGCGCCGGCAAGATGTTGATCGCGCCACCGGTGGCGTTGCGGCCATAAAGCGTGCCCTGCGGGCCCTTGAGCACTTCGACCCGTTCGACATCGTAGAACACGCCGGTGGTAGCGCTCGGCCGGCCGACATAAACGCCGTCATAGTTGAACGCGATCGCCGGATCGCTGAACGAATTGACCGCGAACGTGCCCACGCCGCGCAAGTAGAACAGGTTGGACGAGCCGCTGGAGGCGACCTGCAAGGCGGGCACCAGCGTCGTCAGCTGCGAGGACTGGGTGACATTGAGCCGGGCGAGTGCGTCAGACGATACCACGCTGACCGCGATCGCGGCGCGCTGGAGGTTTTCCGAGCGACGTTGCGCGGTAACCACGATGTCCTTGAGGCCTTGCTCGCTCGCGTCGCTCTGCGCGCCGCTGGCGGCCTCTGCGGGCTCCGCAGCAGGCGCCTGGGGCGCGGCGGCCGATGCGGTCTGCGCGGCAGCGGGCATCGCGCACAGCGCGAGCGCCAACGGTGCAGTCGACAGGAAATAGCGTGGGTTCAAGGCATCCTCCCATTTGCGTTGTTTGCTGTGTCCCTTGCGCTGGCTGGTCCGGCGCAGGGCACATGCGGTTGATGCTGGTCTAGGCAGGCCCTTTGCCGGAATCCTGCATGATGCAGCACGGCCGATGCATGAAAACGGCACGCGCAGTTCCCCGGTCGTTTCCGTGCAGGCAAATGCCCGGAACATGCAGGAACTTCCCTGTCGTCGGGGAGAATGCCAAGGATGGCGCAAAGACCGGGCCGCAGCGCATGCTGCAGAGCGCGGGATGGTTAGGAGAGATGCGAGTGAATAACGACCAGGCCGTGGCAACCGATCTTCCCCGCGGTGCATATCTGATCCGCGGCGCCCGCATCCTCACCATGGACCCCGCAATAGGCGACCTTGCCCGCGGCGATGTGCTGGTGCGCGGCGGCGCCATTGTCGCCGTGGCCGAGGAGTTGCCAGCCGACGATGCCGAAGTGATCGATGCTGCCGGCATGATCCTGATGCCCGGCTTCATCGAGACGCACTGGCACATGTGGAACAGCATCTGGCGCGGTTTGTCGCATGATGCGCCCGGCTATTTCGCGCTCCACCGCCTTGCCGGGAGCTACACCGCCGAGGATCACTATGCCGCCATCCGCTATGCCGCGACCGAGGCGATCAATGCTGGCGTCACCACCTGCCACAACTGGTCCAATGCGCTGCGCAATACCGAAGACGCGCTTGCGCAGGCGCAGGCCCTGGCAGACAGCGGCATCCGCGCCCGCTTCGGTTATGGCCATCTGCCGCATCCTGGCTCCACCGCCGTCGACGATGGCGAAATTGTCCCCATGCTCGAATGGCTCGGCCAGCATGGCGACGAGCGGATCGATCTGGGCGTCGTCATCCACACGACGCAGCACTTCGTCACCGAAGTGGAAGCGGCGCGGCGCCACGGGCTCAAATCGATCGCCCCGCATGCCGACCTGTCGCAGGTTCTGCACCTTTTGGGGCCAGAGTTCATCTTTACCCATGGGCCCGGCACGCCGGACCAGCTGCTCCAGCTTTTGGCGGCGCGCGGCGTCAAGATTTCCCTCTGCCCTTCTACCGACACGATAATTGGTGCAGGCTTGCCGCCGCTGATCCGCTTCCTTGAAAACGGCGTACCGTTCCACGACATCGGCTTCAGCGTCGATGTAACGGCGCAGACCTGCGTGGATCCGTTTGCCGCGATGCGCACGATCATGGCCTCTGCGCGAATCGCCCAGCAGCGCGGCGCCTCGTTCACCGAGATCATTATGCGGCCCGGCAACCCGGCAGATCCCACCAATGGCCTGACCATGCCGCGCCAGATGCTGCAGCTCGCAACGCTGAACGGCGCGCGGGTGCTGGGACTTGAAGACACGACCGGATCGATCGCGCCCGGCAAGCGCGCCGACCTGATCCTGGTACGCACCAGCGATCTCAACATGATCGCGGTGGACGATAGCAACGCCACCTTCCAGCTGGTCCAGCACGGCCAGCCGGCGAACGTTGACACCGTCATGGTCGACGGCCGCTTCCTCAAGCGCGCTGGCCAGCTGCTGGGCATCGATGTGGCCGCCGTCGGCAAGGCCGCCGCGCGATCGCACGATGCGATCCGCCGCCGTGCCCAAGTCGGCTGCGACGCGACGCTCTAGGCGGCGTGGGGATCAGTTCCCGCCGGCTCCGCCAGGGCGCGGATGCCGGCGGCGGCGAAACGAACGATCGGATCGAAGCTCGCCACAACATCGCTGCTGGACAGGCGCCCGTGGGTCAACCGGTCGAGCAGCCGGGTGTCGGCAAACATGCTCACCATGCCGCCCAGAAGCAGGACATAGCCACGTGCGGCCAGATCGGGCGTGAGGCGCGGCTCCACCACCTGGATGCGGGCGATCATTTCTTCGGCCACCCCACCGAAGATCGCCGCGGCAACCGGGGTCCACCGCGCATCCTGGGTCATCATCGCGTGCAGGCGGGCATAGGAGCGCCAGCCTTCGTCGCCCTCGGCGATCCGTTCGACATAGGGACGCAGAAAGGCCGCCAGCAGTGCTTCCAGGTCTGGCTTGTCCAGCGCGTCGAGCGCGGCGAGGCGTGCCGTATTGATGATATCGGCGCGCCGTTCCAGCACGGCGGCAAACAGCTGATCCTTGGCGGGGAAGTGGTGGGTCAGCAGGCCGAGCCCGACCGGCCCGCGTTCGGCGATCATCCGCATCGAGACCCCGTCGAAGCCATGCACGGCAAACAGCGCTTCTGCTGCGTCGAGGATGATCTCGCGCTTGGTCTTCTTCTGCGTACGTCCCGTCACGCTCGTTTCGTCCCCCGGTGCAGCGCGGCGCTTCGACAGGGCCGCGCGGCGGCGTTAGCGGATCGCGCCGCGATTCTCGACGCAAGCCTCATGAAAAATTGCCGCGCGAATGCCCTCTACCGCACATTGCGGCGTGGTCAGGACCGTTCGGCCGGCATGCGGCGCGATCGCGGCCGCAGCGCGGGCCAGACTGAACTGCGCCAATGCCACGACGCTGCAATCCTCGGGCAGAGTGGCAGCGACCGCTGCAACAATCGCATCGTGCCGCGCGGCATCGCCGCTTTGCAGCGCGTCGAGCGCACCGGGACAATGTACCGGCAGCACCCGGTCGGGATCGGGGAATTCGGGCAGCATCGAAGGCAGCGTCGGTGCAAAGCTCGCCAGCAGCGCGATGCGCCCTGCCCCCGCCGCCGCGACGGCCCGTGCGATCATCGCCGTATTGGGCTTGTGCACCGGCAGCGGCGCCAGATCGGCGGCAACGGCGTCGATCGCCGGCCCAAAGGCAGAGCAGGTGAACAGAATGCCATCGGCCCCTGCCCCTGCCGCATAGCGGCCCAGCGTGCGGAACCGCGCAACGATCGCGTCGGTAAGCGCGCCAGCCTCGGCCAAGTCGCGCGACAGGCTGTCGTCGAGCAGGTTGGCCAGGCGCGCCTGTGGCCAATGCTCGGCAAAGGCGGCGTTGATCGGCGCGATCGAGGCTTCCAGCGCATGAATCAGTGTAATCGCGGTCATTGCCCCTCCACGAAACGCGCGATCGTTTCGCCAAATGCACCTGGCGCCTCGACATTGGCGAGGTGCGCGGCCGGCAAAGTGGCAAACCGCGCGGTCGGGATATGCGCGGCGAAGTCTTGCATCATCGCGGGCGCCGCCGCCTTGTCCTCGGCACCAGCCAGCACCAGGCATGGCATCGCGAGTTTTGGCAGCAAGGCCATGTGATCGAGCGTGGCGATGATCCGCGCTGCCGCAACAAAGCCGGCGGCGGGCGTCTGGCGGATCATGCCGCGCACCCCGTCAAGCGTCTGCGGCGAGGCAGCAGCGAAATCGGGCGTGAACCAGCGGTCGAGGCTGGTTTCGACCTGCGTCTCGATCCCCTCGCGCTCCACCATCGCGATCCGCTCATGCCACATCGCGGCGACGGGCGGGGGCGTGCGCGCGGCACAGCAGGCCAGCACCAGGCGCTCCACCCGGGCAGCATGGCGCAGCGCCACCTGCATCGCCACCATCGCGCCAAACGACATGCCGACCAGGCTGAACCGATCGATGCCATGGGTTGAGAGCGTCTCGGCAACCGCATCGGCATAGTCGGCAAAGCCAGCGCCTTCGGGCAGCAATGCACTGGCGCCATGGCCCGGCAGGTCCACCCGCACCACGCGAAACCGCTGGGAAAGCTGCTCCACCTGCGGGCGCCACAACGCGGCCGAGGTGGCGATGGCATGGAGGAAGACGAGCGGCGGCGCGCCGGCGGGGCCGTCGATATGGATTGCAAGCGTCATGCCATCATGCTCCAGCGGCCCAGCCCGATCCCGGTATACCAGTCGGTGATGCAGTCATAGTGATAGGTTTCGAACGGCGCGCCTTCGGCAATGCCCTGGGCGACCAGCCAGTTGCGCACTTCTTCCGCGCCATTGCCGGCTGTGTTGACCGTCGCTTCCGCAAAGTCGGCAGCCGCATCCAGCCCGCCAGCTTCCAACTGCTGGAGAAAGCCACGGTCGAACGCCTCGTCGAGCTGGCCCATGCGCGGCGTGCCAACATCGTGGCTCAGCCCGCCGGTGGCGAGCACAGCCACGCGCGCGGCGCCCATATAGCCCCTGATAGCCTGCCCCAGTGCCCGGCCGAACGCCACGCAGCGCCGCATCGCCGGCATCGGCGGCTGCACCGTGTTGACCAGGATCGGCACTACCGGGATGGCCCCCGCAATCCCGGCCAGATCGAGCGGGGTCATCATGCCGTGGTCAAGCGTCAGTTCCATCGACAGCGCCGGGTCAAAGCCCGCCGCCATCACCGACTGGAGCAGATGCGCGGCAAGCGCGGCATCGCCCGGCAATTGCTGCTTCGGGATCTTGAGCCAACCCTCCACCGGGCTGGGGTAGGATCGCGCCACGCCGATGCAGAAAGGCGGCAGGTTATCGAGAAAGAAATTGTGCAGGTGATCATCGGAAACCAGGACCAGCGCGTCGGGCTGCGTCGCCGCGATCTCCTGCCCCACCCGCGTGAACTGGCGAAAAGCGGCCTCGCGCCGCGCGGGCGCGGGCGCATCGGGCATATTGGTCATCACGGGGGTGTGGCTCACGGCATAGACGCCGGTAATCTCAGCCATGGGTCGCATCTCCTACGGCGCGCAGGGCAGCCAGATAGTCGGCTTCGGGAACCCGCAGTTGCAGGCAATAGGCGCGCAGCAGATAGGGGTTGGCGCCCAGCAAATAGAGCCTGCCGATGTCGGTGGCGTCGAGCGCGGCGCGGGCCGCATCAGACAGCGGTTCGTCCGCGATGTAGCGCGCCGGATTGTCGAAGAAGCGGGTTTCCTCCGCGCGGTCATGCTGGACGCGATAGAGGATGCGGTTGATCGCATAGGCCTCTTCGGTGGGCATGTCCTGCACCCAGTTGCGCGCGGTCATGCCGATGCTCCCGCACCTACGGCGCCGACGAGCCAGTCGACGATGGTCGGCAGCGTTTGCGGGGTGATGCCCATGTGGCCGCCGGGGAACATGCGCACTGCCTTGGGGCTGCCGTGGCCGACCAGAAGATCGATATCGGCCACCGGGCACTGGCTGTCGCCACGCCCATTGACCAGCAGCAGCGGTGCCGAAGGGCGATCGAGCAGGCCTTGCTCAAGCAGCGAGAGCTGGGCAAAGCCCTGGATATAGCCCTCCCAGCTATCGACGCCGAGCATGCGCATCCGCGTCTCGACCAGTTCCATCAGATAGCTGTCAGGATGGCGCGAGCGTTCGATCCATTCGCGCTGGAACATGAAGTGCGCGCCGCCACCCCAGTTCACCGCGCCGGCCACGCGGTCAGGGACGACATGGGCGAGCTTGGTCGCCCAATAGCCGCCGAACGAGCGCCCGAGCAGGCCGACCTTGGCGCCATCGAGATCCGGCTGCGCCGCTGCCCAGTCGAACACGGGGAGGAACTGACGCTCGGCATCGGCGGTGCCCTTTACGGGCGATTCGCCGGTGCCTGGCCCATCCATCGCGATGGTGGCGATACCGCGGGCCAGCAGCAGGTCGCACGCCGCGGTCATCTGTTCCTTCCACGCGTCCACCCCGCCCCACATCACCACGACACGGGGGCGAGCAACGCCCTGGGGCCGGCGGTAGTAGAACACGACCTCGCCGCCTTCACCGGCATGGCCGTCAAACGGCACCACCACGCGGGCCAGCGGCGGCGACATCAGCGCGCCGGCGGCCAGATAGGCATCCCGCTCGCGCGCGGCACAGGCAAGCTTGTCGGGATGGTTGGGGCACGGAAAACGGCCGAGGAAAAAGAAACCGTGCGCGCGCAGATACTCCTTGCGCCGCAGCGCCGGATCGCTTTCCGTCTCGGCGCGCTGCCACGCCTTTTCGCCAGCGTCACGCCAGGCCGCTGCCCAGTTCACCGGATCGAGCCCCTGGAGCGTTGTGAGGACGGCAGCGGTATCGTCGGCGGCCAGGTTGTTCATCGGGTGGATCGCCTTGCCCGTGCGATCGAGCATCCACGCCTTGGCTTCGTCCAGGGTACGCGGCCGCCCGGTGTCGGGGGTGGCGGGCGGCAATTGGGGTTCGGTGTCGAACATCGCTATCTCCTGCTGCTGCTGCTGCGCGCGCAGCGCATGCAAAGGCATCAAATGGGCTGGGCGAGCATGGCGAGTGTCTCGCCGACGATCCGGGTCTGCTCGGCGGGCGGCGCGCCGGCGCGCTCGAGACGACCGATTTCCATCGAGTTGCGCACGACCAGCTGGCAGCGCGCCGTGCGCCGCTCGGCAAAGCGGGCGAGCACTTCGGGCAGGTCGTCACCGCGGGCCAGTTCCTCGCCAAGCACGATGGCATCCTCCACCGCCATGCCAGCGCCAGACGCGAGATGGGGCGTAGTGGGATGCGCGGCATCACCGATCAACAGCACGCGCCCGACATGCCAGGGTGGCGGCAGCAGGAACGCCTCGAGCGGCCGCATCACGATCTGCGAGCGGGGGCCAAGGCCCTCGCGCAGCGCCCGCAACGGGCCGCCGTATCCATCCAGAAGATCACGCAAGCCGAGGTACAGTTCCTCATCTGGCACCACGCTGCGGCGCGGACAGGTTTCGAGCAGGAACATGTACAAGCTGTCGCGCGACACGGGCGACAGCCCCACCTTGACCGGCCCGCCCAGGAAGAAATGGCGGCGGTCGATCTCTGCCGGGCGATCGGCGAACAGCCGCCAGATCGTTTGCCCGGTATATTCGGGCTGAGGCGCATCTGGCAGGATCAGGCTGCGGGTGCGCGAAAACACGCCGTCGGCCCCCAGCACCAGATCATAGCTGGCACGGCCGCCATCGCTGAACACGACATCGACCTGGTCATCCCGCTGATGCAGCGCGTCGACAGTCAGCCCCAGCCGTACAGTGGCGCCCGATGCGCGGGTCTTTTCCGAGAGGATGCGGTGCAGCGTCGGCCGCATGATCCCGCCGCTGCCGGGCATGCCGGCCGGATCGGGCACTTCGCCCACCTGCTGCCCCTCGATCGTGCAGACCCGGATGCCGTTGCCGGAAAAGCCGTCGCGCAGCACGTCGTCCAGAATGCCCAGTTGATCAAAGGCGCGCAGCGTCGGGCTGGTGATGGTGATGCCGGCGCCATAGACGCGCCAGGCTGGGTCGATGTCGATCAGGTCCACCGCCACACCCAGGCGCCGCAGCACGAGGGCCGAGGACATACCCCCGATTCCGCCGCCGATGATCAGGGCCGAGCGCACGCTGGTCATGCCCGCACCCGCGCGATGCTTGCCGCGCCCATCCTCACGATCATGTCTCTCTCCGCTCCTTGAAGGTCGTTTCGCCATTTCGATTAGCGACGAACCGTACGATCGTACAGCCCCGGGAACGGGCGTGCCTGCGCTTTCGGGCGAATCTGTGCAAGCCGTGCCGAAGCACGCTGGAATCGTGCAGGAAGACAGGCAGCCACGCTCCTAGCCTGCCCTCGACCAAGCCACTGTCCCGTCAGGGTTGGAGCGCGAACACGCGCCGTGGCACGCTCAGGAGATTGGAAATGTCCGACGTCATCACCCGCTTTGGTTCGCTGGATGATTACGAGAAGGGCGGCGTCGAGATCATCAACGACGATCCCCGCAACTATGTGTTTTCCAACGTCTTCGAGGTGGCAAAGACCAACGCGCCCTATGCCCGTGTCGCCGTGGGCATCAACTTTGAATATGTCATCGAAGCTGCCCGCGCCGAAGGCACCTCACCCTGGTACACCTGCGCGCACGACGAGTTTGTCCTGTGCATGGATGGCGATGTCGAAGTCCACCTCGTCAAGCTCGCCAGTCCGGATGATCATGTCGATCCCGAGCATGAGGGCGCGGTGCAACTGGCCGACGCCATGCCCGAAGGCCGCAAGATGGGCCGCCTCGTGCTCGGGCGCGGCCACCAGGGACTGCTGCCGGTGGGGGCGGCCTATCGCTTCCATGCCGAAAAACCCGCCGTCATCCTGGTGCAGACGATCCTTGGCGACGTGACCGTCCAGAAATGGGCGGAGATCTGCCAGACCACGGCCTGATCGCGCCGCGCCTTTCCCGACCCTTTCAGGAGAAATTCCATGGCCATGTCGCTATCGCTCGACGCCCAGGCTGCGCCCACCACCAGCACCGCCAGCACCGACACCGAAACGCTGGAAATCAGCAACCAGACCGGGTTCCGCGCCTTCCGCGCCGGCGGCTTCCACTTCAAGCGTGACGAGTATTTCGCCCACCTCTCGTGGCCGGGCGGAACCCACATCATCCCGATCGACGTGTTCCTGCGGGCAATGATGCGCGATGTCGCCTGGGGCTTCTTCTATGGCGTGGTGAACTTCGACGCGGTGTTCGGCACCATCAACCACTATGGCGAAGTGACGATGTTCGCCGGGCGCTTCAACGATGCCTACCGCAGCGCCGGCCGCGACTATTCCGAGCGTTTCCAGTCGGCCGCGCTGATGGCGACGTTCAAGGAACTGCTCTCTGACTGGACGGTGGCGGGCTATGACCCGTTTGCCGCGCCGATGGAAACCGGCGTTCCCTGGGGTGTGAAGCACGGCGCCAACGATGCCGCCATCACCCGCCAGCGCGTGACCGCGCACCGCATGGTCGGCCTGCCCGGCGACACGCCGCTGCGCACCGATACCGCCGGCTTCCCGGTAAACCGCCAGTTCGCCGATGTGCCGCAAGACCAGCCGGTAGTCGAGGCCGAGCCCGGTTTCGAGCACGAGGTGAGCGCCTATAACCTGTTTGGTTACCTGTCCCGCTCTGACGTGACCTGGAACCCCAGTGTCTGCTCGGTGGTGGGCGATAGCCTGTTCTGCCCCACGTCGGAGGAGTTCATCCTGCCGGTCGAACATGGCAACGATCGCTGCGAGTGGTTCCTGCAGCTTTCCGACGAGATCACCTGGGACGTGAAGGACAAGGAAACCGGCAAGCCGCGCGCCCGCGTGCTGGCCCGTGCCGGCGACATCTGCTGCATGCCTGCCGATATCCGCCACCAGGGCTATTCGACCAAGCGCTCGATGCTGCTCGTCTGGGAAAACGGCGCCGCCAAGATCCCGCAGATGATTGCCGAGGGCACCGCCCCCGTCACGCCGGTGCAGTTCTGACCATGGCGCGGATCGACCCCCTTCTCGCTTTCCCGACCAAGCTGCTGATCGACGGAAAATGGTGCGATGGTGCCGATGGCGGCACGATCACCGTGGCCAATCCCTTTGATGGCGAGGCCCTCGCCGAAGTCGCCATCGCCACGGCCGCCGATGTAGATCGCGCGGTCGAGGCGGCCGCGCGCGCCTTCCCGGCCTGGCGGGCGCTGGCTGCACACGATCGCGGGCGCCTGCTGCTCAAGCTGGCCGACGCGATCGAGGCAGATACTGCCAACCTTGCGCGGCTCGAAGCGCTCGATACCGGCCACCCGATCCGCGATTGCCTGTCGCTCGACGTGCCGCGCACGGTGCTGTGCTTCCGATATTTCGGCGGCATGGCAGACAAGCTGGAAGGTTCTGTCGTGCCGGTCGATGCGGGCTTCCTCAACTATGTCGAACGCGAACCGATCGGCGTGGTCGGCGCGATCGTGCCGTGGAACTTCCCGTTGATGTTCACCAGTTGGAAGCTGGGCCCTGCGCTCGCGGCAGGCAACACGGTGGTGATCAAGCCATCGGAAATCACGCCGCTGTCCACCTTGCGGATTGGCGAGCTGATGCAGCAGGTCGGCTTTCCGGACGGCGTGATCAACATCGTCACCGGCTACGGCCACGACGCGGGCCAGCGCATTGCCGAACATCCCGGCATCGGCAAGGTCGCGTTCACGGGCTCTACCGCCACCGGTCGGCGGATCGTCGAGGCATCGGCCACCAACCTCAAGAAGGTGCAGCTGGAACTGGGCGGCAAGGGACCGAACATCGTCTTCGCCGATGCCAATCTGCCGGCGGCAGTGGGTGGATCGGCCTTTGCGATCTTCCACAATCAGGGCCAGGCCTGCATCGCCGGATCGCGGCTGATCCTGCACGAAGCCATCGCCGACGCTTTCCTTGAAAAGTTCGTGGCGCTCGCCCGCTCGATCCGGCTGGGCGATCCACTCGATCCGCAGACGGAAATGGGGCCGCTTACCTCGCGGCTGCACCAAGAGCGCGTGCTGTCTTTCGTCGAGGTCGCGCGCGAACAGGGCGGCGACGTGCTGACCGGCGGCCGCGCGCCTGTCGATGCAGCGCTGGCGGCGGGCTGCTTTGTGGAGCCGACCATCGTGCGCGCCCAGCCCGATCACCGGGTGGCGCAGGAGGAGGTGTTCGGTCCTTTCGTCACCGTGCTGACCTTCCGCACCGACGAGGAGGCGCTGGCGATCGCCAACGGCACCGAATATGGCCTCGGCGCCGGTCTGTGGACGCAGGACATCACCCGCGCGCACCGCTTCGCCAAGCAGATCCACGCCGGCATGGTGTGGATCAACAGCTACAAGCGGGTCCATCCGGGCTCACCCTTCGGGGGCGTCGGCCGTTCTGGCTATGGCCGTGAAATGGGTTTCGAGGCGATGCGCGAATACACCGTGGCCAAGTCGGTGTGGGTCAATGTCGACGCGCAAATCCCGCCCTTCTACCGGCGCTGAGCCAAGGATGCGGCACTTCACCTATCAGGGCCTGCCAACACAGGTCACCTTTGGAACCGGCACCGTGGCTTCGCTGCCCACGGTGCTGGCGCACCAAGGTGTGCGTCGCGCCGTGCTGCTGTCCACCCCGCAACAGGCAGAGCAGGCACGCGCGGCAACCCGGTCGCTTGGCAACACGATCGTCGCCACGTTCACCGACGCGACGATGCACACCCCGGTCGAAGTCACGGCCCGCGCCGAAGCGGAATTGGCGGCATGCGGCGCCGATGGCGTGGTCGCGTTCGGCGGCGGCTCCACCATCGGCCTGGGCAAGGCGCTGGCCGTGCGAACCGGCGTGCGCCACATCGCCGTGCCCACCACCTATGCCGGATCGGAGATGACACCGATCCTGGGCGAGACCGCAGGAGGCCGCAAGACCACCCGCCGGGCGCCGGAAATCCTCCCGCATGCCGTGGTCTATGACGTGGACCTGACGCTGGGCCTGCCGCCCGGCATCTCGGGCACCAGCGGCATCAATGCCATCGCCCATGCAGTCGAGGGGCTCTATGCCCGCGATACCAACCCAGTGATGCAGTTGGTCGCGCAGGAAGGCATCCGCGCGCTGGCGTCAGCACTGCCGCGCGTCGTTGCGGACGGGGCCGACGTGGCGGCGCGTAGCCAGGCGCTCTATGGTGCATGGCTGTGCGGCATGGTGCTCGGTTCGGTCGGCATGGCGCTGCACCACAAGCTGTGCCACACGCTCGGCGGCAGTTTCGATCTGCCCCATGCCGAAACCCACGCCATCGTGTTGCCCCACGCGCTCGCCTACAACGCGCCGGCGATCTCCGAAGCGATGGCGATGCTCCGCTCTGCCCTGGGTGACGACGATCCGGCTGCGGCGCTCCATCGGCTGGCTCGGCAAGTTGGCGCACCGTGCGCGCTGCGCGATCTGGGCATGCCCGAATCCGGCATCGACGTGGCAACCGACCAGGCGCTCGAAAACGCCTATTGGAACCCGCGCCCCTTGGAGCACGCAGGGGTCCGCGACCTGATCGCCCGCGCCTGGGCTGGCGATCCACCCGCTGCAAGCGAAAGCGAGGCCGCATGAGCACGCCCGACTTCGCCGCCATCACCACGGCCGCGATCGACCGCATGGCCGAGGCACCAAATGCCCGGTTGCGGCAGATCCTTGCCGTGGTGCTGCGCCACCTGCACGACGCCATCCGGGAAACGTGCCTTACCGAGGCCGAATGGGAAGCGGCAATCGCGTTTCTCACCCGCACCGGGCAGATGTGCACCGCCGAGCGGCAGGAATTCATCCTGCTTTCGGACGTGCTTGGCGTCTCGATGCTGGTCGATGCGCTCAATCATGCTGCTGGCGAGGGCGTGAGCGAGTCCACCGTCTTTGGCCCGTTCTATGCCGGCCGCCAGCCGGTGCTTGCCGCCGGGGCTTCGATCCTCAAGCGCCCGGAAGAAGGCACGCCGCTGCACATGCGCGGGACGGTATCCACGGTACGCGGCGCACCCCTCGCCGGTGCGCTGGTAGAGGTGTGGCAGACCGCACCGAACGGGCAATACGACGTGCAGGACCCGCAGCAGCCTGCCGGACACCTGCGAGCCAGCTTTGAAACTGCCGCAGACGGCAGCTTTGCCTTCGCCACGATCGTGCCGGTCAGCTACCCCATCCCCGACGATGGCCCGGTCGGCGCGCTGCTTGAGGCGCTCGGCCGCCATCCGAACCGACCGGCCCACATCCACTTCATGATCACGGCACCAGGCTATCGTCGCCTCGTCACGCATCTGTTCATCGAGGGTGACCCATATCTGGCAAGCGACGCGGTCTTCGGCGTGAAGCAATCGCTGATCGTGCGGCCCCAGGCACAGGCCGATGGCAGCCTCGGGATCGACTATGCCTTCACCCTGGCCGACGCGCCCGCGGGGCATGATGGATGATCCAGGCCTGTGGAGATACCGCCCCAATGCCCCGGCGCCCGGAACCCTGCTCGGCCCCATCGCGGACATTCCGGTTGGCACCGCCAGGGAATATCGCTTTGGTCGTGGCCGCAGCGCTTTCTCGATGTTCGTGGTCCACATCCCGGATGGCGGTGTGCGCGCCTATCTCAACCTCTGCCCGCACTATTCGCTGCCGCTCAACCACGCGCCAGACGAGTTCATGCAGAGCAGCGCCATCCTGTGCAGCCAGCATTTTGCACTGTTCCGCGCGGATACCGGCGCCTGTTTCTCGGGCGCCTGCGAGGGCCGGTCGCTCACCGCCATTCCCGTCGGCGTCTCGGGACAGGGCCTGCTGACGATTGCCGACTGACACGTATCTGGGCGGCGCACGGTCTGCACCGCTGGAGGAACCATGAAGAACAAGCTCTACGATAGCCCCGCCGACGCGCTGGACGGCCTGTTGTTCGACGGCATGACGATCATGTCCGGCGGCTTTGGCCTGTCGGGCAATCCGGAAAGCCTGATCCCGGAAATCCGCGCACGCGGCGTTCGCGGCCTTACGGTCATCTCGAACAATGCCGGTGCCGACGGGTTTGGCCTGTGGATGCTGCTGGAAAGCCGGCAGGTGAAGAAAATGATCTCGTCCTATGTCGGCGAGAACAAGCTGTTCGAGCAGCAATACCTCTCCGGCGAGCTGGAACTGGAACTCACGCCGCAAGGCACGCTGGCCGAGCGCATCCGCGCGGGCGGCGCGGGCATTCCCGCGTTCTATACCAAGACCGGAGTGGGGACGCTCGTGGCCGAGGGCAAGCCGATCGAAACCTTCGACGGCGTGGAATACGTCCGCGAAACATGGCTGCGTGCCGATCTGGCGATCATCAAGGCATGGAAAGCCGATCCCGAAGGAAACCTGATGTTCCGCAAGACCGCGCGCAACTTCAATCCCAACATGGCGACGGCGGGCAAGGTCACGGTTGTCGAAGTGGAAGAGATCGTCGCGGCCGGCGCGCTCGACCCGGACTGCATTCACACACCCGGCATCTATGTCGACCGGATCGTCCGGTCGACGATCAACGAGAAGCGCATCGAAAAGCTGACCACCCGCGCGCCGGAGATTGTGACATGAGCTGGACCCGCGACGAAATGGCGGCCCGCGTCGCCCGCGAGTTGCAGGATGGATACTATGTCAATCTTGGCATCGGCATCCCGACGCTGGTAGCAAACCATGTTCCCCCCGGCATCGATGTGACGTTGCAATCGGAAAACGGCCTGCTTGGCATCGGGCCGTTTCCCTATCCCGGCGAAGCCGATCCCGATCTCATCAACGCCGGCAAGCAGACCGTCACCACCCTGCCCACGTCCAGCTTCTTTTCCAGCGCAGACAGCTTTGCGATGATCCGCAGCGGCCGGATCGACATGGCCGTTCTGGGCGCGATGGAAGTGAGCGAAGGCGGCGACATCGCCAACTGGACCATCCCGGGCAAGATGGTGAAGGGCATGGGCGGGGCAATGGACCTCGTCGCAGGCGTGCGCCGCATCGTCGTGGTGATGGAGCACACCAGCAAGAGCGGCGGGCACAAGATCCTGCCGGCCTGCACGCTGCCGCTGACCGGCCGGGCCTGCGTCGATCTGATCGTCACCGATCTCTGCGTGCTCGCCTGCGCCAAGCCGGGCCTGCGCCTGGTCGAATGCGCGCCTGGCGTGACGGTGGAGGAAATTCGGGCAAAAACCGGCGCCAGTTTCTCGGTCGCGCTGTCTTCTCCGTCCTCAAGCCAGGATCTCTGATGCGCCACGCCTTTATCTGCGACGCTATCCGCACCCCGATCGGCAGGCTGAACGGTGCGCTCTCCACCATCCGCGCTGACGATCTCGCCGCCATTTCGCTGCGCGCGCTTGGCGAGCGCAACGGCGGGGTGGACTGGGAAGCCATCGACGACGTGCTGCTTGGCTGTGCCAACCAGGCGGGCGAAGACAACCGCAACGTCGCGCGCATGGCGGTGCTGCTGGCAGGCCTGCCCGAAGCGGTGCCTGGGGCTACCGTCAACCGGCTGTGCGGCTCTGGCCTCAACGCCGTCGGTATGGCCGCCCAGGCGATCCGCGCCGGCGATGCCGAGTTGATCATTGCAGGGGGCGTCGAAAGCATGACCCGCGCCCCGTTTGTGCTGGGCAAGGCAACCACGCCCTTCGACCGCGGGCAGAAGATCGAGGACACCACCCTGGGTTGGCGCTTCATCAACCCGCTGCTCCGCGCGGCCTATGGCGTGGACACGATGCCGCAGACCGGCGAAAATGTGGCGGCCGAGTGGCGGATCACGCGCGAGGAACAGGACGCTTTCGCGCTCGCCAGCCAGGAAAAGGCCGCAGCGGCGATCGTCAGCGGCCGAATGGCGGTGGAAATCGTGCCGATCGGCATTCCCCAGCCCAAGGGCGAGCCCACGATCTTCGCGCGCGATGAGCATCCCCGCGCCACCAGCCTGGAGGCGCTTGCCAAGCTCCGGCCGGTCGTCCGCCCCGACGGGACGGTAACCGCCGGCAATGCCTCAGGCCTCAACGATGGCGCGGCGGCCATGCTGGTTGCCAGCGAAGCGGCCGCCCGCACCCATGGTCTGACGCCCCGCGCCCGGATACTTGGCATGGCCACAACGGGCATTGCCCCGCGCGTGATGGGCGCAGGCCCGATCGAGGCGGCCCGCAAATTGTGCCGGATCACCGGGATCGCGCTCGAACAGGTCGATGTGATCGAGTTGAACGAAGCCTTCGCCAGCCAGGCGATCGCCACGCTCAGGTCTCTTGGCATCCGTGCCGACGATCCGCGCGTCAATCGCAATGGCGGCGCCATCGCGCTGGGTCATCCGCTGGGCATGTCTGGCGCGCGGATCGTCATGACCGCCATCGAGGAACTGCACCACAGCGGCGGCCGCTATGCGCTGGCATTCATGTGCGTCGGGGTCGGCCAGGGCATCGCGCTGATGCTCGAAAAGGTCTGACGGCGGCCGGGGCCTCCACCCCATTCGGACAGGTCTTGTAACGCGCAAGAACGGAGGTGCTGCGCAGCGCCGCAAGGGAAGCCCCTTGACCCCCAATCCCAAAACCCCGATTGGACCCCACAACACCCCTTTTGCGGAGTCCATCACAGGTCCATGCGCCGCGGCTGGTCCCTTACCTTGCAACAGCGCATTCGCAGCGATCAGGCCACGCCGCTCTATATGCAGCTGGCCCATGCCCTGATCCACGAGATCGAGCGTGGGCGTCTGCAACCCGGCTCGGCGCTTCCCAGCAGCCGGGAACTGGCGGCGGAACTGGGCTTCAATCGCAAGACGGTGGTGACGGCCTACGAGGAACTGATGGCGCAGGGCTGGCTGGAAGCGGCCGGGCGCAAGGGCACAGCGGTGGCCAAGCGGCTGCCCCGCAGCCGGCCCGAGGCGATCGAGGCCAGTCCGCCCATCGGCCGGCGGCCGATCTATCGCTTCGTCTCCCCACCCGATCGACCCATTGCCGTGCCGCCTGGCCGGGTGATCAAGCTGGACGAGGGCAGCCCCGATGGCAGCCTGTTCCCACCCGAGGCCCTGGCGCGCGCCTTTCGCACCGCTGCTCTCTATGCCGCGCGGCGCCAACAGCTGGGCTATCGCGATCCCTGCGGCAGCGACAAGCTGCGCGCGAGCCTCGCTACCATGCTGCGCGAGGAGCGCGGGCTGGTGGTGGACGCGGAAAACGTGTGCGTCACGCGGGGCAGCCAGATGGGCATCGCGCTCGCCGCACGGCTGCTCGCCCGTCCCGGTGCGGTCGCCCTGGCCGAGGCGCTGACCTATGAACCCGCCGTCGCCGCGTTCCAGGCGGCCGGGGTGCCGGTGCTGCCGGTACCGCTTGACGACGAGGGCATCGACGTCGACGCGGTGGAGCGCGCCTGTCGCAGCCGGAAGGTCTGCGCGGTTTTCCTTACCCCGCACCACCAGTTCCCCTCCACCGTTTCGCTCGCGCCGGAGCGACGGCTGCGCCTGGTGGAGCTGGCCCGCCAGTTTGGCTTTGCCATCATCGAGGACGATTACGACCACGAATTTCGCTTTGGCTCGCAACCGCTGCTGCCCATGGCCGCCTATGCGCCTGATGTGGTGATCTATGTGGGCTCGTTGTCCAAGCTGCTGCTGCCCGCGCTGCGCGTGGGCTATATCGTGGCGCCAACGCCAGTGATCGCGGCGGCGGCACACCAGGTTTCGATCGGCGATGGCATGGGCAACAGCCTGACCGAGGATGCGGTGGCCATGCTGTTCGAAGAAGGCGAAGTGCGCCGCCACGCGCGCAAGGCCACGCGCATCTATGGCCAGCGCCGGGATGCGCTGGCCCAGGCCGTGCAGGATGAACTGGGCGATCTGGTCAGCGCCCGCTTGCCCGCCGGCGGCCTGGCAATGTGGCTGGAATTCCAGGATCTTGCCGCGCTTGCCCGGATCGAGGAAGGCGCAGGCGCGGCCGGCATCACCTTTGCCCAATCGGCATCCTATCGCCTGGCCGAGAATGCCCCCCATGGCCTGCGCCTGGGCTTTGCCAGCCATGCCGCGGAACGCACGGTACAGGCGGTGCGCGTGCTGGGTGCACTGGGCCGGGGTTGAGCCCGGCGTATTGGCCCCCGACAAATTGCGAATCTGGCACTTTTGCCGGGCCAGGGAAGCGGCAAGATGGCGGCCATGGACTTTCCTTCTGGCACCCCTGCCGATCTGGCCCGGCTCGTGGCGGACTATCCGCTGGCATGGCTCGTCAACCATGGCGAGGCCGGCTTTTTCGCGACGCCCCTGCCGCTTGTGGCCGAACTCGACGACAGCGGCGAGGTGACGGCGCTGATCGGCCATTGCTCGCGCCGCAATGCGCAGGTCGCCGCCTTGCAGGCCGATCCGCGCGCGCACGTGCTGGTCATGGGGCCGCAGGGCTATGTCTCGCCCGCGCTGGTGAGCAAGCCGCACTGGGCCCCCACCTGGAACTTTGCCGTCGCCGCCTTCGCAGTGACCGTGGCGTTCGACGAGAACGGCACGATGCCTGCCGTGCGCCGACTGACCACCCATGTCGAAGCGGACCAGCCACGGCCCTGGCAGATAGAAGAGGCCGGCGCGCGCCTGCCCCACCTGATGGCGCGGATCATCGGCTTTCGCGCCACGGTTACTGCCACCGATGCGCGGTTCAAGCTGGGCCAGGAGGAAGACCTGCCCGAACTGCGCGAAATCATCGCCGCCCATCCCGATCCGGTGCTTGCCGGGTGGATGCAGCGGCTCAACGACGACCGCCTGCAGGCCCATGCAGCGGCACACAGGGACGAAACCGCAGGATAGCCGAACCGGGCGATCCATGACATGCACAGGGGAAGTACCATGAGGACCACACTGCATCTTGCCTGCCTGGCCGGCGTTTCCGCGCTGGCACTCGCTGCCCAGCCGGCCCTGGCCGCAGATGAACCGGCGGCCGAAAGCGCCGGCAGCATCGTCGTCACCGCGACCAAGCGCGCCGTGGCGCTCGACCAGACGCCGATCGCCGCCAGCGCCGTCTCGGGCAAGGATCTGGCCGCCGCCAACGCGCAGAGCCTGGGCGATTACATCGCCCGCCTGCCCGGCGTGGTGTTCAACGATTACCAGCCCGGCATTTCCGAGGTGGTGATCCGTGGGATCGCGGCGACGACCTATCACGAACAGGGCCAGACCACGGTTGGCTATTACCTCAACGAAGTGCCGCTGGTGGAACCGGGCTTTCCCATCGCCATCCCCGATGTCGACACATTCGATCTCAACCGGGTGGAAGTGCTGCGCGGCCCGCAAGGCACGCTGTTCGGTTCTTCCACCTTGGGCGGCCTCGTCAACTATGTGGTGAACCTGGCCGATCCGACCAAGATCGATGCCGCCGCATCGGGCCTGGTGGGCACCACCAAGAACAGCCATGGCGAAGCGAACTATGCCGCCAAGGCCATGATCAACGTACCGCTGGTGACCGACAAGCTGGCGGTGCGCCTGGTCGCGCTGCAGCGGTTTGACGCGGGCTATCTCGACAATCCCGGCACCGGGGTGAACGGCAGCAACGATTTCCGCACGCGCGGCCTGCGCGGCTCGGTGGTGTTCACGCCCACGGCCGCGACCAAGATCAGCTATCTGTCATCGTGGCAGGATACCTACCTTGAAGATCAGACCTACCTCGATCTCGACCACCCCTACATCCGCAACACCGCACGGGCCGAGCCGCAGCGCACGCGCTTCTGGATGAACTCGCTGCGCCTCGACCAGGACCTGGGCGGCGCCGAGTTGACCGCGATCGGCTCGGTTATCGAGAAGCATAATTTCACCCAGTTTTCCTATCCCTATTACTACGTCACCGGCGTGACCACGGGATCGGGTGCGGCCTATTCGGCTGGCAATGCCAATGCCAATATCAAGACGGCGGAAGTGCGCCTTGCCTCCAAGGGCAATACCCCGCTGCGCTACCTGATCGGCGCGAGCTATATGGAAGCGCGCAAGCATAGCTACGACCAGATCTTCCAGAACGGGGCTGCGGCCTATATCGACGCCAATCCCGCGCTGTTCGGCGGCTATGCCGGTAGCGTGCTGACCCCCGGCGACCGCCTCTATGGCTACCTGTCTGACACCTATAACCAGGACGTGGGCGTCTTTGGCGAACTGACCTATGCCCCGCGCCACGATATCGAGATCACCGTGGGCGGCCGCTATTTCTGGAACCGCTACAACGCCACCGTCGTCAACCAGGCGGGTGCGCTGGGCGGCTATCCGGGTGGCTACAACCCCACGGACGCCAAGGGTTACGTCTCCAACAAGGAAGACGGCTTCACCCCCAAGGTGACGATCACGGCGCGGCCCACCAAGGATTTCCTGGCCTACGCCACCTATTCGGAAGGCTATCGCGTGGGCGGGATCAACCCCAACGCCGGCCTGCTGCCGACCATCCCGGTCAAATACAACAGCGACCGGGTGAAGAACTATGAAATGGGCGTGAAATTCCACGCGCTCGACAACCGCCTCTATGTCGAGGCGACGGTGTTCAATATCGACTGGAAAGGCATTCAGGCACGCCTGTTTGGCCCGGCGCCGTCATACTATTCCTATGTCTCCAACGCCGGCAGCGCCAATATCAGCGGCGTGGAACTGTCCGCCACGGCGCAACTGGCGCGCTTTGCCAGCTTCAGCACCAGCGCCACGGTCCAGGATGCGCGCCTCACCGCGTTCCTGCCCGATACCTTTGCCGTGGGCGGCGGCTATGCCTCGGGCTCGGTCCTGCCCGGATCGTCGCGCTGGTCGGTGGCCAACAACCTTAAGTTCGAGTTTGCCGATGCGCCGCTCAAGCCTTCGTTCGAAGTGGCGCATCGCTACCTGTCGTCAGCTCCGGTCGCGTTTGGCAACACCGCGACACGCGGCAATTTCAACATCTTCGATCTGCGCGCCAGCGTGACCGTGGGCGAAAAGCTGCGGGTGATGGTGTTTGCCAACAACGTGTTCGACAAGTTCGGCATTCTCAACGCGCCATTCACGTCGCAGGCGGTGCCGGCCGGTTCGATCGTGCGCCCACGCACGCTGGGCCTACGGGCCGACTGGTCGCTCTGATGCGCCAGGCCGCGCCGGTTCTTTCCCTGGTACTGGCGCTGGCCGCCGGGGCCGCTCATGCCGAGCCGCCCCGGCATCTGGCCTATCAGGCCCACGAAGCGACCTGGGCGCAGCCAGCGCTCTCGCCCGGCGGCGCCTGGCTGTGGTTCGATATCCTGGGTGATATCTATCGTATGCCGGCTGGCGGCGGTACGGCGCAAGCGGTGCTCACCGGCACGCCGTTCGAGCGCAATCCGGTGCCCTCCCCCGACGGGCAATGGATTGCGTTCATTTCCGATCGCTCGGGCGTGACCAACCTGTGGGTCGCGCGCAGCGATGGCAGCGGCGCACGCCAATTGACGCACGAAACGTCGCTCGTGCTCATGACCTCTCCGGCATGGGCGCCCGACGGCCGCAGCGTCTATGTCAGCCGCGCGGTCCATGCTGTTCTCGCGTTCGAGCTGTGGCGCGTGCCGCTCGACGGCGGCGCGGCGCAAGTGCTGGTCAAGGCGCAACCCAGCGGCAACGAAGGCTGGGACGAGCGCATCAATGCCCTGGGAGCAGCGCCGTCTCCCGATGGCAAGGCGGTGTGGTATGCCACCAAGCGCGGCCACACCTGGACCGAGAAGGATCCGCCCACCTGGTCCATCGTGCGACAGGATCTGGCTACAAGCGCGGTGGAAACCGTGGTGCCGGGCGGCATGCGGCCAGTGCTTTCGCCCGATGGCCAGTTGCTGGCCTATGCCGCGCGGCGCGATGGCACCACGCCCGCCACCAGCGAGACCGGCCTGCGCCTGCGCAACCTGGCCACGGGCGAAGACCGCTGGATCGCCTGGCCGATCGACCACGATGGGCAGGAAGGCGGCTATTACTACGACCTCACCCCCGGTTATCGCTTTACCCCCGATGGCCGCGCGCTGATCCTGGCCAAGGGCGGCGGTTTCGTGCGGATCGACCTGGCCAGCGGCGCGCAGACGCCGATCCCGTTCACGGCACCAGTCGACCTCGCGCTCGCCCCGCCAAGCCGCGTGCGGCAGCGCGTGGAAGACGGCCCCACGGTGCGCAGCCACCTGGCTGAAGGCGCGGCGCTGTCTCCTGATGGCAAGGCCATTGCCTTTACCGCGCTAGGCACGCTCTATCTCGCCGACCGCGCCGGTGGCGCCCCGCGCGCACTGTTTGCCGGCAATGCGTTCCAGCCCGCCTGGTCGCCCGATGGGCAGACCCTGGCTTTCGTGCGCTGGAGCGCGGAAACGGGCGGCGGGGTGTGGACCATTCCCGCCCAAGGCGGCACGCCCCACGCGCTGGGGCCGCAGGGCGCCTATTGGACCGAACCGCGCTGGAGCCGCGATGGCAGCGGCGTGGTGGCCCTGCGCGCCGCGCAGTTCGACCGGTTGCACGCGCCCAACGAACTCGATCCAGCCTGGCCGGTAGACGTGGTCGCGTTGGGCCGGGATGGCAGCGCGCCACGCGTGATCGCGCATGGCGCCGGCCTCAAGCAGCTGCAGCAGACCGACGATAGCAGCTGGTGGGTCAACAGCGGCGGCGCCCTCGCCCGCGTGGAAGCAGATGGCACCCTGCGCCCACGCGCCCGCATCGTCGCCCGCGCGGCCGGGCAATATGTCAAGGAACCGCGCCCGGTCGATGAACTGCGGATTTCGCCCGACGGCCACTGGCTCGCCGCGCTCACTGCGTTCGAATTGCACGTGCTGCCCCTGCCCGCCACGGACCAGCCGGTGAACCTGGCCGATGCCAGCGCAGTGCAGCGCCAGATTACCCGCATCGGCGCCGATACCATGCGCTGGGATGGCGACGGCCTGTCGTGGACCACCGGGCCGTTCTGGCGCCATGCCGCGCCTGCGGCACTCACCGCCGCCGATCCCGAAAGCACTGCCACCCCGCGCGATCTCTCGGTGCAGGTACCCCGCGCGCTGCCCGCGATGCCGCAGGTGCTGCGCGGCGCCACGGTTTTGACCATGGACCACGGTGCCGTCATCGCCGATGCCGATGTGGTGATCATGGGCGACCGTATTGCCGCGATCGGCCCGCGTGGCACCGTGCCGGTTCCCGCCGGGGCGCAGGTGTGCGATCTGGCCGGCAAGTTCATCATCCCGGGCCTGATCGATGCGCATGCCCACTTCTTCCCCATTCCGCGCACCATCCACGATGGCACGCACTGGGAATTTCCCGCGCTGCTCGCATATGGCGTCACTTCCGTGCTGGAAGTGCAGCCATTCACGCCCGATATCTTTGCCTATGCCGATCGCATGGACGCCGGGCTTTCGACCGGGCCGCGCCTGTTCAGCACCGGGCCGGGCGTGTTCGTCAACAGCGCGATCACCTCGCAAGGCGTCGCGCAGGATGTGCTCACCCGCTATCGCGATGCCTATCGCACGCGCAACATAAAGAGCTACATGATTGGCGACCGCGCCGCCCGGCAGGATATGGCCAATGCCGCGCGCAAGCTGGGCATGATGCCCACGACTGAGGGCGCGGCCGACTATGTGCTGGAGCTGACCCACGCGATCGACGGCTTTTCCGGCAACGAGCACAACCTGCCCATCACCCCGATCCATGACGACGTGGTGCGCCTGTTCGTGGCCAGCCAGATCGCCTACACCCCCACGATCACCGTGCTCTATGGCGGCGCGCCCCTGCTTTTCGACGAAATCGAAAACCACGCCCCGCAAGACGATGCGCGGCTCACGCGCTTTACCCCGCCGTTCGCGCTGGCGGCCCGGCTGCGCGACCGGCACTGGACCGCCGCACCCTGGCAGACCTGGCAGCGCTTTGCCCGGGATGCCGTGCGCCTGCGTCGCGCCGGCGGCCTGGTTGGCGTAGGCAGCCATGGGGAAATGCAGGGCATCGGCGTGCATTGGGAAATGGGCGCCTTCGTGGCCGGCGGCGCGACCCCGATGGAAGCGCTGGAAATGGCGACGATCGACAACGCCCGGATCATCGGCCGCCCGGACGACCTGGGCAGCATCACGCCCGGCAAGCTGGCCGATCTCGTCGTGCTCGATGCCGATCCACGCACCGACATTGCCAATGCCCGTGCCATCGCGCTCGTCATGCGCGGCGGTATCGCGTTCGATGGCCGCACCCTGGCCCGCGATGGCCAGGCGGCGGTTGCACCGTGGTGGCAGGATACCGCGCCATGAAGCCCGCGACACTGCGCGCCTGGGGCAAGGTGCACACCTGGTCCAGCCTCACCTGCACGCTGTTCGTGCTGATCCTGACGCTGACTGGCCTGCCGCTCATCTTTCATGACGAGATCGACGGCCTGTCAAAATCGACCCGGCCCGAACGCTGGAGCGCGGCCGACCTGCTGCCGGTTGATCGCGCCATGGCGGCCGCGCTGGCGCGCCATCCCGGCAGCGTGCCGATCTACCTGAGTTTCGATGAAGATCGCCCGGTCATCAACCTCACCACCGGCCCGACCGGCGATGCGCCCGAAGCGGCGATGCAGTTCAACCCGATCGACTTGCGCACTGCCGCGCCACCCCACGGCGATGCCCCCGGCCATGGCGTGATGGATACGGTGCTCGATCTGCACAAGGATCTGCTGCTGGGCAAAGTGGGCGAATATTTCCTGGGCGCGATGGGCCTGTGTTTTGCCCTGGCGCTGGTTTCGGGCGTGGTGCTCTACGCGCCCTTCGCGCGCAAGCCGGGCTTTGCCACGGTGCGCCGGGGCAAGTCCAACCGCCTGCGCTGGCTCGACTGGCACAACGTGATCGGCGGCGTCACGCTCGCCTGGGCCATGGTCGTGGGCCTGACCGGCACGATCAATACCCTGGCCGATCCGATCACCGCCTGGTGGCGCGGCGATGCCCTGGCCCGCCTGGCGCATGACAGCACGGGGCCGATCGTGCCCTATCGCCCCGGCATTGCCGCGCTGGCGCTGCGCCATGCGCAGGCCGCCGTGCCGGGGATGACGGTGCAGTTCGTGGCCTTTCCCGGCGCTGCTTTCAGCAGCCATGATCACATCGCGGTCTATCTCAAGGGCGCCACCCCGCTCACCGCCAAGTTGCTCACCCCGGTGATGGTCGATGCGCGCACCGGCCAGGTCGATGGCGTGGCGCCGATGCCGTGGTACATGAAAGGCCTGCTGCTGGCGCAACCGCTGCACTTTGGCGATTACGGGGGGCTGGCCATGAAAATTCTCTGGGCGCTGCTCGATCTGGTGAGCATCGTGGTGCTGGGCAGCGGGCTCTACCTGTGGCTGGGCAAACCCCGCCCGGCCCGCAAGGCGCGCGCGGCATGAAGCAGGCGCATCCCCTGGTGCCGGTGGCAATCATCGCGGTCGTTTCGCTGGCCGGCATGATCGCCGGGTTGGCGGGCGACGGCTGGGAAGACGTCGCCGCCGCGCTTGGCCTCACCGCCAGCGTGGCGCCCATTGCCTGGGCGCTGCGCCGCGGCCGCTCGCTCAGGCGGTAAAGCGCTCTACCCCGCCAACCACCGTGCGGATGACTTTCGCCTGCTCGATCGTTTCGGGATCGATGTGGAACAGGTCACGGTCGAACACCGCGAAATCGGCCTGCATGCCGGGCATGATCACGCCGCGCAGGTGCTCCACTTTGCCGGCATAGGCCGCCTCGCGGGTATAGCCGCGCAGCGCCTGGGCCATGGTGATCCGCTGTTCGGGATACCAGCCCTTGGGATTCTTGCCATCGATCGTCTCGCGCATCACCGCGGCATAGATGCCGGTTAGCGGATCGAGCGGCGCCACCGGCCAGTCAGACCCGAAGCAGACATGCGCGCCACTGCGCACCATCGATCCCACGGCAAAGCTGGTGCGCAGCCGCTCCGGCCCGATCCGCCGCACGGCCCAGCGGCCATCGTCGATGGCGTGATAGGGCTGCATCGAAGCGATTACCCCCTGCCGGGCAAAGCGCCCGATCGCTTCTTCGCGCAAGTGCTGGGCGTGTTCGATGCGAAAGCGCCGGTCGCGCGCGCCATTGGCCTTGGTCACCGCCGCCATGGTATCTAGCACGATGTCATTGGCTTCATCGCCGATGGCATGGGCGGTCACCTGCAGGCCGGCCTTGTCCGCGCCCGTCATCCATGCCGCCAGATCCTTGGGATCGGTCACCACGATGCCATGCGCGCCGGATTCGTCCTGGTACGGCAGATACATCAGCGCGGTGCGCGACCCCAGCGAGCCGTCGAACACCACCTTGCACGCGCCCCAGCGCACCCAGTCGTCGCCGCGGCCTTCCTCGGCCACGATCCGGGCCATGCGCTCCCAGTCTTTCAGCGGCGTAAACTGATAGAACCGCATGCCGGTTTCGCCCTGCGACCGCAGCCGATGGGTGATTTCATAGGTCGACCAATCGAGATCGGGCACGTGCACTTCGGTCACGCCCTTGCTCAGCCCCAGGGCGATCCCGGCGCGCACCGCCGCATCCAGCCGCGCCGGGCTGGGTTGGGCAATGGCGCGCAGCACGAGGTCCTTGGCCGCATCCTTGACGATCCCGGTCGGCTCCCCTTGCGCATCGCGCACGATCACCCCGCCCGGCACATCGGGCGTGTTGCGGTCGATCCCCGCCAGCTTGAGCGCCAGCGAATTGCACAAGATCATGTGCAGGTCATAGCGGATTACCGCCACCGGCGTGTCTGGCGTGACGGCATCGATCCACTGCCGCGTGGGCAGGGTGCCGCCCCAGCGATCCTGGTCCCAGTTGCCCCCTTCCAGCCATTCGCCCTTGGGCAGCACGCGCGCCGCCTTGGCGATCTGCGCCACGAATTCATCGGGGCTGGCCGCATTGCGCAGCGACGGCTGGGTTAACGCCAGCGACCCGATGGTGAAATGGGTGTGGCAATCAACCAGCCCGGGCGTGACGAAGGCGCCCTGCAGATCGACCACGCGGGTGCGCGGACCAGACCGCGCCCGCACCGCCTCGCGCCCGATCGCCACGACATGCCCCCCGGCCACGCCGATGGCATCGCTGCGCACGTCCGGCCCCGCCCCGGTCCACACCGCAGCGTTGACATAGGCCACCTCCACCGTCCCTTGCGCGGCCGCCAGCGCCCGCACTGGCAGGGCAGACGCCGCCACGGCGTTGAGCGAACCCGACACGAAAGCGCGACGCGTGACCATGACCTTGTTACCCCGTTTGCATTCTTACCGACTGGCACTTTGCGCCGGCATGGACAAGGCGCGGCGTCCAGCTTGCAGATCACGGGGGGGCCAGAGGGGTGGGGTGGGCGCTTGGGGTGAAGGTGGAGCGTCGAGGCTTTGACCGCTTTAGCAGTATAGAATGCGGCGGGGGTCTGGGTTCGGGACTTTCCGGCCATTCCCTGATGATGCCCCGAATGGCAGATATCTTTCCAAAACCCGCTGCTCGGCTAAATGTAAGCACGAATTGCGACCGCAATTGGGCCGGTAGGTGATCGGCAGCATTCGGGCAGAGGAGTGTCGGAAATTGCCGCGCCGGCGCGGCAATCGTTACAATGCAACAAAATTGGCAATAGGGTTGCAGTTATAAATTTCCGATGTGGCAATCGATGCGAAACAACATCGTACGCTGGTTCCTCGGCGTCTTACCGTCCCCGAGCGAACTTTGGCGTCCAGCTGTCTTGGAGAGCGACTTCTTCGTCATCCTCGTCCCGATCGGGCTCGATGGCGAGCTCATCGGAAGAAAGGACCGTGAGCGTCAGACCGTAAGAACCCAAGCCGACCACCTGCTCGTCGAGCACTGGGTTTCGGTCTGTCGTGAACCAATCGCGTAGGCGGCACTCGCCCGTGGCCTGACGGCCCGCTGACACATTGCTAGCAAGCGCATTGAAGCGGGCCGTCGTCGAATTAATGGGAAGGTCGGCTCCCTTTCGCAGAAAGATGTTTCTACCGAGACCCTTGAAGGTCTCTGAAGGGAACGTGTACAGCACGGCCTGACCTGCACTGACGACAACGCAGATCGGGAAGCGGGCACATTGAGCGACGCGGATCGCGGCAGCGGTCAATGAAACCTCAGCCATTTCCGCTAAATGCCGGATACCTTCAATCCCGACCTCAGAATCGTCAATGAGCCGTCGCACGAGAAAGCCCGGCATCAGCAGTCCGGCTGCGAAATGGTCGGCCTCAAGCTCGATGGAAAGTGCGCCTTCACTGAAACCGGCGCGCGAAAAATGCTGTCCTCCCTCCTGGAGAATCTGGCTGGGATGATCGGGGAGGCAATAATGACCTAGCTCATGGGCAATACTGAAATTTTCGAAGCCAATATTTTGGTGTTCTGAGGAATAGATTAGGAGCGGCTTCGGCTCCATAAAAATAAGCGCCCCCGATATCCCCTTCATCCCCGGAGGTTTTTTTTCGACGTGCAAGTCTTTGCGCTCCGCAATAGCAAGTGGTTGAACGGGGAGGTTGGTAAACCCTTCGTCACGGGCTACTTTCTCTCCCACCTGAGTGGCCATCAGCAGACGGAAACCAGCCATTATTTTTTTCCCGCTCCAGCCAACTTATCGATTAGCCCTTGAACATAATCGCGGTCGCCCTTGGTGAGTTTTTCCTCGTTTCGGAAAGCCACCGCCGCTTGGACTCCAAGGAGATAGTCGGAAGAGACATCTAGGGCCTTCGCTAGACGCCGCACGTTCTCGAATGAGGGCTTGCGTCGATTGGCTTCGAAATGAGCAATAGCGGAAGGCTGCAATTCGGCACGTTGGGCGAGTTCTGCCTGACTAAGCCCCTGCTTTTCCCGCGCCTCACGGAGGCGGGTGGCGAAGATTGAGTCGGAACTTGACTCGGTCATGACGACTCCGTATAGTAAATATGACGATAACGCCATTAAGATGCCAGGCATCGCTTCCGCGGCCCTGGCTTGACGATATCGTCATGATAATCGGTACAAAGCGTAGTTATGTCAACCAATCTGGAGTTCCCTCACATGTCAAAAGATAAGATTTTCATCGAACCCCGTCCTGACGGAGGTTTCGGTGCCAAGCACGAACACGGCCAGCGATCGGTCGTTACCGCCCCCACGCAGGGTGCTGTCATCGACCAGGTGAAGCAGAAGTATCCGGACGCGACGGTGCATGTTGCTCGCGTCCGCAACATTGGCCCTGGCCCCGACAAATTCCGTAAGGTGTAATGTCCTGGTGACTGGGCCTCATACCGCTTGGTGGGACATCGCGAGCTTATTGTCCGATGTCTCACCACGTGCATCTCGTGCCGTCGATGCACCCTTAACCAACAAACGGAGAATTACCAATGGCTGTACGTTTTTATACTCAGGCCCCGAAGGCTTTGCTTGCGAAGTTCGACGCGGCAATCAAACAGAAGGAGCCTAAGGGCAAGATTGATACCTGGGAAACCAGCGATGACGGTAAATATTACACTCATACGGCCGAGAGATGGTCCAAGAAAGCATGGTTTAAGCCTTCCACGAGCGACGGCCTTCTGACATTCAATATCATCAAGCCCAAGAACCAGAACGTTACGTCTTCAGTCTACGCCTATTATCACGGGCATCTGATCGAGACCTTCCTGAACCATTTTGATGCCAATTTTACATCTGCCGAGGCAACCGCCCTGCCTGTGGTCGGCGATCTTTGCAACTCCTGAGTACAGTGAAGGGCGAGTCTGGGAATCTATGGGTCGTCCCGGCGATGGAGGTAGCAAACTGCCAAATTTTTCGTGTCCAGCTTTTTAATTTTAAGCAACTGAAACTGAACATTTCATCATGTGACAAAATTGCCAATTTTGTTGCATCTTCCGCCTTGCGATCAACGACTCTCGGGCTGGGGTAGTAGCGCCTCGAACGACTGAAATTGCGGGGGTGCTTTGCCGAGCGCCCGCTTTCACCCACCGCGATTGACCGCTTTCGGCTGGACCCGGCATTTACCGGTGCTGATTTCAACGACCGACTCTGGTCGAAAGGCGCCCCCACCCCACATAGCCCGATCAACCCTCAACAATCGAGCCACTCGCATAGGCCGCAACGACGCGCCACCCCAAGGTCTCGTACAACGCCCGGCCATCGTCCGTCGCGACCAGCAGTTCCAGGCTATCGGCATTACGCCGCGCCGCATGCAAGGTCTGCATGAGGACATGGCCCAGGCCTTTGCGGCGGTGCGCGGGCTCGGTCACAATGCGGTCGTAGACGAAGACGTGATCCGTTTCGGCGCCATAGCCGCTGGCGGCCAGTTCGCCGGTTTCACCCAGGATGCGCACGGCCACCACCGGGCCGGATTGCTCGGTGGTGATGCGGTAGCCGTGCGCCAGCGTTCGGCGCGGCATTGCGCCGTGGGCGCGCATCACGTGGCTGGCGGGGTGAACCATCCAGTGCGCCGGCAGGGCGGCGCGCAGGGCTTCTGCCGTGGCGCAGGCCTTGATGAAATGGCGGGGCTGGTAGATCGTGTGGGCGAGGTCTTTCAGGCCATCGCACAGGCGCGGAAAGACCCAGCGCACGGTTTCCGTGTCTGATCCGGTATCGACGCGGAAGCCGCCGTGCTCGGGCACCGGCATGGGCAATCCGCGCGCCAGCGAGCGCGCGGTGAGCCAGGCGTGCAGCAGGTGCGGATCAAGGCCCTGGGGGTTCATCGCGGCGCGGCCCGGCGCGGTTACAGCAGCATTGCCTGGCGCTGCGCGATGCGGTCCTTGAGGCGGGCGATGGTGGCGGCGATGGCGGGCGCCTGCTCCAGGATCAGCACCGGATCGTCGCCCGGCACGGCTTGGGCCAGGGCATGGGCATCGGCCACCAGGTCCACATCCACTTCCGACAGGCGACGCAGCGTATCAGCCTCGTTGCGATAGCGCGCGGTCATGAAGTCGTTGCCAGGCACCGGCATATGCGACACCTGCGCATCGAGCGCGCTGATCGTCTGGGCCAGGGCCTCCAGCCGCTTGGCATGGGCGACCAGGCCTGCGGGCGGGAACGGCTGGGCGCGCGAAGGCGGCGGGATCATCTCGCGGCGATAGCGCCCTTCGGCCTCGCTCAGCGCCTTGCGCGCCTGTTGCAACAGCTCGCTCACCATGCGGCGCACGCGCTGGTCATCGGCGCGCAGATCGTTTTCCACGCGATAGAACGTATAGCCATAGCCGCGGAACAGGTTGAGCGCGACCTGGCCGGCGCGCGCCGCCAGCCCGTCGTCCTCGCCTCCGCTCATGTCGGCGCGCCCACTTCCGGGCCGAGCGGGTAGAAGCCGGTGGGCTGGCCACCGATCGCAAAGGGCATGCCCACCGCCGCGTTAGGGGCGGAAACCAGGCCCTTTTCCGCCATCTTGAGCGCAAGGTAATAGCGCACCGATTCGATCGGGGTAAGGCCGATCGCCTGAAGCGAGATCAACTCGCGCATGCGTTCGTCGCGCGGCATGATCAAGACCTTGAGGTCATTGAGCATGATGCCGTAAACCTTGAGGAAATCAGCAAGGTGGACCTTCACCGCCTCGCGCACGTCGTTGATGTGCTCGTTGATGTTTTCCAGCTTGGTAACCTGCACGATCTGGTTGATCGCCTGCTCGATCGCCGGGCCAGCGTAATCGGCCACTTCGTTGGTATCGATCACCGTGCCGGAAAACGGCATGTGGGTGATCAGGTCGAGCGCTTCCTGCTTGCTGTCGATGTGGATGTAGTAATCGACGACATACGACACTTCGGCCATCTCCGCCGACGTGGCGATGCCGCTGTTGCGCACCAGCAGCTTGGAGCGGTTGATATAGATGACTTCATAGACCCACGGCGAGGAGCCGCCGAAAAAGCCCTTGGCGATCGAGCCGATCAGCGGCTTGTCAGGCGTTTCGATGGCATATTGCCCGGTTTCATAGACATCGAGCACGGCCCCGCGCGACTTGAGCACGCAGAAGTGGTTGCTTTCCACCGTCAAGAGCGAGCCCGAGACGATGCTTTCATCAGCGATCTTGTAAGCGACGGTACGGGTGCCGAGCGCATCGGACCCATCGTTGCGCACCGTGGTGATCACTTGTCTGGTAATGGCCATCGCATGTCTCCTGAACGGAAGCGGGGAAAGGCGTGCAGGGTCTAGCGCGGGGAGCACAGCCCCGGGCCGCGCACGGTGCGGTAGAAGCGGTCCAGCGTGGCAGAACGCCGGGGCGCGCTGGGCAGCACGGCCGGGGCATCGCCTTCATCCAGCGCCCTGGCATCAGGATCGGCCAGGCCCGGCATTGCGGACGCGGCCGCCTCGACCGCCGGAACGGGCCGGCGCGGTGGCGGAGCGGGCAAGGGCTGGCGGGCCTGTCGCGACGCCTGCCGGCGCAGCAAAAC
This sequence comes from Novosphingobium sp. AAP1, assembly GCF_001295765.1. Lineage (NCBI taxonomy): Bacteria > Pseudomonadati > Pseudomonadota > Alphaproteobacteria > Sphingomonadales > Sphingomonadaceae > Novosphingobium > Novosphingobium sp. AAP1. Next base: position 3,184 of record NZ_LJHO01000005.1, on the reverse strand, counting down.
GAGCAGAACGACGAAAGCCAGAATGAACAGATGACTCACGCGGCGCCTTTCTGATCTGGCCCTGCTGGATCGCAAGCTAGACCTTTCGCTGGCAATTTCTTCTGACAAATGAGATTATTACCAATATTTCATGCGTGTCCGCGCCGGTTCACAAGAGCGGTTCCAACCCGCCCAAAAGCCCGCTTTGCGCGCTCTGCAATTGATTGTAGGATGCAGCCACCCAGGGAGGGGACCAAGACCATGGACGATCGCAAGATCCGCAAGGTACTGATTGTTGGCGGCGGATCAGCCGGATGGATGACGGCTGCGATGCTCTCGCAGGCCCTGGCGCGCGATTGCGCCATCACCCTGGTGGAAAGCGAGGAAATCGGCACGATCGGCGTGGGCGAAGCGACCATTCCGCCGATCCGCGTGTTCAACCAGACCCTGGGCATCGACGAGCGCGAGTTCCTGGCGCGGACCAAGGGCAGCTTCAAGCTGGGGATCGAATTCGTCGGCTGGGGCGCGGAAAATTCGCGCTATTTCCACCCCTTCGGCCCCTATGGCCGCAACTTCGACATGGTGCCGATGCACCAATACTGGTTGCAGGCGCGCCGCCAGGGGGAGACCGCCCCGCTCGACGAGCATGCCATGGCCTGGCACCTGGCGCGGGCCGGGCGCTTTGCCCACCCCTCGCCCGATCCGCGCAGCGTGATGAGCACATTCGATTATGCCTATCACTTCGACGCCGGGCTCTATGCCCGCTTCCTACGCACGATTGCCGAACAGCGCGGCGTGACGCGGGTGGAGGGCCGCATTGCCGATGTGGCACTGCATGGCGAGACCGGCTTTGTCGAGGCAGTCACGATGGCCGACGGCCGCCGCATCGAGGCAGAGCTATTCATCGATTGCTCGGGCTTTCGCGGGCTGCTGATCGAGGGCGCGCTCAAGACCGGATACGAAGACTGGTCGCACTGGCTGCCGTGCGACCGCGCCGTGGCCATGCCCTGCGCCCACCCCGCCGCCGATCCCAACCCCACGCCCTATACCCGATCGACCGCGCGCGCGGCGGGGTGGCAATGGCGCATTCCGCTGCAGCACCGCATCGGCAACGGCTATGTCTTTTGCAGCGCGTTCCTGGGCGAAGACCGCGCGGCCGAGGATCTCGCCAGCACCCTGGATGGAACGGCGCTGGGCGATCCGCGCGCGGTGCGCTTCCAGGCGGGGCGACGCAAGCTGCACTGGAACCGCAACGTGATTGCCGTGGGCCTGGCCTCGGGCTTTCTCGAACCGCTCGAATCCACCTCGATCCACCTGATCCAGGCCAATATCTCCAAGATCCTGGCCCTGTTTCCCGATCGCGATTTCGATCCCGCCACGCGCGATGAATTCAACCGCGTCGCCCATGGCGAGATGGAGCGCATCCGCGACTTCATCATCCTGCACTACAAGCTGACGCAGCGGCAGGATGCCGAGTTGTGGCGCCATGTCGCGGCGATGGACATCCCCGACAGCCTGGCCCTGAAAATTGCGCATTTCCGCCGCCATGGTCGCCTGATCGCGCGTGAGCTGGACCTGTTTGCCCCGCCATCATGGCTGGCCGTGCACATCGGCCAGAACAACCTGCCGGAAGGGCACGACCCGCTGATCGACTATCGCGGCGTCGACGGGCGCGAATGGCTGGGCCGGCTGCGCGGCGCCATGGCCGCGGAGGCGGCGCAGCAACCCATGCATGGCGCCGTGCTGGCCGGGCTTGCCCCGCAGCCGGCATGAGCGAAAGCGCGGGCGAATGGCTCGACCGCGCCCGCATCCTGCGCGCGCGGCAAGACATGGTCGGCGCGCAAGGCGCCATCGCGCGCGCCCATGCCCTGGCGCCCGACGATCCCGCCGTCGCCTTTCTCCACGCGCAATCGCGCTATGAACTGGGCCATCCCGCCGCGCACCTGTTCGCCACGGTCTGCCGCCGCTGGCCCGACCATCTCGACGCACAGCGCAACTACGCCCTGGCGCTGGCCAGCGAAGGCCAGGCGGCAAAAGCATTGGCCACGCTGGAGGCGGCCTTGGCGCGCCACCCCGCCTGGGCCGACGGGCACCGCGTGCTGGGCTCGCTGCGCTGGGTGAACGGAGACCGCCACACCTTCGACGCCAGCTTTGCCCGCGCCGCGCGCGCCCATCCGGCGCAGCCCGCCCTGTGGCTGGGGTGGTTTGCCGCCGTGGCCCAGGTGCGCGACTGGCCCCGCGCCGCCGCCATCCTGGACGAAGCGGAACGACACCTGGCCGCGCTGCCTGCCCTGATCCAGGCGCGGGTGTTCCTGGCCGGCGAAAGCGGCGATGCGGAAGAGATGGCCCGGCTGATCAACCAGGGTACGCTGCCCGGCAGCCCGCTGATCACGATCGCACGCATCCGCCAGGCGCTGCGCGGGGGCGCGCCCGATGCCGCACTGGCCCTCGCCCTGCCCTTGGCGCAGCAGGCGCCGGGATCACCTTTGGCCGGGCAGGTCTGGCCCTATGTGTCGACCTGCTGGCGCCTGCTGGACGATCCGCGGACCCAATGGCTCGATGACGATCCCGCATTTGTGCGCAGCGTGGCAGTGGGGCTGAGCGGCGCGGAACTGGCGCAACTGGCCGATCTGTTGCGCGGGTTGCACCGGGCGCAACTGCCCTATCCCGAACAATCGGTGCGCGGCGGCACGCAGACCGACCGCAGCGTGCTGCTGCGCCACGAACCCGTGCTGGTGCGCACGCGCGAGGCATTGCTGGCGGCAACGCGCGATTACATTGCCGCCCTGCCCCCGCCCGATCCTGCCCACCCGCTGCTCTCGCGCCCGCGCGAGCCAGTGCGGATCAGCGGCAGTTGGTCGGTGCGGCTGCACGGGCAAGGCTTCAACGTCACCCATTCGCATCCGTTGGGGTGGATCAGCAGCGCCTTCTATGTCGCCCTGCCCGATCCGGCCGAAAGCACCGCGCCCGATGCCGGACACTTTCACTATGGCGCCCCGCCGCAGGAGCTGGGCCTGGATCTTGCCCCCTATGGCACGATCGCGCCGATGGTAGGGCAACTGGTGCTGTTCCCCTCCACGCTGTGGCACGGCACAGTGCCGTTCGCTGCGGGTGAACGGCTGAACATTGCCTTTGACGTGGTGCCTGCACCCTGATCCTCCCCCACCGGGGGAGGGGGACCAGCCGCAGGCTGGTGGAGGGGGAC
>NZ_LJHO01000049.1:0-1223 GCF_001295765.1 Novosphingobium sp. AAP1 | reverse complement strand
CCCTGATTGTTACCAGTCAGAGGTAGAGTCCGGCTCCTACATGATGGTTGGTTGAGGTGATGGCAACCTGTCTGGGGGCATGCTCCCAGACAGGTTTACCGGCTTTCTCGGCGGGGGTTCTCCCGCCCAATTTCGAGTGCGGCCTTACGTGGTTGTAGTCATGCCGCCAGGCATCAAGCACGAACCGGGCATGCGGCAGCGACGTGAACAGCGTCTCGTTGAGGCATTCGTCGCGCAAGCGCCCGTTGAAGCTCTCGACGAAGCCGTTCTGCATTGGCTTGCCCGGGGCGATGTAGTGCCACTCGACCCGCCGCTCCTGCGACCAACGCAGGATGGCCGACGAGGTCAGCTCGGTGCCGTTGTCGCTGACAACTGTATGCGGCTTGCCGCGCATGCCGATCAGCCGCGTCAGCTCCCGCGCGACCCGCACGCCCGAGAGCGACGTGTCCGCCACCAGCGCCAGGCATTCCCGCGTGTAGTCGTCGACCACGCACAGGATGCGGAACCGCCGGCTGCAGGTCAGGGTATCGGAGACGAAGTCGAGCGACCAGCGCTGGTTCGGTCCATCCGGCAGCACCATCGGTGCCCTAGTGCCCAAGGCGCGCTTGCGGCCACCGCGGCGGCGTACCCGCAGGTTCTCTTCGCGATATACCCGCAACAGCTTCTTGTGGTTGGGCGTAATGCCCTCGCGCGCCAGCAGATAGCCCAGACGCCGATAGCCGAACCGGCGACGCTCCGCCGCCAGTTCGCGAAGACGCTGCCGCAGCGGACCATCGTCCGGCCGCGACGATCGATACCGGATCACCCGCCGGCTCACACCGACCAGGTTGCACGCCCGACGCTCGCTCAGCCCGTGGTGTTCACGAGCATGAGCGACGGCTTCCCGCTTAGCGCCGGGCGTTACCATTTTTTTGTGGCTAGATCCTTCAGCACCACGTTGTCCAGCATCGCCTCGGCCAGCAGCTTCTTCAGCTTCGCGTTCTCGTCCTCGAGTGCGCGCAGTCGCCGTGCCTCGGACACCTCCAGGCCGCCATACTTCGACTTCCATTTGTAGAACGTCGCCGAGCTGATCCCATGGCGGCGGCACACGTCCGCCGTCGCCATCCCAGCCTCCTGCTCCTTCAAGATCGCAATGATCTGCTCTTCGCTGAACCTGCTCCGCTTCATATCCGTCCGACTCCTTCGCGTCGGACTCTACTCAAAATCGGTCACATTTCAGGGGA
>NZ_LJHO01000048.1:0-1287 GCF_001295765.1 Novosphingobium sp. AAP1 | reverse complement strand
CGGATCAAAGCCCTGCTTGGTCACCCGGTCTGCCCCACTGCTGCCTGTCGTCTGGCTTGGCGCACAGCTTGATGCCACCGTGGAGGGAATGGCCGACAGGTTCATGTACTGTATGGCGCAGTACGGCCTGCCCAAGCTGTCGTATACTTGGTCGCTCGCGGCGTAGGTCGTTGTTCCGGCGACCAAAGTCGAGCGCACCGGCCGCTCGTAGGTATCGAGCGTTATGGCGGAGTGATAGCTCTCACTGAAGTTGCTGAGGTCGGTCGCTTGGCTGGGAACCGTTCCAACCGCAGTCTGCGTCAGCACTCCGTCAGCGTTGTACGTATACTTCTTCGCTACGGGCAACCCAGTACCCGAACCGTCCGGATCAGGTCCAATCTCGCCCACAAGACGGCGATCGAGATCATATGAATAAAATGAATTATCGGATCGAGGTCCAGTCAGGGAATTCACGTCACCAGCATCATTATAGGAAAACGATGTAGTTGATGAAACAGACCCTGTCCCATTAGAGTTCGTGTACGATATAGGCAAGGCATTGCTTTTGCTCGACGATGATCCAGACTGATAAGATATCGAAGATCTTATTTCATCACTCGTTCCGGAACATGACGACATACTGACGCATTTAGATATGGCCGCCACACGGTGGATTGGCGCCGCCGCCTGGGTTAATACACCAGTCGCGCTAAGATACCAGGGATAGATATCTTGGTAGGAATAATTTACCTGAGGCCTCACACCATTGCTGGAAGAAGCTGGAAACAATACGGATTTTACAAGACCGGTCGAAGCATCATAGCCGTAATCTGTCTCGTTCGATAGTGCGTCTTTTTCCCACAGAGGCTTATTACAGCTAACCGCATTACTGCAACTTGCGGAAAATCCTTTTGTCAGAACAATATCCGCATCGACCGAAGGATTCTTAGATACTTTCCTTATTTCCGTAACATTTCCACGGGCATCATATGAGTACTTGATATATCCAGTCACCGGAACAGACCCCGAAAATGATCCTTCCGGCATCACAAAATATACCAAACGAGAGTTACTATCATATGTGAAATAATAAGATTTGGCGTTTTCATCTGTGTATTTTGTCGGCAAAATTAAATTTGTGTCTATCGTAATTGATTTTGAACTACCATCAGGATTAGTTATGTTATATAATCTTGTTGCTCCTGAAACGGTATATTGATAATTCCAGACGTTGCCATTTATCGAAACCGAAAATGGATTAGAACCAGTTGTCGTATAATATTTTATATTTTCGTTCGAACTCCCTGC
>NZ_LJHO01000047.1:0-1390 GCF_001295765.1 Novosphingobium sp. AAP1 | reverse complement strand
CCGGCGTCGGTTGCGCATCCCTGATGCAGGGTTGGTGGCCTCCCGGTACGATGGTTGAACGGCGTCAGCGGTTGGGCTGCGCCAAGCATCGAGGGAGACCACCGTGGGCTACTATACCGGGATCGACGTTTCGCTGGAAGTCTCGCATTTCTGCGTTGTGGATGCTGCGGGCAGCATTGTGAAGGAGGCGCGTGTTGCCAGCGAACCTGGGGCGATCGTCGCCTGGTTCGAGGGTCTGGACTTTCAGATGGCGGCGATCGGCCTGGAGGCTGGCCCGCTGTCGCAATGGCTCTATGCCGCGATGATCGAGGCGAAGTTGCCAGTGACCCTGCTCGAGACGAGACAGGTGCGCGATGCATTCCGGTCGATGCCGGTGAAGACCGACCGCAAGGATGCCCGCGGCATTGCCCAGTTGATGCGCCTGGGCTGGTATCGACCGGTTCATTGCAAGTCGCAGGAAGCGCAGGAGAACAGGACGCTGTTGGCTGGCCGCAAGATGCTACAGTCGAAGTACATCGATCTTGAGCTGTGCCTGCGCGGACTGCTGCGTGGCTACGGGCTGAAGGTAGGGCCGACCAACCGCAAGACTTTTGAAGGCCGTGCTCGGGAACTGGCGGCATCGGTTCCCGGGCTCGACAATGCGGTGGACGCCCTGTTGAAGGCGCGGGCTACGCTGCTTGAACAGTTTCGCAGGCTCGATGGTCTGGTCAATAGCCGGGCTCGCCAGGACGAGAGGGCGCAGTTGCTGATGACTGTGCCCGGTGTCGGAGCGCTGATCTCGCTGACGTTCGTTTCGGCGATTGATGATCCGGCCCGGTTTCGGTCATCGCGGACTGTGGGAGCACATTTGGGCCTGACCCAGCGCAAGTACCAGTCGGGGGAGACTGATGTTACCGGGCGCATTTCCAAATGCGGTGACCAGGAGGTGCGCACGGCATTATACGAGGCGGCCAACATCATCCTGACCCGGCCGGTCAAGGGATCGCAGCTCAAGAGCTGGGCGGCGAAGATTGCTAGCCGGGCGGGCATGAAGAAGGCCAAGGTCGCTTTGGCGCGCAAGCTGGCAGTCGTCATGCACCGTATGCTCAGCGACGGGACATGCTTCGAGCACAGGCTGGTTGCAGCGTGATCGTTATCGAACAGGGACGAAGGTAGGACACAAGGGTTTCGGGCGAGAGGACCATCGCGCCCAATGGCAAGGTCCCGTCGCCGGGACGCACGAGCCAGGTCAGGCCGGTAAGACGGGAGCAGCCCTTCGGGTGACTGCGCGTTTCTAGATTGGTCGGCCGGTTCGTTGAGGACATCCATCATGCAGCGCCCTTGCGGTGACTGCGGACAGAAGCATGAAGCCGGCGACGTGATTATGCCGAATCGGGATTGACAATAGGCC
>NZ_LJHO01000046.1:0-1520 GCF_001295765.1 Novosphingobium sp. AAP1 | reverse complement strand
TGCCGTTGAAAAAGTCGGCCTTGCAGTTGGAGAGAGGGTCTGATTCAGCATTGAGATGCTGAAGGATGCCAAGCGATGATGGGCGAGCGCCGTGTGGCGCAGGAGGCCCTGTTCTACGAGTTCAGCCTGGATCGGCATGTTCCGGCCGATCATCTGCTTCGGACGATCGACCGGTTTGTGGATCTGTCGGACCTGCGCGAGCACCTGCGAGGGTTCTACAGCACGATCGGTCGTCCTTCGATCGACCCTGAGCTGATGCTGCGGATGCTGATCGTGGGGTACTGCTTCGGCATCAGGTCGGAACGCCGGCTGTGCGAGGAGGTGCACCTCAACCTGGCCTACCGCTGGTTCTGCCGCCTCGGCCTTGACGGCCAGGTGCCGGATCACTCGACCTTCTCGAAGAACCGCCATGGTCGCTTCCGTGAGAGTGATCTGTTCCGCCAGCTGTTCGAAGCAACTGTACGGCGCTGTATCGACGAAGGTCTGGTCGGAGGCGACGGCTTTGCTGTCGATGCCAGCTTGATCCGGGCCGAAGCCAATCGGCAGATCTATGTCGACGGGCCGCAGGGCCTGACCGCCGCTCCGCAAAGCCGTGCTGTCGAGGAGTACCTGGCCGTGCTCGACGATGCAGCTTTCGGCGGCGCAACGCCGGTTGAGCCCAAGCGCGTTTCGCCTGTCGATCCTGCGGCCCGCTATACCCAGGCGCACGGCAACCGCGCCGACTTCTGCTACGCCACCAACTACCTGATCGACGTCGACAATGCGGTGATCGTGGATGTCGAGGCGAGCACGGCGATGCGCCAGGCCGAGGTGACCGCCGCCAAACGGATGATCGAGCGGGCAGCCGATCGCCACGGCCTATGGCCCCGCAAGCTGATCGGCGACACCGGCTATGGCTCTGCGGGTATGCTCGCCTGGCTCGTCCACGAGCGTGGCATCGAGCCGCATGTGCCCGTCTTCGACAAGTCCGCCAGAAGCGATGGCGCTTTCGAGCGCAGCGACTTCACCTTCGATCACGAGGATGACAGCTATATCTGCCCGGCCGACAAGCGCCTGCGGCCGCGTAACCGCAACTTCACCTCGCCGCGACCGGAGGCCGACCAGGACGGCTTCATCCGCTACCGAGCGCGGCAGCAGGACTGCAGCAACTGCGCGCTCAAGCCACAATGCACACCCATCCTGCCGGCTCGCAAGGTGACCCGATCCATCCACGAGGGCGCTCGCGATCTCGCTCGGGCCCTGTCGCAGGAAGATGAATGGATCGCCTCACGCCGCGAGCGCAAGAAGGTCGAGATGCTTTTTGCCCACCTGAAGCGCATCATGCGGCTCGACCGGCTGCGATTACGCGGACCCAATGGTGCCCGGGATGAGTTCCACCTCGCCGCTGCCGCCCAGAACCTGCGCAAACTCGCCAAGATCAGCATCGCCAGGCAGATGGCGATGACATGAGGTCAGGCGATTCTGCTCAGCCGTTTCGATCCGTACCCTCCGCTTCACCAAGAAGGCGACTTTTTCAACGG
>NZ_LJHO01000045.1:0-1535 GCF_001295765.1 Novosphingobium sp. AAP1 | reverse complement strand
ACCTGTCGGCCATTCCCGCCACGGTGGCGTCCAGCTGTGCGCCAAGCCAGACGAGCGGGGCCAATGGCGCGGACCGGGTGACCAAGCGGGATTTGGATCCGGTAGGCAGGGTTTTGGCGGTCACGGAAGGTGTGGGGACTTCCGCCCAATCCACTACCCAGGCCAATACCTATACTGCTAATGGCAAGTTGGGTTCGGTGAAAGACGGTCAGAACAATCTGACGACCTACGTGTATGATGGCTTCGACCGTTTGTCGCAGACTCTTTATCCGTCACCGACGCAGGGTGCTGGCTCAAGCTCGACGACCGACTACGAGCAGTTGACCTACGATGCCAATTCCAACGTGACCCAGCGCCGCCTGCGCGATGGCAACACGATCACATTCACCTACGACAATCTCGGGCGCATGGCCTCGCGCACGCCGAACGGCGAAAACGCGGTAAACTTCAGCTACAATCTGCTGGGCCAAGTGACAAATGTGCAGCGTCCTGGCGACGGGATTAATCTGTCCTATACCTACGATGGCCTGGGCCGCCTGAGCAGCGAGACGCAGCCATTCGGGTCGGTCAGCTATCTCTATGACGTTGCCGGCAACCGGACTCGCCTGACCTGGGGCGATACCAACTATGTCACGTACGACTACGATCTCGCCGGCAATGTCACCGCTATCCGCGAGAATGGTGCCACGTCGGGGGTGGGCGTCCTGGCGTCCTATAGCTACGACACATTGGGACGCCGCAGTTCCGTCACCTATGGTAATGGAACGACCCGGACATATGCCTATGATAGTGTCAGCCGCCTTGCCGGCCTGAAGCTTGACCTGGGCGGGACGGCCTACGATAATCTCATTGGTGCTGTGGGCGGGACCGGGACTGCGATCGGCTATAACCCAGCTTCGCAGATCACCAGCCTCGTTCGCAGCAATGATGCCTACGCTTGGACCGGAGCCGTGAACACCAGCCGCGCCTATACGACCAATGGTCTGAACCAGTACACTGCCGCAGGCGGGGTCGCGTTCGGCTACGATGGGCGTGGGAACCTGACCTCGTCGGGTAGTTCGAGCTACGGCTACGATAAGCTCAACGAGATGACCTCCGGTCCCTCCGCGACGATGCGCTATGACGGGGCGGGGCGCCTGATCGAATATAACGCACCCGCTTCGACCCGGTTCGTTTACGATGGCACCGCCATTCTAGCGGAAGTATCGGGTTCTTCAGGAGCGACGCTGCGCCGCTATGTGCCGGGCCCTGGCACGGACGAGCCGGTCGTGTGGTATGAAGGCTCGGGCCTGACCGATCGGCGCTTCTTGCAGGCCGACGAGCGCGGCTCGATCATCGCCGTCACCGATGGCTCGGGCAATGTCCTGGGCACCAACGCCTATGACGAGTTCGGCATTCCGCGTGCCAACAACATCGGCCGCTTCCAGTACACTGGTCAGGCCTGGTTCCCCGAAGTCGGCCTCGCCTACTACAAGGCCCGCTGGTACTCGCCAAGCCTCGGTCGCTTCATGCAAACCGATCCAATCGGATACAAC
>NZ_LJHO01000044.1:0-1581 GCF_001295765.1 Novosphingobium sp. AAP1 | reverse complement strand
CAGTCGCGCGTCATCGACGGTGTTTTCACCGCGACCTGAGCAATGGGCTTTTCGAGGTTGCTGGAGGTGGGCTTTGGGGTCGGCGGCACTGCCGCGTTGATCATGCTGGCGCCGGCGGGAGGGTGGTGGCGATGGCTCGGAACACGCTGGCATCCGGGCATGCTGACGTGAAGGCGACGCGGATGCGCGTGGTGCTTTCGATGATCCGGGCGGCAACCTTGAGCAGCCGCAGGCGCAGTGTTGCGAACTCGGCAGCGGCCAGAGACATGGTATTGGGCGCGACTGCTTTTTGGACTTCCTGACTGATGCGCCACAGCAGCCAGTATGCGGCGGTGTGCAGGATGAGGCGCACCTGGTTGGCGTTTGCCGAGCGGCACGAGGTACGGTCGCTGGCGAGTTGGGCCTTGTGGCGCTTGATCAGGTTCTCGACCTGCCCGCGTGCGCAGTAAAGCGTGTCGTAGATATGCTCAGCCGAGCCTTCGGTCAGCGAGGTGACGACATAGCGGATGTCCATGCCCAAAGTGCTGGCCTCGATCCGGGCGACGACGCGGCGCTGGCTTTTCCAGCTTTTGGCGCCGTAGCGGGTCTGGGCATAATGGCGCAGGATCGCGCGGCCTTCCTCGGCGCGCTTGACCGCGCAGGCATCGGCGGCAGCGACGATGGCCGGATCGGCACGCAGCGCGGCGTTGGTCGGCAGGCCGAACACATAGTCGATGCCGGCCGCTTCGCAGAAGGCCATGACCTCGGGCCGGCCATAGTGCCCGTCACCACGGATGGTGATGTGCGTTTCCGGCCAGTTCCGGCGGATATGCCGCACCAGGCGCCGGATGTGACCGGCCGCTTCGGCACCCGACGGCGTCTTGCCAGTGCGCAGCAGCATGGCCACCGGCCGGCCGGTTGCGGTATCGTAGACGTGGATCGGCAGGAAGCAGCGCTCGCCATGATGTCCGTTCCAGAACGAAAGCTGCTGATAGCCATGGACGACATCGCAGGTATCGTCGATATCCAGCGTCACCGCCACCGGCGGGGCGGGATAGCTGGCGCAGTAGATGTCGATCATTGCGACCATCATGCTGGCCAGTTCGCGCGTGGTCGGCGCATTCTCCCACCGGCTCATCGTTGGTTGGCTGGCAAGTCCCGCGCCCGATCCCGGCAACTTGCCCAGCGCCAAACGGAAACCCGGATCGTCGCGCAGGGCGTCGAGATCATCGGCATCCTCATAGCCGCAAGCAATCGCGAACACGCGGGCACGCAGGATGTCATCGAGGCGATGGACCACCCGCGCCGGGTCACGCGGATCGGCAATGCAAGCTGCAAGCCGCTGGCAGATCCCCATTGCACGTTCAGCCTGCGCCAGCAGCAGCACGCCACCATCCGAGGTGAGCCGGCCACCATCAAACGCGGCGGTCACTTTCTTGCGCGCCACTGCTGGGAATCGGAATGGGCTTGCGCTATCGACGTTCATGGCGGGTGTGGCCTGTGGCATTTTCTGCCCTGCGGCAGGTTCGGAATAGACACCCAGATCCTAATTCAGATCAGAGGCTTACGCCACTCCCGCCAACCCTTTGCCCCACCCTGATG
>NZ_LJHO01000043.1:0-1773 GCF_001295765.1 Novosphingobium sp. AAP1 | reverse complement strand
GAACAGCGACCTCATGAATAAGACGGGTTAGCCTGCGACTAAGAAAACATGAGCAGGCTGACCCTCCAATACCAATACGATTCAAGCTTCTTCGATGCTAACAAGCCGAGGGACGACTTCGGCCGTTTGTCTGTCGCCGTCGAAACCGAACGCTTTTCTGGCGAGGGAGGCTTTTGGGTTCAATGGCAGGACGTGAAGGAGTTCGGTGAGGCGCTAGACGCGTTTCCGATCACTGCGGAAAAGCCAATCGCTGTCCAGTGGGGCTTCAACATGCAGGAAGGTGACGACCTTGTTCTGCGCCTTGAGATCGCTCCGGCCAACAGACGCGGCGATCTACTGGTTCGATTCGAGATCGCTGACGATTATGAACCTCAAAACCGCGTGCGGGGTAGGTTCCTCACCAACTACCCAGACCTCGACGCCTTCCGCGCTGGCATTAAACTCTTGATGAGCGGCGAAGCTGCAGAGGCTGTTCTTGTGGGGCGGTAGTGGCAGCTTCCCACCATCTGCCGTCATAGGGGTTCGATGCGGATGTCTACGAGGTCGGGATAATGTATCAGTCCCGCTTGATCATCCCTAACAAGGATGCCCGTTCCGAGAACATCCGCCCATTCATCCGCAGGGTATTCCGCGTCAAACTGACGGTCGGCAACAATGCCGACTACGGTAGCGGGATACCCGTCGATGAGATACCGCCCGCCAGTGCGAATGCCCGTCGTCAATTGATTCAACCTCTACCAGCTCAGTCTAGGCCGCTTCGCGACCACCGCCAATGGGAATTCGCCGTTCCGCTCCCCCAGCCTTTACCCCCGTAGGAGGTCGCAGGCAGTCGACCCAATAACCACCGATTGCTCATCAATGCTGGAACGTCAGTTCCGCCACCAACCCAGGCCATTCCTGGGGCCAGCGACATCGATAAACAAACGACCGCTTCCGGCACACGAACTCAGGGGCCTGGACGGCCGCTATTGCGGCGTCAATATCGCTTGAACGACCATCGACGATAGAGCGGCAGGGCAATCATCGAAAACGGAACAACATGATGTCGGATTGGCGGGATCGCCTCAAGCTAGCTGAGGGGGATACACTCAAACTCCTGCACTCGAAATCCACCGGCTTCATGCAGGAAACGGACGTTGAAACCTACGAAATCCGCGCTTCCAACGGCTCTGTTTCAGGCACCGTCATTTTCACCGACCATACGGCCGTCAAAGGTTTTAAGCGGACGCTGTGTGTTGTCCAGCGAAGCACCGCCGGTGAAATACTGATCGACGAGGCGTGGACCGCGTAGACGCGCTACGTGTGAAGCGTCCCGGGTTTTCCGGAGGCTCCTATTTGTGAGAAGGAGCATTCGTGATGAGCAAAACCCGGAACAAATTTTCGCCTGAGGTGCGTGATCGCGCTGTGCGTATGGTTGGCGAGCATCGCGCCGATTATGGCTCGGAGTGGGAGGCGATGACCTCGATCGCCGGCAAGATCGGATGCACGGCCGAGACGCTGCGCCGCTGGTGCCGTGAGGAGGCGAGCCGACGAACGGCACCAGCGGCGCTGGCGGGCGATGACAAGGCCAGGCTTAAGCTGCTGGAGCGCGAGGTGAAGGAACTGCGCCGGGCCAATGAAATCCTGCGCAAGGCGTCAGCATATTTTGCCATGGCGGAGCTCGACCGCCGCGAGAGATGATGATGGCGTTCATCGACGCCCATCGCGAGGATCTGGGTATCGAGCCGATCTGCCGTGAACTGGCAATCGCCCCGTCCTCCTATCACGAACATG
>NZ_LJHO01000042.1:0-2382 GCF_001295765.1 Novosphingobium sp. AAP1 | reverse complement strand
TTACGCCAATCCCGCCAACCCTTCACACCACCCCAATGAATAAGCCGGGCTAGCCACAAGGAGCGCTAAAAGTTACAGGCGAGGTTCGCCATGCTGAATCCTGATGCGGACTTGGGCAACGCCAATGACGCGGATGGACAGAGCCCGCAGTCTTTAATCCCTGCATTCATCTGCCCGATCGTAGCGCAGATCGGCGGCGGCGCTTGGCATTGGACTTGAAGACGCTCTCGAACACCTGTCCATGGGATAAGCTCCACTAATGGAGTTACCTCATGAGCATGGCCCTGGCGAGAATCGCCTCGATCTTACTTGCTCGATAGGCCGTATCAACCCAGAGCCTCGAACGCATCGCCTCCGCTCCGCAGAATCGCAGTAAGGCGGGCGCCGTCATCGCCGTTAGTGCTGCTGCCATTCCAGATGCAGATCAGCCTGGTCGCTCAGTCCCGGTGCGGTATCGCCAGATCTTCGCCATACGCAAGCACCGTACCGACGCGAGCGAAGAAATTGTGACCCCTTTTGCCACGGAGCAAAAGGCTGCAAAAAAGCCACTTCGACGCGTCGCGCGACATCGACGCCGCATCCGTTACCGGACCGTCAAGCGGGCCGCCCCAGAAGCCGCTGAACGAGAGCTGGTCCGCGATCTGGAATTCCGCCGCCTCAACCAACAGCGGCTGCAACGCCTGGATCCTGAACATCGACATCGCGCCGCGTGGATGACCCAAACCTTGCCACCGCCGCTCCCTCGTAGCGCAACAATATAACACCGCCGATCAATTTGAACTCAAACCCCACTGTAAGCTCGTCAAGAAGATTACCTGCCGCACTCCGCGCTTCGGAACTTCCCGGGAGGTCAAAGAAACGAGCTTTCCCGTCGCCAACCGCGTCGAATGCCACGCAGCAGCAGGGAAACAACTCCAGCAACTGCTACTCGTGACCTTCAGTGGGTGCAAATCTTCAAAAATGCCCAAAATCGCTCCATATTCATCCAATCATGATCAACATAAAATCCGAACCAATCAGATGAACTTGATTCAAAACGACAAAAAATTGGCATGTGAATATCCCATCCAAATTCGAACATCTTATTGTCCGATATAGATTAAACTAAAATTTCAATGACAGCCTCCGCGTGTAACGTAACGAATTCCTGATTCTGCTTTACTTCTAAAAATCCGGGAAATCGTTATGCGCGTAAAAGAAAATTTGCGAATTTCATGTATGTTCATTCTTTTGAATGTCGGAATCCTCAATACATCTAGCGCATTTTGCCAACAAATTTCGTACTCTAGAAACATAGAAAACGTCTCAAATATAAAATTTGATCTTGCCGGAAACAAAAAAGAAGAATTAATCACCTCCGCTCCGACAAAAATGACTGAATATCCTAAAGACGACAATTCACCCAAGCCATATATTGACGAAAAAAAAGAAAATCATTATAAAGCAATAAGAAAAAACTTAAAGACACTGGAAATAATTTATCAAACATTGAACGCAATTGACGCCGCCCAAACTATTGGGTGCATGCAAAAATTAGGATGTCAAGAAAAAAACCCACTGTTTGGAAGCCATCCATCGATAGGAAAAATTATCGCAATTAAATCCTTGGTCGGATTATTGCATTACTCAGCATATAAACATGGAATTAAACGCGATGACCGCTTGAAATATACACTCTCTATGGAAATTATTTCTATTGCCGTGCAAGGAACCGTAATAGGATTGAACTTCAGAGCAATAATGTAATTTACACATTAAATTAATTCACAAATTATTTATTAAAATAACAAATACAATCTAAAATTTTTTGTTGATGTAATTATAGACATAATTTTCCAGCGCCCCCCCTATTGTCATCGAGCGGCATCTACGCATCGCCCACCTTCGCCCAGAAATTGCGAATCCCTGAACCTGGGCAGGATAAGCCTACGTGGGCAGGCCTTACTGAAGAACAATAACGGATACTGATTTTCCCAGGAAGGTTATGCCACAAGCAACGGTGGGAATTAGAACGGTTTCTCCTCATCTCCAATCTTCAGGAAGCGCTCAGAGTCCGTTTGAGAATGGCTCAGTAACTGCTCACGGGGATGGCAGAAAAGGCCTTGCATGGCTCGCGGCTCGGTGATTCAAACTGCCCATGGCACCACCTCTGCTTCATGTTTTGAGCGAAGCCGAGAAGAACGATCTGCTGCTTGCGCAGCATGAGATGATCGAGCGGATGGCCGCGCGGATTTCGGAACTGGCAGCGCTGCTGGACAAGCCGCGCAAGACCTCGAAGAATTCGCACAATTCCGCCCTCGAAGGACGATTCGACAAGGGTCGTAGCCGGGGCGGCAAGCGCCTCGAGCAGCCCCTAGCCGCTCTTATTCACGGAGGGTGGTT
>NZ_LJHO01000041.1:0-2725 GCF_001295765.1 Novosphingobium sp. AAP1 | reverse complement strand
AGTTTTTACCCCTATATAATTTGCGTGATTAGTACCAATGGTCTGATTTCCAAGCGGGTCAGTAACCGTAAAAGTATAATTACCCGCTGAATCCGGTCCGGCATATGCATAATGAACTGTCTGCGGCGCCGAATTGCAGGTATTGTCAGAAATTCCACATGAGTATGATCCAAGATTAACAGCTGATACCGAAGAAAGAACCCCCCAATTTGCATTAGTATCACTATTAACATCAGAAACGTAGCTATATTTTAACATATATCCACGACTATCAGTTACAGATTTTAGTCTATAGTAAAAATCATCTCTGCCTGCAGCGCCAGACCCAGAGTGAACCCGAAAATTATTGTAATCTAAGTTGACAACTCTACCATCTGGATATGATATAGATCTTCCTATTAGAGCTGGCCAATACCCAAACCCCAAATAGTGTGTGTATGACGGACTTGCTTGAAATACAGCGTAAAATTGGTACACTACACCATCTCGGTCTACAAACTTACTTCCGTCAAAAGATGAACCATCCGCGTATTGAGCGACCCAAGCTCCATTTGTATAATTAAATGTATACGCCTTTTCATCAATCATAACTGTAACAGGGGAATTTAGTTTTCCCGTTGTGGCGCTATAAGTTCCAGCGACAGCAATAAGAAAATTTCTGGCATCGGCTGTATACGATGAACGAATAAGCTGGAGGGGAGCGTCACTCGGGCCTATGCTGAGATCGACAATATGCGGACGAACCTGCCCGTTGGAGAGATCGATTCCGTTGCTGTCCACCGTGGAATTATAAGTTGGTGCAGGAGCAGTGCTTTGCGCAACCGCAAGCGCGGGAAACACAATGCAGCTCGCGGCGGACCCCAGCAGCACGGCGTAAAGAGAATTTTCCCGCTTCATCATATAATTACCCCCCCAGAAGACACGCCAAACTAAATCGAAAAAGTCGGAGGAAGTAATTAACTTTCTGTAATTTTTTACAGTATATTACCAATACGTTTCTCGAGCGAGCGTCTGCCAAAATGGTGGTACCAACCCAAGAGACCTAGCTGTCTAATTGTGAGACCTTCTCGCCGACCTCCGCAGCTCACCCGACGTATGGGACGACTTCCTGCACGCCAATTTCGACGATCCCGAAACCATCGAAGACATCAAACGCCACAAGCCGCGGTAACAATCGGGCGGTTACGGACGAATGGCGCACCGCACTGACCGACAATGCCATCGACGAATTACGAAGCATGATCGCCGACGCACGGCGATCTCCTGACGAATGGGAGCAATTCCTGCAGGACCTTGTTTCCGATCCTGCCACCATCAAAATCGTCAAGGCCTATAAGCTGCGGTAACAATCGGGCGATTACAAAAGAACCCCAGCGCTTCACATCATACCCGCACCATCAATTCCCGGGACCAAACATCTAATGTTTTGGACATAATCTCGCAAAGCCAGGCAGACTGCCTCAGGATCGCGGGAGACGGTCGTTTCCAGCACTTTTCCGCCCTTCTCGTCGACGATGCACAGGCATGAGCTTTACAGGGCAACATCTATTCCGACATGCAACTCCATGGTCCGACTCATCGGTTTTCGCAGGGCTCGCCCCGCGCACAAACTACCGTCTCACAGTCCCAGCGTCGCGTTCGCGACACACCTGCACGATTACGAGACCCATGCTTCCGATGTCCTACAAAGACCGGTTCAGCAGTTATAGAAATCCGGCTGCTGACGCTCCTGCCCCGGATACCCCGCTATCCCCCGCAGATATGACTGGATAATCCTTCGATCAGGCTGCGAGCAGATTTCGAACTTATCGGATCGATTGATTTCGTATATCACGCCAAGGTAATATCTACTATGATCCCCCCGCTTAATTCTATTTATAAGCGCTTCATATGTTTCAGACGGCTGCTTAGAAAACGCACCCTCTATGGTCATCTGGGGATTTGCGCCAGAACGCTCCATTATTTCTTTTTGTAGATCAAGGCGCTTCTCAATAGGGAGCGAGGCCGCATATCGGTCCCATTCGGAATACGGCAATTTCTCGATTTGTCGATAAGCAGGAGAGCCACGATCGCACCCAGCTGAGCAACCTACCATCGCCAAGACAAAAAGCCCATGCTTCCAATTTCTTAGAATGGACATGTCTTGTCCAATCCCGCAGCCTTGTAGGCATTGTAAGCGTCTTGGGCGAACTTATCCGCCGCCTGCTCAAACGGCGACGCATCATGGCTGCCAAAAGCAGCATAGGCGAAGGCTTGGTTGAAGGTGCTATAACCTCGAGCACCTTGGCTAGTATGCTGAATTTCGTGGAATTTATGAATCTCAGCCGCTCGGTCCGTTCTTCCAAATATATCTCCTACGAGATATACGTCATTTCCAATAGTAACTGAGTTCTCGGTCAACTCGAAGGGTGATCCCCGGTGTAGCGTGATGTCAGCCGGATTACTTTTAATCCTTCCCCTCAAAAAATCCTGAAGGCACGGTGGCAAACTTTTTTCATCTCGACGCCTGCTTACCACAATAGTTGACCCATTGCTTGATTCAGATTTTTTATCGCCACCTCCTTGTGTTACGGTATCAGTCCTATCATCTACATGTACGCATTCTTTTTCATTGTTGAATTTCGCATCAGAACCCGCCAAAGACGCTCCATATTTACGATACCAGCAAAAATCAAACATTCCGCTAGGATCTGTACCATTAACCGGATCTCCGCCGACGTAGTTA
>NZ_LJHO01000040.1:0-2897 GCF_001295765.1 Novosphingobium sp. AAP1 | reverse complement strand
GCCATTGGCATTATACGTGTACTTCACCGCCAGCGGCTGGCGCGTACCAGAGCCATCGGGATCAGGACCAATCACACCAGTCACACGGCGATCAGCATCGTAGAATGCATAGGAGATCTGACCTGCAAGCGGGCCTGTTGCTGAAATGACGTTGCCGACGTTGTCATAGGCAAAAGTCGTGGTAGCGCTGATCGCCCCGTCCCCGGTCGCAACGGTTCGCGAGATCGGCAACAGGTTATTCGCCACACCAGCGGTCTGGGGGCCGTAGTTGATCGTCGTCCGAATCTCGTCGGCGCTATTGGCGCAAGTGGCGCTTCCCGAAAGCGAGAAAGGTCCCACCCCCGCTGCCCCAGTCAATGCTGCCCCAGCTTGCGTACGGCAAGAAGAAATAGACGTCAGCATGTAGACATTCTGTCCGGAGGCTACAATCGAGCCGGAGCTGTTCTTGAAATAGGCCTGCATGGCCGTATAACTATAACGTGTCTGTGGACGCAGACCATTAGCATCAGCCGGCCCGGTAAATGACGTCAACAATCCTGTAGAACTATTATAAGTATAATCAGTTTCGTTACCCTTGGCATCCTTCGTCCAACTTGGTTTTTCGCACAGCACCCCTGAAGAACAGCTCGACGGATATCCAGATGATTGCACGATGTCCGACAGACCCGATGCCGCCTTTGCAACACTCCGCTGCTCGGTCACATTCCCGTTGGCGTCATAAGAATATTTCGTATACCCCGACGTTGGCGAACCAGATGTGATCACGCCTTCGGGAGGAACAACATAAGCCAACAACCCGGAAGAATTGTATTGGTAGGTATTTTTCTGATTCAGTGCATTCTGGAATGCCTGCAATGCGCCCGACGGAATGTCGGCCGTAGCTGTATATTGCGTTGCTCCAGCTGCAGATCGCACGCTTGAAAGTGTCGATCCACTGGCGGAAAAAGCGTATGTATAGTTTACGCCATTTTTTGATAGGCCAGCAACTCTACCACTAGAATCATAAGACAATGCAACGGTGTTTGTTGCGTTTGAGCCAATTTGTATAGACGCAATTTTTTGGCCAGATGCGTCGCTCTTAATTGTTTCGACACGCCCGGCCGGATCAGTCAAAATCTCGGTATATACTCCAGATGACTGGGTAACATTATAACTAGCATAAGGCCAGCTTTGAGTAAAAGCAACACAAGACCCACTGGTCGAGCATGAATCAATTGTATTATTTACGCCGTATACAGACGATATGGAAGACCATGATATTTGGCTAGCCCCAGACACCGAAAGAGTATTCGTTGCGTATCCAAACTTTAAAGAATAGCCTGTAGACTTTGCAACAAGTGACAATCTGATAAAGTTATAGCTATTCGTCACAGTTCCAGCCGCAGACTTGACCGACTGCGTCGTGTAATATAGTGCTTCCGTCGTACCGTCAGCGCGCGTGACCTTAGTGCAATATGCGACATAAGGCCCAACTGGATCATAAAGATTGCGCTGCACTACACTCTTTGTCGGCGGGATCGGGAAATCATCCCCAGTAAAAGCCTGAGTAAAATTGTATATATCGCCGTTATCATCGGTATAAACAAGTGCAGTTGTAAAAACCCCACCACCACCGTCAACATTTACATATTTACCCGTAGAACTATTATATGAAAAATTTATAGTCCTACTGCCAATAATTACCTGGACGTTTCCTCCAAGCGTTCCGGTAACAGCGATTGTATAGTTATGAATCCAATATCGATTTCCAGTAATAGTCCTTACATGCTCAAGGCCATTTTGGGAACCGCCAATAGACAGGATTTTCTCCGAAATTACCGGCAAGCCACTTGAGTAGCTTATACTATTATCATCTAAGTCTAGATTTTTTGGCAAGCCAACAGCAACTTGTGCAAGTGCAGATGGCACGTAGAAGACTATTGCCGTCGTTATCAGAAGCGTTTTACGAACCGCCTTGACCGCAGATCTACTTTTTCCCGAAAAATTGCGCACGTTTACCAAATTATTCATACCACATCACCTTCATAAATTTACTAATGGCTTCATACTTATGCGAATAAGCCATTAGCTACCGGTAGTGGTGACGTTTACGCGGTTGTCGGCCTTGTCAGGATTGTAAGATGTATTGAGGCCGTTATTGACTGAGCCAGCGTGGGTAACTTGGACCAACCGGCCGAGAGCATCATACGTGTAGGCGACGGTCTCCGTGGCATGCGCCGGTTTGGCCACAACCAATGCGAAAGCTGCAGCATGCAAAAACGACTTCATCGCCCCACCCCTCCAGTTCGCCGGAAATGTTTCCGGATGATTGCTGTTGGTTTCCATGTTTTGACATGGGAGTCAATCTGGAGTCTTCAAAACTATCCTGTAATCAGCACGTTGAGGGTGATGGCCAGCTGCTTGAAAGATTGCTGGGCGCGGGACTTCCGCATCCAGCAGAGGCGCTGCCTCTAAAGTTCGTAAAAGCCGTCAATGGAAACCTGCTGCCGCCAATTTCCGTAATGCCGATGACTTTGTCGACATCGTCAAGGGCGTCAAGCGGCACCCAAAACTGGTTTTATATCAGGGCGCATTGATCAGAACCCGTGGGTCCTTTGACGTAATCTGAGGGGCACGATGCGCCGCAGGTGCTCGAAGAGCTTGTTCCAGGCGAAGCGGCTGTAGACGACGATGTCATCGTATGATTTGAAATTGCGGTTCGACAGCCAGTTGTTGCGCATGAACTGCCAGACAATCTCGACTGGATTGAGCTAGGGGCACCTCGGTTGCAGCAGTATCAACGTAATCTTGGGCTCGCGACATGAAAAGTGATTCCGGCAAGATGCATGTTCATCGCGCCGTGCCCAGCAATAGGTTGCTGTTCTGTAGCTGAGCATGTGGGTGTAAGCGATGATGGA